>NZ_CP022222.1:4885437-5186433 GCF_009930815.1 Bradyrhizobium sp. CCBAU 051011 | reverse complement strand
TATCGACATGCCAGCGGCGAAACACGCACCGACATGACCTTCTCGGTCTATATCCCTCCGCACGCCGCCGGCGCCAGGCTGCCGGTGGTCTGGTATCTTTCCGGCCTGACCTGCACCCATGCCAACGTGACGGAGAAAGGCGAATTCCGCAGCGCCTGCGCCGAACTTGGATTGATCTTCGTTGCGCCCGATACCAGCCCGCGCGGCGAAGGCGTGCCCGGCGATCCCGGCAATGCCTATGACTTCGGGCTTGGCGCCGGCTTCTATGTCGATGCGACACAAGAGCCGTTCGCCCGCAATTACCGCATGTGGAGCTACGTGACGGAAGAACTGCCGAAGCTGGTCGCTGACAAGTTTCCCGTCGATCCTGCTCGGCAATCCATTTTTGGTCATTCCATGGGCGGCCACGGTGCGCTGACAGTCGCGTTGCGCCATCCGGGTCGCTACCGCGCGGCCAGCGCATTCGCGCCGATCGTCGCTCCCTCGCAGGTGCCATGGGGCATCAAGGCGCTCGGCGGTTATCTCGGCACCGACCGGCAAGCATGGCGCAAGCACGATGCGGTAGCCTTGATCGAGGACGGTGCCAGGCTGCCGGATCTACTGGTCGACTACGGCGATGCCGATCAGTTTTTGACGGAACAGCTCCGTCCCGAACTGCTGCAAAGCGCATGCGAGAAGGTCAAGATACCCCTTACCTTGCGCCGGCAGCCCGGCTACGACCACAGCTACTACTTCATCTCCACGTTCATGGGCGATCATCTGCGTTGGCATGCCGCACGCCTGAAAGGCTGATGCCCGCGCAACAGAATTGAGTTGCAAGCCGAAACAATTCGGTCATGGTTCAAGCTAACGGTCTTCCATAGCGCGAAGTCGAGAAGACCTTTTAGGGAGAAGCCATGATCCGATGGTTGGTCGCTGCGATCGGCTTGAGCGTCGCGGCTGCCCCCGTGCTCGCGGCCGACCCCATCGAGATCGGCATCGGCTATCTCGGCCGCGCCGGCGTGAAAGCGAAATTGTCGCTCGTCGAGCTGCCGGCCGAAAACGATGGCGTGGCCGGCGCCCGTCTTGCCGTCGAGGACAACAACACCACGGGCAAATTCCTCAACCAGCGCTTCACGCTCGAAGAGGTCCGGCTCAAGGACAACGAAGACGTCGCGAAAGCCGCGGCGACGCTTGCCGAGCGCACCGGCTTCATCATTGCCGACCTCCCGGCGGACGATCTGCTGAAGGCCGCTGACGCGCTTCGCGATCGCGGAACGCTGCTGTTGAACGCCGGCGCCATCGACGATCGGTTGCGCGAGCAGGATTGCCGCGCGAACGTCATCCATGTCGCGCCGGCACGCTCGATGCTAGCGGATGCGCTCGCCCAGTATCTGGTGTGGAAGCAGTGGAAGCGCTGGCTGTTCGTCGTCGGCTCGCATGATCAGGACAAGCTCTTTGCCGACGCCTTGCGCCGCGCCGCCACGCGCTTCGGCGCCAAGATCGTTCAGGAACGAACTTTTGAGGACACCGGCGGTGCCCGCCGCACCGACAGCGGCGTCACCCTGATCCAGCGGCAAATGCCGACCTTCACCCAGCAGGCGCCGGCCTATGACGTCCTCGTTGCCGCTGACGAGAGCGAGGTGTTCGCGTCCTACCTGCCCTACCGCACCTGGGACCCGCGGCCGGTCGCCGGCTCCGCAGGCCTCGTTCCGACCAGCTGGCATGCCGCGCAGGATCAATGGGGCGCGATCCAGATTCAAAACCGGTTTGTAAAGTTGAACTCGCGACACATGACCGCATTGGACATGCAAGCGTGGACGGCAGCGCGCATGATCGGTGAAGCGACGTCGCGCACGAAGTCCGGCGATTCCAAGCCGATATCGAATTTCCTCAAGGGGCCCGATTTTTCCATTGCGGCGTTCAAGGGCCGGCGGTTGACATTGCGGGACTGGAACCTGCAGCTTCGCCAGCCGATCCTGCTGGTCGATGGACGCATGGTGGTCTCGGTTTCGCCGCAAGAGGGATTCCTGCATCAGGTGTCCGAGCTCGACACGCTTGGCGCCGATCGGCCGGAAACGAAATGCAAATTGCGTTGAGGAGAAAGAGATTGCGCATGTGGCGTCACTGCCTGATTTCCGGAATCGCCCTCTGGCTCGCGGCGGCGAGCCCCGCATCGGCCTTCATCGCCTATGTCTCTAACGAGAAGAGCAACACCGTATCGGTGATCGATACGAACAACTGGTCTGTCATCAAGACCATCAAGGTCGGTCAGCGGCCGCGCGGCATCGAGTTCACGCGGGACGGCAAGTTCGTGTTCGTCGCCGTCGGCGACGACGACAGCATTCAGGTCATCGACGTGGCCAAGCAGGAAGTCGTCGATACCCTGCCCTCTGGACCAGATCCCGAACTGTTCGCTCTCGATGCTGACGGCAAGATACTTTACGTCGCCAACGAGAACGACAATACGGTGACCATCATCGACGTCGAGAAGCGCTCCCGTCTCGGCGACATCCAGGTCGGCGTCGAGCCGGAAGGCATGGCCATCAGCCCGGACGGCAAGATCCTGATCAATACGTCCGAGACCACCAACATGGCGCATTTCATCGACACCGCGACGCGCCAGATCGTCGCCAATGTGCTGGTCGATGCGCGCCCACGCTACGCCGAGTTCAAGCGCGACAACTCCGAAGTATGGGTATCGTCGGAGATCGGCGGCACCGTTTCGGTGATCGATCCGGTCAAGCGGGAGGTGACCAAGAAGATCACATTCGAGATTCCCGGGCTTCGGAGCGAAGCCATCCAGCCGGTCGGCATCGGCATGACCAAGGACGGCAAGACCGCCTTCGTCGCGCTAGGCCCCGCCAACCGCGTCGCGGTGGTCGATGTCGCCAGCCACAAGGTCACGAAATATCTGCTGGTGGGACAGCGGGTCTGGCATATGGCATTCACCCCGGATGAGAAATATTTGCTGACTACCAATGGCGTATCGAACGACGTCTCTGTGATCGACGTCGCCGCGCAAAAGGTCATCAAGACGATCCAGGTCGGCGAACTACCCTGGGGTATCACGATTGCACAACCATGACGGCCACTGACGCATATTCGTCCGGTCAGGGTACGCGGGACATCCCTTCCCGGCCCGACGCCATGGAGACGCCGGCATTGTCGATCGACGGCGTCAGCCATTCCTATGGCGCTCGGCGCGCGCTAATCGACATCGGCTTTTCCGTCGCACCGGCAAGTTTCACGGCGTTGCTCGGCCTGAACGGCGCCGGCAAGAGCACGCTGTTCTCACTGATCACGCGACTGTTCGGAATCCAGCACGGACGAATCGGAATTTTCGGCCATGACATCGCACGCACCCCCGGCGAAGCATTGCGGCTGCTCGGCGTGGTGTTTCAGCCCCGCACCCTCGATCTTGACCTCTCGGTGACGCAGAACCTGCTCTATCACGCCGCCCTGCACGGCATCGGCAGGCGCGACGCCCGTGCGCGCAGCCACGAGGTGCTGACGCGCATCGGCCTTGCTGACCGCGCCGGCAGCAAAGTGCGCGATCTCTCCGGCGGCCAGATGCGGCGACTGGAAATCGCGCGGGCGCTATTGCACCGGCCGCGCCTGCTCCTACTCGACGAGGCAACCGTCGGCCTCGACGTCAAGGCGCGCGCCGACATTCTCAACCACGTCCGCCAACTCGTGGCCGAACAGGGAATAAGCGTGCTGTGGGCGACGCATCTGTTCGACGAGATCGGCGCAAACGATGATCTCGTTGTCCTGCATCAGGGTCGGGTATTGGCCAAAGGCAAGGCACCGCGCGTGATCGCGGAGGCCGGGGGTAGCGACATCAACACGGCGTTCATGCGATTGACCGGCTCCGCCGGACCGAGCGGAGACGCTCCGTCATGACCTCGACAACCATCACGCCAAGCCGGAGCGGCTTCTCGGTCGCCGAATATCTCACCTGCCTGAACGGCATTGTGTGGCGCGAGGCGCTTCGCTTCCTGCATCAGCGCGAACGCTTCATCTCGGCTCTGGTGCGGCCGCTGGTGTGGCTGTTCATCTTCGCCGCCGGCTTCCGCCAGGTGCTCGGCCTCTCCATCATCCCGCCCTACGAAACCTACATCCTGTATGAGGTCTACATCGCGCCCGGCCTGATGGCGATGATCCAGCTCTTCAACGGCATGCAGTCCTCGCTCTCGATGGTCTACGACCGCGAGATGGGCAATATGCGGACCTTGCTGGTGAGCCCGCTGCCGCGCTGGTTTCTCTTGTCCTGCAAGCTTCTGGCGGGAACCGCGGTCTCGCTGCTTCAGGTCTACGCCTTCCTGCTGATTGCCTGGTTCTGGGACATTGCGCCGCCGCCGGCCGGCTATCTCACGGTGCTGCCGGCGCTGGTCCTCTCAGGCCTGATGCTCGGCGCGCTGGGGATGCTGATCTCTTCCGGCATCAAGCAGCTCGAGAACTTTGCAGGCGTGATGAACTTTGTCATCTTTCCGATGTTCTTCGCTTCGTCAGCGCTCTATCCGCTGTGGCGCATCCTCGAAAGCAGCCCGATGCTCTACTATGTCTGCCTGTTCAATCCGTTCACGCATGCCGTGGAGCTGATACGTTTTGCGCTATACGGACAGATCAACTGGATCGCGCTCGCGGTCGTCGGAGGCTGCACGATCGTCTTCATGGTCGGTGCGATCCTGGCCTACGATCCCTCGCGCGGCCTGATCCGCCGTGGGCCGGCCGGAGGCGAGACATGAAACATCGAATCGCGATCGCGGCATTGCTCGCCGTTACGGTGACGACGGCCTTCTGCCATGCCGCCGATCCCCGTTATCCGGACTGGCCGTGCACCCAGGCCAAGGTGCCCGAGATTTCGCTAGCCGCGGTGTGGGCGGGCCCGCCGCTCGACGACGTCGCCGGCAAATGGAAGGACAATCCCAACGTCAGCACACTGGTCGCGCGGCTCGCGGCAAGGCGGATCCCGCTCGAGGAAGCGCAAAAGGCGATCACGGAATATCTGAACGGTGCAGCCGACAAGACTGCCAGCGGAAAACTGCTGTTTTCCGGCCTGTTCGAATCGCTCAATGCCCAACGCTCCCAGGTGATGAACGGGCTGGAACGCGTCACCCGCAAGCAACGCGAGGCGGCGGACAAGATCCGCGCCGACACGCTGGCCTTGCAGGCGCTGCAGGGTGAAACGCCGCGCGACCAGACCAAGGTCGACGAGCTCGGCAATCAGCTCGTCTGGCAGACGCGCATCTTCGAGGACCGACGGAATGTCATCAAGTTCGTCTGCGAGGTTCCGACGGCAATCGACCAACGGCTGTTCGCGCTCGGACGAACGATTCAGCAGGAGATCGAATAGCCGCTAACGCGGCGATGCGATCCCCTCATCTGCCCGCGGCTCCGGCCGCGATTCAGTCAGCGGCAAGCCGGCCTGCTCCCAACTGTCAGTTCCTTCCAGATACCAGGCCACGCTGGTATAGCCATACGACAGAATTCGCTTCGCCGCGTTCCAGGACATCCAGCAATCGGCCTGGCAGTAAACCACAATCAGCGCGGCCATGTTGCCGGCCGTCGCACGAACCAAGCCGCGCCGCAGATAGTCTTCCGTCACAGCCGCAAGCTTCCCGTAGCCGGTGTCCGGCAGCCATATGCTACCCGGAATGTTAAGCCGTGGCTTGTCACGCCAGATCGTGCCTTGCGGAAGATTTGGCGGTTTCGGCGCGCGGGGCATGACGTCGATGAACACGCCCGTCTTCGTTTGCCAGATCGATTCCGCCTCCGCGGTAACAAGAACGCGTGCGCCGGCAAGCGTTGCAGGAACCGGCGCGCGGTAATCCTCCATGCGGTAATCGTCGGGTTCGGGAGGTCTTTCCTGCGCGAGTGGCGAGACGATGAATGGGAATGCCGCAAGGATCAGGCCTGCGAGCATAGCCCTCATGGCGCTTTCGTTGCCGTCTCCGCGCCGATTGGCCGGTCATTCTCGTCGAGCAGGGGAACGCCGAAGTCGATCAGTATCTTGTTGATGGCGGGCTGGTTTTCCTGGATCAGGCGATTAAGCTGCCGCTTCCAGTTCTGGTCGGCCGCCCGCACCCCCATGCCGATACGAAACGCCAATCGCGGGCCTGCCTTTTCTTTCACGAGCGGCGTGACCTGGAGCGGCGGGTTCGCCTTCTTCGCATAGAAGCCCGCCATCGGTCCCCAGAGAATGCCGGCGTCGATCTTGCCGGACGTCAGGTCGGCTATCATCACCTCCGCTGACGACTCCAAACGGGTATCGACCATCAAGTGATATGGCTTGGCATTCGCCATCAGGCCGTTGACCGCCATATTCGTGGCAGGCGGTGTTCCGGCCACGATGCCGATATGCTTGGCTTTGAGACGCTCGTCTTCCAGCGTCGTCACTTCCTCGAGGCCGCTGCCCTTCTTGACGACCAGCGCATAGGCGGTGCGGTAATAGGGATTGCTGCCCTGAACCAGGTCGTCTCCCTGCGGGAAGCCCATGATGACGTCGCAACGATGGGCGCCGAGCGTCATCCGGACGAAGCCCGTCGCCTGCGGGAAGTACATGTAGTCCAGTTTCTTGTTCAGCTTCTCGGCGAACAGCTCAGCGAGCTTGTTCTCGAACCCCTCGCCCTTGTCGTTGGAAAATGGCAAATTGTGCGGGTCGGCGCAAACGCGCAGCACCTTGGGATCGACGAGTTCAATCGACAGATCGCCGCCTTCCTTGATCTGCGCGTACGCGACATCGCGCCCGAACAGCACGGCGAAGATCGCCGCTATGGAAACCACCAGCCAGCGCTTTTGTCCGGCATATGTCATCGAAAGCTGCTGCACTTCCGGCCCGCCATGGTTGCCAACTTCGGAATAACATCAGCGACCTCGACGAACAAAGTTCCGTTGAAGCCGCAGACAAGCAAAATGCTATGCTTGTCAATTGGGGCCTGCAACAGGAATAATCTTCGTGGCGGACTCGCTGCCTGTGCTGCGACGCAAACTATCGCCGCGATGACGCATGGAAATGCCGCAGCGCTTCGTGGTGAGACGGAGGCCGAAATATGGCTCACCCCCTCGCGATGTTCGCTACGGCGTCATCCTCGTTCGCGCAGCAACCGGAGTTGCCCGTCGACTCCATTGCGGATGGCGTATTCGTGCACACCGGCCAGACTGCGCAGATGACGCGCGAGAATCACGGCGCGATCGCCAATGTCGGATTCGTCGTTGGCGACGATGCGGTTGCAGTGATCGATACGGGCGGCAGCCTCCACGAGGGACGGCAATTGCTGGCGGCCATTCGTGCCCGGACCAACAAGCCGATCCGCTACGTCATCAATACCCACGGCCACCCCGATCACGTTTTCGGTAACGGCGCCTTCGTGCAGGACGGAACGAGCTTTGTCGGCCATGCTAACCTGCCGCGAGCGCTGGCCGCGCGCGGACAATTCTATCTTGACGCCTTTCGCCGCACGATGGGCGATCAACTGATCGGCGAGGTCCGCATCGTACCGCCGATGCTGCTCGTCGACGGCACCCTCAATCTCGATCTCGGCGGACGGACGCTCGTCTTGCGGGCGTGGCCCGCCGCGCACAGCGATTGCGACCTCACGGTGCTTGATGAAAAGACCGCAACCCTGTTCGCGGGCGACCTCGTGTTTCTTGCTCACACGCCCGTGCTGGATGGCAGCCTTCGCGGCTGGCTGCGCACGATCGGCGAACTTGGCGCCCTGCCCGCGCAGCGGGTGGTTCCCGGTCACGGCCCCGTGAGCGAATGGCCTGCCGCCCTCGCCGACGAACGCCGTTATCTCGAGACGTTGGCCTCAGATGTACGCGGGCTGGTCGCCCGCGGCGAGCCGATCGCGGCAGCGGGCACGGCAGCGGGGACTGAGAGATCCCGATGGCAATTGTTCGACGACTTCAACGCCCGCAACGCAACCGCAGCATTCTCGGAAATTGAATGGGAATAGGATTCGCATTGCCCTATATTGCGTCCGTTGCTTCCATCGCGTGAAGGTGGTGACCATGTTTGGATATCTCGTCCGCCTGCTCGGTGTTGCTGCCTTGCTACTGTTTGGCGCGCCGCTGGCGCTCGCGGCCGAGACAAATGACCCCTGGCCCGGCCTGGTCCAGGATATCTTCAACAATCGTCCGATGAACGATGGCAGCGACGTGATCGGCATCGAGATGCCGGCCCGGGCTGAGGATGCGGCAATCGTTCCGGTGACCTTGCGAACCAAGCTTTCGCTTGATGACAGCCGTCAGGTGCTAAGTATTACGCTGGTCATCGACCAGAACCCTGCGCCGATGGCGGCAAAATTCCAGCTCGGTCCTGACGCCAGGGTGTCGGAAATCTCCACCCGTGTCCGCGTCAACAATTACACCGACGTTCATTCCGTGGCCGAACTCAGCGACGGCAAGCTCTACATGGCCAAAACCTATGTGAAGGCGTCCGGCGGCTGTTCAGCGCCGGCCGCCAAGAACGCCGACGAGGCCAAGAGCCGGCTCGGCCAGATGCGCTACCGACAATTCGCAAAGGCCGGCGAAGGCCCGGCCAGCGGCGTCCGCGACGCCCAGATCATGATTGGGCATCCCAACAATTCCGGTCTGCAGATGGACCAGGTCACGCACCTCTACGTCCCGGCTTTCTTCATCAATGAGCTGCGGCTTTGGCAGGACGACAGCCTGGTTTTGACGATGGAAGGCGGCATTTCAATTTCGGAAGATCCCAATATCAGGTTCACCTACGTGTCGAATGGCGCCAAACGCTTCCGCGCCGAGGCAAAGGATACCAATGGACACGTCTTCCAACGAGAATGGAAGGCCGACGATTCCGGGATTTGACGCTGGACGCGCGTATGACGCTCAGAAGCAGCGCACTTCCGCTTCGGCCTGGGCGCGCCTCAGCTCGTTGAGCGCACCCGCCGCCTGCTCGGAGGTGCGGAACGGGCTCCCCATATCGCCACGGACCTGCGACATGCTGAGCACGGTTTCGGCGGTGATATAGCGATCATAAGGCAGGAGCGAAGCCACGACATCGATCGAACAGGAGCATTGCTCGATTGCCTGCCGCGTCTCGCCATTCGCCTTCAGGCAACCGAAAACGTACTCGACGCGCGCTGACGTCGGGTAATCGTTGAAATCCTGGGCGCGCGCAATCACGACCATCGTCATCAGCGCCATCAACGCGGCGACAATACGTCGTAGCGATCCGATAGGCGTCATCGTCTTCCTCCCGCTGCTAACGGTGCAAGCTATGCTATGACTGGTTCGCTGAAAAGCCGACGTTCGAGGAAATCACGCAAAGCACCATGACACATTTTGTTCGCCTGCTGTTTGCTACGATCGTTTTGGTTTCCCTCGGCACCTGCTGCAGCGCCGAGGCTTTGCGCGTTGCGGTGCAGAAGACCGGCACACTCGCCTGGGAACTTGCGGTGATCCGGGAGCACGGCCTCGACAAGCAGGCCAACCTTTCGGTCAAGGTTCTCGAATTGGCGAGCCCCGAGGCAGGCAAGATTGCGCTTCGCGCCGGGAATGCCGACATCGTGGTCACCGACTGGCTTTGGGTGTCGCGCGAGCGCACCCTTGGCGCCAAACTGACATTCTATCCCTATTCGAGCGCGCTCGGCGCCGTGATGGTCCCTGCTTCATCGCCGATCCAGAGCTTGGCCGATCTCAGGGGCCGCAAGCTCGCCATCGCGGGCGGGCCGATTGACAAGAACTGGCTGCTGTTGCTGGCATGGTTGAAGCAGAGCGGCATCGACCTGAAATCGGATGCGACAATCGCCTACGGCGCGCCACCGCTGCTGGCTGCGAAGACGCTGAGCGGCGAAATGGATGCGACCTTGAATTACTGGAATTTCTGCGCGGTGCTGGAAGCGAAGGGCTTCCGCCGCGTCGCCGGCATCGAGGATCTGCTGCCGAAACTGGGTGCCAAAGGCCGCACCGCGATGATCGGCTATGTCTTCGACGAAAAATGGGCGAACGCAAACCAGGACAAGATTGCCCGCTTCATCGCCATGACCCGCGCGGCGAAAGAGATCCTGTCGACCTCGGATGCGGAGTGGGAAAAAATTGCGCCGCTGACCGGCGCTCCGGACGCTGCAACCTTGCGCGCCTATCGCGATCGCTATCGGGAGGGAATTCCGCGTCGCCCGATCGCCGATGAAGAAGCCGACGCGCGCATTCTCTATCGCGTGCTGGCCGGAATCGGCGGCCACGAACTTGTCGGGCCGGCGCCTGAACTTGCTTCCGGAACATTCTATCACGCGATCCCGGGAGATTGAGGTGCCGCGCCTGCTGTCATTCGCCATGTTCTTCGCGATCTGGTGGATTGCCGCGCTGTTTGCCGGTGATGCGAAGCTGCCGCCTCCTCCCGCCGTGCTCGCGGTCATGATTGCGGAAGCACGGTCAGGTGACTTGTTCTTCCACCTCGGCGCGACATTGGCGCGCGTGACGCTCGCCTTCACGCTGGCGATGGCGCTGGGTGCGGCCATCGGCTACCTGATGGGCCGGGTACGGCTTGCCGATCGGCTCGGCGACCCCTGGCTGATCCTGCTGCTCAATCTGCCGGCGCTCGTGGTCATTGTGCTCGCCTACATCTGGGCTGGATTGACTGAAGTCGCCGCCATTGCGGCCATCGCCATCAACAAGCTCCCGACCGCTGTCGTAACGCTGCGCGAGGGGACGCGTGCCCTGGACGCTGCGCTTGACGAAATGGCGACAGTGTTTGCGTTGCCGCGCTGGAAGAAGTTCCGGCACGTCATTTTGCCGCAGCTGTCGCCTTATATTGCAGCGGCAGCTCGATCAGGACTGTCCCTGGTCTGGAAGATCGTCCTTGTTGCGGAATTGCTTGGCCGCCCGAACGGCGTTGGTTTCGAGATCGGCGTGGCATTCCAGCTATTCGACATTCCGCTATTGCTTGCCTACTCGCTGAGCTTCGCGGCGATCGTGCTTCTCATTGAAACCTTGTTGGTGCAGCCGTTTGAGGCCCGGTTAACCCGGTGGCGTCCCCGTGCGGCTTGAAGTCGATATCGCCAGCAAGACGTTCAAGAGCGCGGCGGGCGAACAGCACGACGTGATCGCTGGCGTCTCCTTTGCGCTTGATGCCGGAGAGGTAGGTGTATTGGTCGGTCCATCCGGCTGCGGCAAGAGCACGATGCTCAGGATTCTCACCGGCCTCGACCCCGACTTTCAAGGGCGCGTCTCGCGTCCCGCCGGCGCGCGGATCGGCTTCGTGTTTCAGGAACCGCGGCTGTTGCCCTGGCGGTCGGTCGAAGAAAATGTGCGACTTGTTGCGCCTCAGGCTGATGAAGCGAAGCTTTCAGCGCTCTTCGAAATTCTGGAACTGAAAGCGCATCGCAACCATTTTCCCGGCGAATTGTCGCTCGGCCTCGCCCGACGCGTTGCGCTCGCCCGTGCCTTCGCCGTCGAGCCGGAGTTGCTCATTCTCGACGAACCGCTAGCCTCGCTCGATGTCGCCCTCGCCGCCCGTCTGCGCGATGAGATTGCCATGTTGATGGACGGCCGATCCATGATAGCGCTATTGGTCACCCATGACGTCAACGACGCGGTTCGCCTCGGCGATCGCGTGATCCTGCTGTCCCCGCGCCCTGCCCGGATCCTCGCCGACCTGCCCATCCGCACACCGCGAGGCGCGCGAGGAGACGCCGAGATCGCCGCCATCAAGTTGGACATCATGCGGCGCATCAATGGCCATTCCGCCGAGCGCGATGCCTCATAGGCAGTGCTTGAGGCCGGTGCTAAGATGCGCCACAGGCGGAGTTGACGATGAAGCGCTCGATTGGAATTGCCGCGCTCGGCCTTGCTCTTGTGGCTATGACGGCAACGGCGCAGGACATGATGCGTCATGTCGACCTGTCCTCGCCCGATATGGTCACGGCCGAATTGACCCGCGCCGAGGTCGAGGCCGCGCTCACGGCGGCGACCACCACAGCGCCCGCTGATTTCACGGGAAAGCGACTATCAGGCCTCGATCTGTCGGGGCTCAACCTGTCCGGCGCCATTTTCCGCGCAGCCAAGCTCAACAAGACAAAGCTCGCCGGCGCCAAATTAGACCGTGCCATCCTCGACCAGGCATGGCTGCTCGAGGCCGACCTGACCGGCGCAAGCCTGAGGGGCGCAAATCTGTTCGCTTCGCAGATGGCGCGCGCCCGCCTCGACGGCGCCGATCTCTCGGGCGCACGCGTCGCTGCCGACCTCACCGGCGCAAGCCTCGTCGGCGCCTCGATCGCGGACGCAAATCTGGGCGCCGACATGCGCAACCAGTCCATGGGCCTGATGCGCGCGGTGTTGAAATCCGCCAATCTGGAACGACTGAACGCGCGCGGTGCCGACCTGTCGCGCGTCGATCTCGAATTTGCCGTGCTGAAGGGCGGCGATCTCACGGGCGCTTCTCTCAAGGGAGCTCAGCTTGGAGGCGCCGACTTGACCGGTGTCATCGTCATCGATACCGATTTCGATGGTGCCGATCTCGCTTCGGTCCGGTTGATCGCTCCCATTGGCCTCGACCGGGCAAAAAATTTCGACAAGGCCAAGAATCGCGATCGTCTGACCAGCCAATGACAGCTCCACCCGTTCCACGATGAAAGGACTGCCCGATGCGATGGTTACTGGCTTTGGCGGCACTGTTGTCAGCGAGCGCCAATGAAGTGGCCGCGCAGGGAAAGGGAAAAGGCGTCCGATTGTGGAATCTGACGACCGCGACCATTTCCGAGTTTCAGCTTTCACCGGTCGGCAAGGACGACTGGGGGCCCAACCAGACCCTGAACGACAAGGACAAGGAAGTCGATCACGACGAGCGCCTTCGCATCACGGGCGTGGAGCCGGGGCGCTATGACGCCAAGGTCGGCTATCGCGGCGCGAAGCACTGCTTCGTCCGAGACATCGAAATCAAGGCTGACGCCGTGTTTTCAGTCGAGGACAAGGATCTCAAGGATTGCAACAAGTAGCAGCCACTTCCGGCGATATCAGCCTGCAGACCACACGGCTTCTCCCGAAGCCTTCCGGTTGCTGCCGGGATATTCGCAGCGCCATTTGACCGCCGTCCATTTTGGATGCTCGCCCACCCATTTCGCGATGTAGGGAGGCGCTGCCATAGCGCATTGCCGCAACGAAACATTCGAGGAAAAGACGAGATGGGTTTCCTCGCAGGTGGCCGGCGAGAGCACCGCACAAACGGTCACGATCAAATCTATCGGGGTCATGCCTGGAGATCCCTTGGGTTGTTCCCGGATGATAACGCAAAGAGATACGGCAATGGGCGAAGCAAGGTTTCACACCACCGTGAAAGCCGGAACCCAGCGCCTCCCGCTAGAAGTTAACGCCGAATACCAGCCGCGCCTGGTGGCGGTCGAAATTGACGAGATCAAGGCTGGCGGCTGACCCCGCCGGGCGTCCCCACGCCTGAACGCTCCAGCTCGCGGTAAGCCGCGAGCGCTTCGACAATTGGAAATACGCTGTCGGACCAATGAACAACGCCTGCCCCGCTAGCTCCTCCAGGCCGATCCCCTCATACTTGCGCAAGTACCGCGCCTCGCCGCCCAGCAGAAAACCCGGCCGCACTTGCGCCAACACCCCAAGCGCTGCACCTGCCGTGGAATCGTGCTCCATGGTGCGACCGGCGACAACGCGCGTCCACTCCGGTTCATAGATCAGATTGAACGCCGCAATGACACGATCCGGCACGAGCTCCCGATCGAACGCCAGCCTGAATTCCGTCCCGAAACTCCTGACCGATTCAGCCGTCGTTTCATCGACACGATGCGCGTGCATTTCTGTCGCGAAGGTGAGCCCGAACGGCGCCGTCTCCCGATCGAGAAAACGGTAGCGAAAATCGACCGACGCGCCCTGCCACGATAGCCGGCGCTGATCGTCAAGCCCCGGCGCGCCGCTGATCAGATGCGATGCAAACGTACTACCGACCTCGACTCGAAAATTCCTGACCGGAACGAACTCCAGCTCAAATTCCTGGCTGAGAGCCCGGTAGATGCCGCCGCTCCTGCCAAAGCGGCCGGTCGTCTCGGTTTGAAATTCCCGTTCGCCGACACTGCCGACATCAGTTCCAATCATGAAGCCGAATATATGCTCGGTATCGATGCCTTCGGCGTGCGTGTAAGCCGGCAGCAGCGCAGCAAGAGACACGACCGCCGCCTGGAAGGTCTTTGCGCGCATAGACATTCGCATTCAGCGGGTCATCGGGTTTAAGTGGCCAGAATCCGTCGTTGGCCGACCCTAGCATGATGCAGTGATCATCGGCGAGCCATCGGAACATCTGGAATGTGGGCGAAACAACGTACAATCCGACGGGCGCCTTCAATATCGGCGGCCACCTGAGGAATTCCTGTCCAGTTTGGCGGGATTTGCGCCTTCTGCAGGCAGCGGAAAATTTTCCGTACAGCTTGCCCGGCCCGCAGCAACAGGTGTTGCCGGAGCCGGGCAGACCGTTTCGACGCGTTTTTATTTACGCGCCGCGCAGGCGTACATGTTAATTTCCATGCCCACCGGCACTTCCACGATCTTCGGAGTCTTCCAACTCATCAGGGTCCTCCCAAGCAGGTTGGCACGACCTCGTGCCGTCATCGAAACTAGGTTGCCCTCGAACGTAGCGCAAGCTCGGAACATCGAGCGTCGATGAATCCGCACACTTGAGGCGCCGGACACTTCACTCTTGGACAAGGCTATTTCGCTCTTGGACAAGGCAGGTAAAGCGGCGGATCGACGCAGCGTCGCATCGATCCCCGTGCTCGTTCGCTTATCTGCCGCTGAGAACCCACTGAGGCGGCGACGTCTGTCACCGCGTCAGCTCCGCACCCTAGCAATCCTTGTCTGCGGCGGTTTGCTTGTCAGCCTTGGCGCCTTCGGCCTGCTGTGCAGCCGTCGGTTCGCCCTGCATCTGGCGCTGCGTATCCTGCGACGATGCAGCAACGTCTCCGGCCGATCGATTCATCGTACCGGTCGGCGGATGTTGACTGGTGTTGGCGGCCATGCCTGTCGTCTGGCTGTCGCCCGTCTGGGCAGGTCCGGAGCCCGCGTCCTTCAGGTTAGCGGCGCGGCCCGTATCACAAGGGCCTGCCAGCGCTGCGCCGGTGCTCAAGACCAGGGCGGAGCAACCGGCAAGAATAAGATGCTTCATTTTCATCTGTCTCTCCTCTTCACGTGAAGCGTGCACGACGTGATGAGAGGCAACCGACCCATTGTCTGCAGGTTCCGGGTGGCGACGTGAATATCGGCAGGTTTAATCTGAGGTTTCCGATCTCGGTGAGGACATCCGATGGAACCGAATCACCCAGCGTTGATCAGTTTTCTTCTCGCACTCTGCCTTGCATCGGGCGCCCTCGCGCAGGACAGGCAACCTGACCAAACCGCTCCGAATGCAGCGGCCACCCTGCCCGCTGACGGGCCATCGCTGACCGGAAAAGAGCGCATGGGAAAAAAGTGGATGGACGAGCAGCGGATCGACAATTGCAACGTGCCGGCCGACAAGCGCGGCAGCAAGCCGCGGCCGAGCAATTGCCCGCAGTCTCCGTCGCGATGATCGGCGACGAGGTGCAACGTCGTGGCCGCGCCAATTTGGTCCAGTACCATCGCCCATGTGCACGGCACGACGACACCGACCAAATGCAGCGCCGGCTCAGCGCACGGCACAGCCGTGCGATCGTGTCCAACGCAGCGAATCCGGACCGCCTTGTCGGGTTCGCCGCGGCTATTCCCAGGACCAGGCGGAGAAGTCGTTCTCGAATTGCGGGACTTCCTTCCACACGCCCTTCAGCTTCTTGTTCGCAATGGTGATCCATTGCGGCTGGAACAGGAAGCCGGCGACCGCGTCGGTTGCCAGCATGCGCTGTGCATCGCCGAGCAGCTTGGCGCGTTCGGCCTCGGCCGGCGTCGCTGTGATCTGCTTGTAGAGCGCGTTGAAGGCTTCGTTGTTGTAGCCGAGATAGTAGTCGGGCTCAGTAATCTTCACCAGGTCGAACGGCTCGACATGCGAGACGATGGTGAGATCGAAATTGTGCGGACCGTTACCGGCAAACACCTGCGACAGCCACTGCGCCCATTCGACGTTCTCGATCTTGGCGATGATGCCGACCTTGGCGAGCTGGGCCGCGAGGACTTCGCCGCCCTGCCGCGCGTAAGGCGGCGGCGGCAGCTTGAGGCTGAGCTCAAGCGGCGTCTTCACGCCGGCCTCCGCGAGCAGCTTCTTGGCTTTTTCAGGGTCATAGGGATTGATGCCGGTGGTATCGATATAGCCCAGCGATGCCGGCGTATAGAAGCTGCCGATCGGCGTACCGAAGCCGTCGACTGCGCCGTCGATCATCGCCTTGCGATCGATGGCGGCAAGGATGGCGCGGCGAACGCGCACATCGTCGAGCGGTTTTCTTCGTGCGTTGATGCCGACTATCGTCTTGGCCCTGGAGCCACCGATCAACACATTGAAGCGCGGATCGGCCTTGAACTGCGCCACGCTGCGCTGCACTGGGGCGCGTGGAATCGCGTCGACATCCCCGGAAAGCAGCGCGGCGACCTGCGCGGCGGGATCGGGGACGAAGCGGATGGTGACCTTGGAAAGCTTGATCGCGGCGGCGTTGCGATAATCCGGCCATTTGTTCAGCGTGATCGACGACCCCTTGGCCCAAGCGCCGAGCGTGTAGGGTCCGGTGCCGACCGGCTGCGTCGCATTGGTCGGCGCGCTCTTCGGCTCGACGATCGAGCCACCTGCCTGACCGAGCAGGAACGGCAGGTTCGGTTCGGAATATTTCACGACGACGACGATGGTTTCCGCATCGGGCGCGGTGACCGATTCAAAAGCCTGGTACAGGCTCTTGTCCTTGTTGGTAGAGGTCGGCGCCGCGTTGCGGTCGTAGGAGAACTTCACCGCCGCGGAATCGAACGGCTCGCCATTGTGGAATTTGACGCCCTTGCGGAGCTTGAACGTATAGGTCTTCAGGTCGGCCGACGCCTGCCAGCTCTCGGCGAGGAGCGGAGATACCGAACCATCTTCATTGATCTTGGTCAGCGTCTCATAGAGGTTATAGAGCGTGACCTCGGCGATCGCCGCAGCCGCGGCGTTGGTGGGATCGAGCCCCGGCGGCTCCAGCGTCATCGCCATGACGACGCTGTCCTTCTTGCTCTGCGCCAGACTCGGCAGCGGCGTTGCGGCGAACGCTGCGGCCACCGCGAAAATGGTCAGTTTTTTCAGCATATCTTCTCCCCCGGACCTATTCAGACAACCTAGTGCACTCTCGCTCAAAAGGCTAACCCCCGGCTGCTGGCGGCAACGCCATCACGGCCTCGGCGTGGTGACAGGCGGCAAGGTGCGCCGTGCTGACGTTGCGTAGCGCCGGCGCGGTGTCGCGGCAATGCTGGTCGGCCAGCGGACAGCGCGACGCGTAAGCGCATCCGGTCGCGCCGGTCGACTGGGACGCGATCACCTGGGCGCCGCGACGGCGGCGTACCCCGCCGCCACTTGCGCGCGGCACGGCCTCGAGCAACGCCCGCGTATATGGGTGCGCGCAATGCGCGAACAGATCCTCGGGGCTGCCCTGCTCGACGATCCGGCCGAGATACATCACCGCAATCTCGTCGCAGAGATAATCGACGACTGCGAGATCGTGGCTGATCAGGATGTAACTCAAGCCAAACTGATCCTGCAGGTCTTGCAGCAGATTGAGCACCTGCGCCTGCACGGAGACGTCGAGCGCGCTGACGGGTTCATCAGCGACGATCAGTTTCGGCTGGGTGATCAGCGCGCGCGCAATCGCGATGCGTTGCCGCTGGCCGCCGGAGAATTCATGCGGGAACTTGTCCATGTCGGCGTCGCGCAGCCCGACTTGCCGCAGCACGCCGGCAACACGCTCACGTAGCGTACCGCGATCCATCCGTCCGAGCGCGGTCAAAGGCTCGGCGACGATGCGCGCGATGGTCTGTCGCGGATCCAGCGAGCCATAGGGATCCTGAAACACCATCTGGAAATCGCGGCGGGCGCGGCGCAATTCGTCGGCCGGCATCCGGTTGAGGTCGCGGCCCATCAGCGACACCGCCCCCGATGACGGCTGCTCCAGCGCCATCACCAGCCGCGCGAAGGTCGACTTGCCTGATCCGGATTCGCCGACCACGCCGAGGCTCCGGCCGGCCATCACCTGCGCAGTAACGCCGTTGAGCGCATGCACCTGCCCTGCTGGCTTGAACATGCTTTCACGCGGCAGCGCGTAACGCTGCACCAGATCCCTGACATCGAGCAGCGGTGGCTCGGCGAGGCGCAGCGTCTGCTCCAGCATGGTCATGCGCCCACTGCTCCGACCGCCTCGGCCATTGAAACATCCGTCCTGATGCAGCGCACGCCATGGCCGGCGCTGACGTCCACCACAGCCGGCAGCGCCACGCGACAGCGATCCTCGACGATCATACAACGATCGGCAAAGGTGCAGCCCGCGGGCAGATCGGCAAGTTCTGGCACGGTGCCGGCGATGGTCTTCAGCCGAGTGCCCTTGCGCGCGCCAAGGCGCGGACGCGCGCGGAACAGGCCCTGCGTATACGGGTGCCCCATGCGCGTGAACACGGCATTCGTTGCGCCGCTTTCGACCACGGTGCCGCCATACATCACCATCATGCGCTGGACATTCTCGGCGATGACGCCGAGATCGTGCGAGATCAGGATCATCGACATGCCCCGCTCGGCTACGAGGTCCGCGATCAGATCGAGGATCTGCCCCTGGATGGTGACGTCGAGCGCCGTGGTCGGCTCATCGGCGATCAGCACGTCGGGCTGGCAGGCCAGCGCCATGGCAATGGTGACGCGCTGCCGCTGGCCGCCGGAAAACTGGTGCGGATAGGCATCGACGCGTTTCGCCGCATCGGGGAGCCCGACGCGATCGAGCAAGGCGATAGCCTCCTTGCGTGCCTCTGCCGCCGAGCAATTGGTATGGCGGCGCAGCGGCTCGGCCACCTGGCGCCCGATCGTATGCATCGGATTGAGCGCGGTCATCGGCTCCTGGAAGATCATGCTGATCCGATTGCCGCGCAGCTTGCAGTAATTCGCATCCGACAGGCCCACCAACTCGCTGCCGTCGAGGCGGATGCTGCCGCTGATGACGGCGCTGTCGGGCAAGAGGCCCATCAGCGCCAGCGCGGTGACGGATTTGCCGCATCCGGATTCGCCGACGAGGCCCAACGTCTCGCCTCGCTTCAGCGAGAAACTGACGCCGCGAACAGCCTGTGCGGAACCGCGGCTGGTGTTGAGCCTGATACCGAGATCCTTGACTTCGATCAGAGGCGTGTTGGCGGAACCGTACATGATCAACGCTCCCGTGCCAGCCGGGGATCGAGCAGATCGCGCAACCCGTCGCCGAGCAGATTGAGACCAAGCACGGCGACCGCGATCGCAGCGCCCGGATAGACCGCGAGCATCGGCGACTGGAACAGCAGCGTCTGCGCGTCGTTCAGCATGCGGCCCCAGGACGGTTGCGGCGGCTGCGTGCCGAGCCCGAGATAGGACAGCGCCGCTTCGGCCAGGATCGCCAGTGCGAACTGGATCGTCGCCTGCACGATCAGGATCGGCAGGACGTTCGGCAGCACGTGCTCGATGGTGATGCGGAAACCGCCCTTGCCCGAGGCGCGCGCGGCCAGCACGAACTCCCGCGCCCAGATCGCATTGGCCGATCCACGGGTCACCCGCACCAGCGTTGGAATCTGAAAGATACCGATCGCGGTGATCGAGGTCACCATGCCCGGACCGGCGACGGCAGCCAGCATGATCGCCGAGAGCACGGCGGGAAAGGCGAAGGTGAAGTCGCTCAGCCGCATGATGAGCTCCTCGGTCCAGCCCTTGCGCGCCGCGGCGAGCAGCCCAAGGCACACCCCGAAGGTGAGGCCGATCCCGACGGCGATGATGCCGACCATAATGGTGGAGCGGGCGCCAACCAGCAGCAGGGAGACGATGTCGCGGCCGAGCACATCGGTGCCGAGCCAATGCGCGGCGGATGGCGGCCGCAGCTTGGATGCCACGTCGATTTCATAGGCTGAATACGGCGTCCACACCAGCGACAGCACGGCAGCACAGAGCACGATCAGGCTGAGCGTGCCGCCGGTGACAAAGCTGCGATGGCGCAGCGCGCGGCGCCAGAAGCCGGTCGCGGGTCGCGCGGTGGCGGCCCCAACTTCAACCGAAGCGCTCATCGGCGTGCTCATAGGTTATGCACCTTGATGCGCGGATCGATGAAGGCATAGAGCACATCGACCACGAAGTTGACGATGACGACCACTCCCGCCAGCAGCATCACACAGTTGCGCACGACGATCAGGTCGCGATTGGCAATCGACTGGAAGATCAGCCGGCCGAGACCCGGCAGATAGAACACGTTCTCGATCACGATCGTGCCCGCCAGTAGATTGGCGAACTGAAGCCCCATTATCGTCATCACCGGGATCATCGCGTTGCGCAGCACATGCCGCCACAAGACGTCGCGCTTGCTCAGGCCCTTGGCGCGCGCGGTGCGCACGAAATCCTCGCGCAGCACCTCAAGCACGGCCGAGCGCGTGACCCGCGCCAGGATCGCCGCCTGCACCACCGAGAGCGAGATCGCAGGCAGCAGCAGCGACTTGATGCCGGCCAATATGCTTTCGTCCCAGCCTGCAAATCCGCCGGCTGAGAGCCATTGCAGTTTCACCGAGAACAACAGAATGAGCAGGATGGCGAACCAGAAATTGGGCAGCGCTATGCCGAACTGCGTCATCGACATCACGCCGACATCGCCGAGCTTGTTGTGATTCGCCGCCGTATAGATGCCGGCAGAGAGCGCCAGCACCACCGTCATGGACATGGACATGATCGCCAATGGAATGGTGAGCGTGAGACGCTCCGCGATCAATCCTGCAACAGGCGTGCCATAGACATAGCTATTGCCGAGATCGCCCGTCAGCAGCCCCATGATCCAACGGACGTAGCGATAGTGCAGCGGCTGATCCAGCCCGAGCTTGATCGTCAGCGCCCGCACCGCATCGGGCGAGGCATCCGCGCCCATCAGCATCTGCGCGGCATTGCCGGGCAAGGCATCCAGAACAAGGAAGATGATCAGCGATGCGCCTAGCAGCGTCACGATCAGCGTCAGAAAGCGGCGGAAAATGAAGACGCTCAAGTCCCTATTCCCCTGTTAGCGGCCAGTATCACGGCAGCCGCATTTGTCACTTATCCTGCCAGGCTCGGCCACCGGCCGAGCAGATCTTGCGAAGCCTCAAACAACGCGCTGACGCGCAGCAATTCGATGTCTCCACGGAATTGCCCGACCAACTGGATGCCGATCGGCAGGCCGTCCGCATCGAAGCCGCAGGGCAGACCGACGGCGGGGTGCCCGGTCATGTTGAACGGCATAGTCCAGGGAAACCAGCTCGGCCGCACGTCGCTGAATACCCGCCTGTCGATTTCGATCGTGCCGAACAGGTCCTGGTCGATCGGAAGCGCGGTTCGGGTGATGGTCGGCATCGCGAGAATATCGGCCCGTTGCATCAAGGTCTGGATCCGCCGGAACAGCGCCGTACGGTCAAACATCGCCCGCTGATAGTCAACACCGCTGACCTTCGTGGCCAGCGCCAGTTGCTTCATGAAGGTCTCGCTCAGCACCTCGCCATGATCGGCCGCGAGCTTTTCGAACCGCGCGCGCCAGGCGGTGTGATTGATGGCGCGCCAGATCGGCTCCACCTCAAACCCCTCACCGGGCATTTCCTCGACCTCGGCCCCGAGGGCCTCCAGCCTCGCCAACGCGACCTTGAATGCGGCGGCGACAGCGGCTGCAACCGGCCGGCCGAGCGGCGCGAGGCAGAATGCAATCTTGCGTCCGCGCAGATCGCCGTTCGGCGCCGCATCGTCGACAAAATTCCACTGCGGAAATCCGATCGACCACGGATCGGACGCGTCTTCGCCCGACATCGCCTGCATCATCAAGGCGGTGTCCGCGACGGTGCGCGTCATCGGGGTCACATAGGTCTGGTTGCCGAACGCATCCTGTACCTGGCTGTGGGGGATGACGCCGTTGCTTTGCTTCAGCCCGACGACGCCGTTGCAGGCTGCCGGAATCCGCGTCGAACCGCCGCCGTCCGTCGCAATCGCAAGAGGCGCGATGCCGCTGGCAACCGCAACCGCTGCACCCCCGCTTGAGCCGCCGCTCGAGCGCGCGGCGCTCCAGGCATTGCGCGTGCGGCCGAACAACGGCGAGTCCGTCAGGCACTTGGTGCCGAACTCCGGCGTCGTGGTTTTGCCCACGAGGATGGCACCCTCTGCCCGCATTCGCGCCACAGCGACCGCATCATGGTCAGGAACGTTGTCCTTGAAAGGCACCGCGCCGAAGGTCGTGCGCACTCCCTTGGTGTTGACGAGATCTTTCGCGGTGTAGGGAATGCCGTGAAGAAGGCCGAGCGGCTCTCCGGCGATGACTGCACGCTCCGCCTTCCGCGCCTCGGCCATGGCCTCATCGCCGCACAGCGTGATGAAGCAGTTCAATTCGGGCTGCAGCCGCTCGGCGCGCGCCAGCACGGCACGCGTAAGTTCGACCGGTGAGACATCCTTACGGACGATCCGCGCGCGCAGGTCGGTCGCAGACAGGAAGCACAGTTCGTCACTCATCGCGCCAAAGTCCTTAAGGGTCGAATGACGCAAAGATGACATTCAGATTGACATTCCGTCCAATACCATCGCACAACTGACCCATACGATTTCGGTATAGCAAAAATGGACCTCCGGCGTCTCCGCTATTTCGTTGCCGTAGCCGAAGAACGCAGCGTCGGCCGGGCGGCCGTCCGCCTGCGCATGGCGCAGCCGCCGCTATCGGTGCAAATCCGCAAACTGGAATCGGAAGTGGGAACGCCGCTGTTTCGCCGAGGCACGCGGGGAATGGAGCTGACCGCGGCTGGCCGCGCCTTGCTTTCTCGCGCGCGGGAAGCGCTGGCCCTGACGGCTGAAGGTTTTGAGGCGGCCCGCGCGGTGGCAGCGGGGCGCCGGGGGAGACTGTCGGTCGGCTACATGTTCGCGTTGACCCACGCCGTGTTGCCGAGGCTCGTGCCTGAACTGCGAAGATCGCTCCCCAAGGTCGATCTGGAGTTCATTGAGCTGAGCGCATCGACGCGCGAGGCGCGGCTGCTGGATCACACCGTCACCGTCGCGCTGTGCATGCCCGCCATTCGCCACAGCGAGATTGAAGCCTCCACGATCGGAAAGCAGCGGTTGATGCTGGCCATGCCGGCCGGTTCGCAGCTCGCACGCTCGGCGGCGGTGCCGGTGAAAAAGCTGCAGGGCCGCCCGCTGATAAGCCTGCCCGTGCCCGCCGAGGATCCGGCGACGTCAGTCGTGACGTCACTGCTGCGGCGGCATCAGGTCAGCATGCCCATCGCGAACCGGGTCGAGACGGTGCACTCCGCGCTCAGCCTGGTGCTTGCCGGCGAAGGCATGGCGATCCTCCCCGCCTGCGCCCAGCTCGGATGCCCGACCGGCGTCGTGTTCAGGCCCTTCCTCGACGCCGACGACGCCATCGACGTCGCGGTTTGCTGGCGCAGGGATTCTCTCAATCCGCTGGTCCGGAATTTTCTCAAATGCGCGGAAAAGGTGATCCGCTCCGCCTGACATCATCGGTTGCCAGATCGCGATGCGATATCAGCGCCCATCACCACATGGTCTGCCGCGCGCGCTCCGGCCATTCGCGGTCGTATTTCTCGCCGCCGACGGTGTTGTCGCTCATCTCGGCGAGGATCTGGCCGGGCGACGGCAAGCTTTTGGGATCGACTCGCTTGTCGGGATTCCAGAGATCGGAACGCACGATGGCGCGCGCGCACTGGAAGTAAACTTCTTCGACCGTCATAACGATGACGGTGCGCGGCGCCTTGCCTTCCATCTTGAATGAGGCAAGCAGGTCCGGATCCGCCGAGACATGCGCATGACCGTTGATGCGCAGCGTGCTGCCGGAGCCAGGGATTAGAAACAGAAGCGCCACCCGGGGATCGCGCACAATGTTGCGCAAGGAATCACAGCGGTTGTTGCCGCGACGATCCGGCATCATCAGCGTCTTCTCGTCGTGGATGCGAACAAAGCCCGGCAGGTCGCCGCGGGGCGAGCAGTCCAGCCCCTCCGGCCCACAGGTCGCCAGCGCCGCGAACGGCGATTTGTCCATCAAGGCGCGATAGGCTGGCGTGACGCGGTCAGCGACCTTTACCGTCGAGGCATCGTTGGGAAAGCCGTAGATGGCCTCGAGTTGCTCGATGGTCGCGACAACCGTCATTTCCTGTTTCCTCTCACTCGTGCCATTTCTCGTTCTTGATAACGCGAACGAGCTGGCGGGCATGGTATTCGGCACTGCCGGTGTTGACGATGGTGACATCAGGCGCGGCGGCTTCATCCTCCACCGTGCGACCGAGGCGAGCGTCGAGCTTGCCGTCGCTGCTTCGCCGGCGCATCGCAATCCGTTCGGCCAGAACGTCCGGCGGGGCCGTGATCGAAACCACCACCACATCGGCATAGGCGCGGCGCATGGCGCCGATCACGGTGCGCGATACGTTGGCAACGATGGTTCGTCCGGCACGGATTTCGTCGTCGATCGCGCGCGACAGGGCGTAGCAGTGGCCGTGGGCCTCCCAATGCATGGCGTATTCGCGGCGCGCCAGCGCCTCCTGAAACGTGCCGAGGCTGACCTCTTCGTTTTCCTCCGATGCCGAGGCTTCGCGCGTAATCACGCGGCGGGGAAATACGATATCGCCATCGTCGGCACAGGCTGCCCTGGCGAGGCCCAGCAGCGTATCCTTGCCCGCGCCGCTTGGGCCGACCACGAGCACCAGCCGGCCCGGCCCGATTGCAACTGCCTGATCTGTCGGTGTGGTTGTCAGCGTCTCCGTCATGCGACCCGCCGCCCTTCCCGCCAGACGCTGCGCACCACCGGAATGTCGCGGGCGACATGTACCCGGATCAGATCGGCGCGCTTGCCGGGCGCGATCTCGCCGCGATCAGCAAGGCCAACGGCTTCGGCCGGCGTTTTTGTCACCGTACGAATAGCGGATGCCAAATCGATCGCGGGAACGTGCTTCGGCAATTGCAGTGCGGCCATCAACAGGCTCGATGGGATGTAGTCGGACGACAGGATATCCAGCAGCCCTTCGCGGGCGAGATCGACGGCGGCGATGTTGCCGGAATGCGAACCGCCGCGCACCACGTTCGGCGCCCCCATCAGGATGCCGATGCCCGCCCGATGCAGCCCGCGCGCCGCTTCCATCGTGGTCGGAAACTCGGCCACTGAAACCCGATCCTTGATCGCATCGGCGACGTTCTCCTCGGTCGTGTCGTCATGGCTGGCGAGCGGAATTTCATGTTGATGCGCAAGGGCCACAATCTGGCGCATGTTGGTCGCGGCATAGGCCTTCTGGTAGGCGAAGCGCTTCTCGAACAGCGCATCGAGCTCGGCGTCGGTCTTCCCGCCACCCTTGCCGCGATAATAGTCGCGCAGCTTGACCTCGTCGCGGAACTGGCGCTGCCCCGGCGTGTGGTCCATCAGCGACATCAGCCGCACGTCCGGCCGGTCGACCAGCTCCTTGGCTTCCTCGACCACGCTCGGCATCGGGATTTCGCAGCGCAAGTGCAGGAAGTGATCGGCACGCAGCAGGTTCGCATCGCGCGCGGATGTGATCGCTTCCGCCAGGACGCCTGCCCTGCCGTCAACCTCCTCGGCGCCATCCTCGCGCCAGACCCGCAGCGAATCCAGCACGGTGGTGATGCCCGAGGTGGCCAACTGGCCGTCGTAGGAGACCACCGCCGCGATCGGATCCCAGAATACTTTCGGCCGGGGCACATAGTGCATTTCGAGGTGGTCGGTGTGCAACTCGATCAGGCCGGGCATGATCAGGTCGCCGCCGGCGTCCTCGCTGCCGGCCGGAGCGCTGCCCTCGCCGTACTCGGCGATACGGCCGTCGACAAAGGCGACCCAGCCGTGCTCGATCACGCGGTCGGCCAGCACGATGCGGGCGTTGCCAAGAATGGTTTCGTGCTTCGAGGTCATCTCACATCTCTTCCTTCAAGCCGCGGCGGCAAATGACGTCACATCAACGATCCGGTCAGCGATCAGATGACGAATTTCGTCATCATGGACGATCGCCACCATCGCGACACCCCGTCGTTTCTTCTCTTCAATCAATTCGACGACGACGGCGCGATTGGCCGCGTCGAGCGATGCGGTGGGTTCGTCCAGCAGCAAGACCGGCAGGTCGGAAATGAATCCGCGCGCGATATTGACCCGCTGCTGTTCGCCGCCGGAGAACGTCGATGGCGGCAGCGCCCACAGCCGCTCAGGAATGTTGAGGCGGCGCAGCAGCGCACCGGCTTTATCGCGTGCTTCCGCACGGGCTGTCCCGTTCGCGATCAAGGGCTCGGCGACGACATCAATCGTGGCCACCCGCGGCACTGCCCGCAAGAACTGGCTGACATATCCGATGGTCGAGCGGCGCACGCTGAGCACCTGCCGCGGTTCCGCCGTGGCGAGATCAATCACCCTGCCCTGATGCCGGATGCCGATCCGGCCGCCGTCGCAGCGGTAATTGCCAAAGATCATTTTCAGGATCGAGGATTTGCCGGCGCCTGAAGGGCCCGACAGCACCACGCATTCACCCGGCTCGACATGGAACGTGACGCCGCGCACCACGGGCAGCTCGACGCCACCCTGCAGGTGCATGGTGAAGGTCTTTTCGGCGTTCGAAATGTCGATCATCGCTGTCATTGGTGCGCTCATGCCGGCAGGATCGAGGAAACAAGCAGTTGGGTGTAGGGCTCGCGGGGATCGTCGAGCACCTGGTCGGTCAGGCCGGTTTCGATGACGCGCCCACCCTTCATCACCATCACGCGGTGCGACAACAGCCGCGCTACTGCGAGATCATGGGTGACGACGATCGCGGCCAGGCCGAGCTCGCTGACGAGATTGCGCATCAGATCCAGCAGCCGCGCCTGCACCGATACGTCGAGCCCGCCGGTCGGCTCGTCCATGAACACCAGTCGCGGCTCGGTGACGAGGTTGCGCGCGATCTGCAACCGCTGCCGCATGCCACCGGAATAAGTCCGCGGCGCGTCGTCGATGCGCGCGGTATCGATCTCGACCCGCTCCAGCCAGGACGAGGCGGTATCGCGGATGCGGCCGTAATGATTCCAGCCCACCGCCATCAGCCGCTCGCCGACATTGGCGCCGGCCGAGACCGCCATCCGCAGGCCCTGCGCGGGGTCCTGGTGCACGTAGCCCCAGTCGGTCCGGAACAGAAAGCGGCGCTCGGCCTCACCTAACGCGGCCAGATCGCGCAGCACACCGTCCCGCATCCGATATGATACCCGACCGGCGCTCGGCGCGAGCTGCGCTGAGAGCAGTTGCAGCAGCGTCGACTTACCCGACCCGGACTCGCCGACGATGGCCAGCACCTCGCCGGCATAGAGCGCAAACGATACGTCGCAGCAGGCGGTGAGCCGGCCGTAATTCTTGCCGAGATGTTCGGCGACCAGCAACGGCTGGTCGTCCGGCGTGACGTCTTGCGGCTCAGACATGCGCCCTCTCCTTGTGCGGCGCGGCGCTCTCGCTGCCGCGATGGCCGGCCGACTGGCGAGACTCGCAATAATCGGTGTCGGAGCAGACAAACATCCGCCCGCCCTTGTCGTCGGTGACGATTTCGTCGAGATAGGAATCGCCGGCGCCGCACAGCGCACAGGGCGCGTCGAACCGGTAGCGCGTAAACGGATGATCCTCGAAGTCGAGCGATACCACAGTGGTATGCGGCGGGATCGCATAGATGCGCTTCTCGCGCCCGGCGCCGAACAATTGCAACGCCGGGCAATTGTCCATCTTCGGATTGTCGAACTTCGGCGTCGGCGACGGGTCCATCACATAACGCGCGTTCACCTTCACCGGATACGCATAGGAGGTCGCGATATGGCCGAAGCGCGCGATATCCTCGTAAAGCTTGACGTGCATCAGGCCGTATTCGCCGAGCGCATGCATGCGCCGCGTCTCGGTCTCACGCGGCTCCAGGAAGCGCAGCGGCTCGGGGATCGGCACCTGATAGACCAGCACCTGCCCGGCATGCAGCGGCGCCTCGGGAATCCGGTGCCGGGTCTGGATCACGGTCGCATCCGCCGTGGCGGTGGTCGTTGCAACGCCCGCCGTCTTGCCGAAGAATTTCCGGATCGAAATCGCGTTGGTGGTGTC
Organism: Bradyrhizobium sp. CCBAU 051011; assembly: GCF_009930815.1. NCBI lineage: Bacteria > Pseudomonadati > Pseudomonadota > Alphaproteobacteria > Hyphomicrobiales > Nitrobacteraceae > Bradyrhizobium > Bradyrhizobium sp. CCBAU 051011. The sequence continues at coordinate 5,158,240 of NZ_CP022222.1, read as the reverse complement.
GTCGGAACCCTGGTCGATCACCTTCAGCACGTCATCGGGCCCGAGGATCGCCGCAGTGACCTGCACGCCGCCGGTGCCCCAGCCATAGGGCATCGGCATCTCGCGGCTGGCGAACGGCACCTGATAGCCGGGGATCGCAATCGCCTTCAGGATCGCACGGCGGATCATCCGCTTGGTCTGTTCGTCGAGATAGGCGAAATTGTAAGCCGGCGCGTTCATTCCGCGGCCTCCTGCATTTGCGGGGCCTCGTTCGCCTCGGCAAACTCCTGGCGCAATTTGCGTAAGAGGCCGAGCTCGGACTGGAAGTCGACATAGTGCGGCAGCTTGAGATGCTCGACGAAGCCGGTTGCCTGCACATTATCCGAGTGCGACATCACGAATTCCTCGTCCTGACCGGGCGCGATCACTTCTTCGCCGAGCTCGCGGGCGCGCAGGCTGCGATCGACCAGCGCCATCGACATGGTCTTGCGCTCGCTCTGTCCGAAGGCCAGCCCATAGCCGCGCGTAAAACACGGCGCTTCCGTAGCCGAGCCCTTGAACTGGTTAACCATCTGGCACTCGGTTAGCGCGATTGAGCCGAGCGGAACGGCAAAGCCGGCATCCTCGGCCATGAACTCGACCTCCACTTCGCCGAAGCGAATCTCACCCGCGAACGGATGGTTCCGCCCATAGCCGCGCTGCGAGGAGTAGCCGAGCGCCAGCAGAAATCCCTCGTCGGCGCGCGCCAGATTTTGCAGGCGCAAGTCACGATCAGCCGGGAAAATCAGCGGCTCGCGCGTCAGGTCTCCGACCGGAGCATCAGCATCGGCAGCCGGCGAAGGCTCAATCAGCCCGTCGCGGCCGAGAATATCGGTCACACGCGGCGTCGCCGCGGCGGACGCTTCGCCAGTCGCGGGCGCATCCGGCGAACATCCGTCCGCAAGCTGCGGGTCCAGCAGACGATGGGTATAGTCGAAAGTGGGCCCCAGAATCTGCCCGCCCGGAATATCCTTGAACGTCGAGGAAATTCGCCGTCGCACCTGCATCGCGCCGGTGTCGACCGGCTCCGTCGCACCAAAGCGCGGCAGCGTGGCGCGGAAGGCACGTACCAGGAAGATCGCTTCGATCAGGTCGCCCCGCGCCTGCTTGATGGCCAGTGCCGCCAGTTCGCGGTCGTACAGCGAGCCTTCGGTCATGACGCGGTCGACACCGAGCGACAGCTGCTCGGAGATCTGGGCCAACGACAGTTCGGGAACCTCGCGGTCGCCGCGCCGCTCATGCGCCAGCAGGCGGTGGGCGTTCTCGATGGCGCGCTCGCCTCCCTTGACGGCAACATACATCGTCAGCCTCCCCTCACCAGCCGCGTCGTGCGCGGTATCGCAACAATGGCATCGTCATGAACCAGCACGACATCGATGCCGCGCGGAAACAGCGCGGCGTTCACGGCTAGCCGCTCGAACAGATCCTGCGGCTGGATTGAAGCGCGCAGCGTCACGGTTCCGTCGATTCCGGGCCCCCGCAACTCGATCGCGGGACCATCCGACAGGCTTTCGACCTGCAGGATCAGCGTCGTTGAACGATCCGGATATTCGTTGCTGCCGAACGCGAAGCGATCGAGCGACGGCAGGCCGTGCGGATCGCCTACCAGCGCGAAACCGGCAGTCGACGAATCCGAAACGATCGGTGCGCTGGTGTGAAACTTGAGCCATTTGGCGACATCAGCCGTCGCCGACATCCGCCCGTCGAGCCACACCGGCGTATCGTGATCGAACAGCGTCAGCGCGATGGCGGCCGTGCCGCACATCATCGCGTCAGGTGCACCGGCCAGTGACGCGATGCGCTGAATGCTGCCGGGGCGCGCCATGGCATCCATCACGGACCGGAAGGTCGATTGCGCCGACAACACCTTGTCGGCAAATCCTGCGGGCAATTCGGCAACGGTCGTCATATCAGCCCTCACCCCGCACCAGAGTGTAGAAATCGACCCGTGTTGCCGCCGTCTCCGCAGCCTTGCGGTTACGCTGCTCCATCATCACCGTACGCAGCGGCGCAATCACCTCGGCTTCAACCGCGGCCGCGAACTCATCCGACTGCACCATGGCGTCGCACAGCGCGATCAGCTTCGCCTTGCGATGGTCGCGGCCGAGCGTGTAGCCGAAGCCGATTTCTCCGGTCGAAAGCCGCACCGCCGCGCGCGAAATCGTGGCCTCTCCGAGATTAAAGGGGGCGCCATCGCCGCCGATCCGGCCGCGTACCATGACCAGGCCGTTCTCTGATACGCGCAGGTCCTCATGCGCGGGCAACGCAATCGCCTCGAGATGAGCGGCAATGTCGACGACCTCGGAGTGGGCCAGCACCGCCATCGCGGCCTTGCGTCGCGCCTGCCCACCGTCTTCGTCTGCCAGACTTTCGTCACCCGCCATCATATCGACCTTGCCTGAATCAAGTTGTCTATGATACTAGACAACTTGATAACGAAGCGCCATGACAGTTTCGTGACTATGAGGTGATTTTTCTCCGATGCCCGGTTTCGTTCCATGAGCATCCAGGATACGCCCTCCGGCGTTGCGCTGTGGCGGCAGGTCGCCGACGGCATCGAGCGCGGCATCGCCGACGGCCGCTTTGCCGCCGGCGAAAAGCTGCCGGGCGAGATTGAGATCGCCGAAACCTATCGCGTCAACCGCCACACCGTGCGCCGGGCGCTCGCCACGCTTGCCGAACGCGGCCTGGTGCGCGCCGAGCGCGGCAGCGGTACCTATGTCGAGACGGGACGCATCGGCTATCCCCTGCGCTCCCGGACGCGGTTTTCCGAAATCGTCGGGGCCGGGGGTCGGGAGCCGCGCGGGCAGTTCATCGATGCGGCGGAGGAAGCAGCCACGCGTGAACTCGCGCGAGAACTAGGACTAAAGACCGGTGCGCCCCTGGTCCGGATCGAATCGGTGCGGCTCGCCGACCGCGTACCGATCTGCGTCAGCACCACATGGCTTTCGGCCGAGCGCTTCCCCGACGCCGGGAAGGTGTTCGCCAATGTCCGCTCGATGACCAAGCTGGTTGCGCATTACGGGATCCGGGATTTTCGTCGCACGTCCACCCGGATCACTGCGGGCATCGTCGACGCAACCGACGCCGCGCGGCTGGACCTCGCGCTCGGCCGTCCCGTGCTCGTGGTTGACAGCACCGACGTCGATGCCGCGGGCCAGCCGCTGACGACCAAGCGCTCGCGCTTTGCGGCCGAGCGCGTCGAGTTCCTGGTGGAGAATGGTTAGTTTGTAGCTCGTAGGGTGGGCAAAGCGAAGCGTGCCCACCAATCCCGATTGCGGTTTATCGATAGACGATGCGCACAGCGCTAACGCGCCTTTGCCCACTCTACGGAATCATCACGCCAACGCCCGCTGCCCGATGATGGCAAAGCGCAGTTTGCCCGAGATCCAGTCGATGGCGGACACCGCGATCAGGATCATCAGGATCAGGAAAGAGACTTTCTGCCATTCCAGCACACGGATTTGTTCGGCAAGCTGAAGTCCAATTCCGCCTGCCCCGACGATTCCGATAATCGTCGCTGACCGCGTATTCGATTCAAAATAGTAGAGCACCTGACTCAACAAGATCGGAAAAACCTGCGGCAACAATCCGAACCGGACGCTATGGAGATGGTTGCCGCCCGACGATCTGACCCCTTCAGCGGGGTTCTTGTCGGCAGCCTCGATAGCTTCCGAGAATAACTTCCCAAAAGTCCCAAAATCGCTGCAGATGACCGCAAGGATACCTGCAAACGGACCCAACCCTACGACGCCGACCCAGATGAGGGCCCAGATCAAGGTATCGACACCACGGATGGTATCGAGGCTGCGGCGTGTCAAAAGGTGGATGATCCGGTTTGCAACTACATTGCGCGCCGCCAGCAGGGATACCGGTAACGCCAGCAGTGCCCCGCCCAGCGTGCCGAGAAATGCAATCGAAACCGTCTCTCCGAGCGCATGCAGATATTTCAATACTTCCGCCCAGGAACCAGCATTAGGCGGCAACATGAGCCGAACGAATTCACCCAGCCGGACCATTCCGTCAGAGAGTCGGTGAAAGGGAATGTCGAGCTGGACAATCCCGAACAGAAAAAGCGCTATCGCCCCGCCAAAGCCGATTGCGATTTTTGCTCGGTGCCACCAGTCCGGGCGGAAAATGTCCGGATAACGTTCAACGATGCCGGCTCGGTTTTCAAAACTGAAGGAGTTCATGTCGCGGAGCCCTCCAGCCCGAGGAGGCGGTGGCGCACCCGCTCCGTGATAAAGTCGATCAACATGACGGTGACGACAATGAGCAAAAGGATGGCGCTGACATCGGTGTAATAGAATTTGCGGACGGCCTCGATCAAATCCTGCCCGATCCCGCCGGCGCCGACAAAGCCCATCACGGCCGCGCCGCGGACGTTAATCTCGAATCTCAGCAGGGCATAGCTTACGAAGTTCGAGAGAACCTGAGGCACCGCGCCAAACCGGACAATCTGAAGCCAGCTTCCTCCGCTTGCCGCCACCCCCTCGATCGGTTTGCTATCGATATTCTCAACAACTTCGGCGAACTGCTTGCCCAGCGCTCCAGTGGTATGGATTGCGACGGCGAGAACGCCCGGCAGCGGCCCCAGACCAAACGCCAGCACAAAAATCAGGGCAAAGACGATCTCCGGCACGGTCCTGCAAAATTCGAGAACGCGCCGCGTAACAAAAACGGTCGTGCGGGACTTCACGAGGTTGGCCGATGCGAGGAAGCAGAGAACGAAGCCGCATATCGCTCCAGTGAGCGTTCCCATATACGCGATCAGCAACGTGTCTCCGAGAAGTCGCGTCCAGCGAGGCAGTCCCCAAAGCCACTCCGTGAGATCAACCCACGCAGTCGAGAACGAAAATTTAGGGGCGATGCTGGCAAAATAGGCCGGGAAGCGCCAGAAATTCTCGACGAAATTCCCAAAGTTGACATCGCCCATCCAGCCAGCAGCAATCGCCGCGGCGATCAGGACCGCCGAACCTAGCCAAACGCGCCGCCGCTTGGCGGCAACCGCAGCCGCATAGCGATCAGCGAGCTCTCGCAGCCTGGCTTCCGGAAATTCGGGGACTGCTGTTCGCATGGGATGTTCAGGAGAGAGAATCGGCAGATCTCGCGATCTGCCCAATCCATCTGGTCCCTTCGTTCCCCTCAGGATTTCTGCTTGCGAATGCTGTCGACAAACTTGGTCAGATCGATCACAGCCTCATAGGCCTTGTGATCAACCTCGACGAAGGGCAACTGCTTCCCCTCGTAGATCTTGTCGAAAGCGGCTTTGTCCTTCACCGCAATTTCCAGCACTGCCTTCTTGATCGCCGCCTTGAGGTCGGCGGGCAGGCTTCCGAGATACGCCATCGGCGAATTCACAATCTGTTCGGACTTCATGATGATCTTGAAATCGGCGGCCTTCGCCATGCCCTTCCGTTCCATCCGGAGCAGGTTTGACTCCTTCTCATCGTTCCACCAGTTGAACGCCGCGTCGCAGGTACCCTGCGCAAGTCCGATCACCGCGTTTTCATGGCTTCCCGAATAGACTACTTTGGAGAAGAACTTTTCCGGGTCGATACCCATCTTGTCCATCGCGAAACGCGGGACGTTGTTGCCTGACGTTGAGTTGGGATCGACAAGGCAGAGATTCTTGCCCTTCAAGTCCTTGATGTCCTTGTAGCTCGAATCGCTTTTGACATAGAGGACCGAATAATAGCCTTTGGTTCCGTCGCCATTCACCTCGATCGCGAACGGCTCGACCTTCGCACCGATTATGTAAGCGCGCGCGTAGGACGCCGGGCCATACATCGCTATGTGGATGTTCCCTGCCCGCTGGCCTTCGATGACGGCGGCATAATCGTTTGCGATCCGCAGCGTGACTTTGGTTCCGAGCTCGCGGGACAGATACTCCGCCAAAGGCGTCCATCGGTTGGTTGTGCCCGAGGCATTCTCATCAGGAACTTTTGCGAACACCAATTCAGGATATTTTGCCTTCCAGTCCTGAGCCGTGGCAGCCGAGGCTGAGAATACCAATGCCGCCGCTGCGGCGAAAATCATATGACGGTCTATCATGACGTCTCCTGTTTCGCAGTGATGAAGCTGGCGAGATTTCAGTCCCGCGCCACTCTTGATTTACAGACGCAGCACTCAGGCTGCGGCAACCGTGCCGAGAGCAGGAATCGCCGCGCTGGCCGGCACATGCTCAGGCGCAACGCCCATCACCTCATCTGCCTCAAGATCGTAGAGTTCGCGCGCTATGCGATCGGTCAGCGCCGCGGGCGCGCCGTCGAATACGATTCGACCCGAGGCCATACCGATCAGGCGATCGCAGTAGCTGCGCGCCAGATCCAGCGAATGCAGATTGCAGACCACCGTGATTCCGAAGTGCTTGTTGATGCGCAGCAGCGCATCCATCACGATCCGAGTGTTGCGGGGATCGAGCGAGGCGATCGGCTCGTCGGCGAGTATCATTGCGGGCTGCTGAACCAGCGCACGCGCAATCGCGACGCGCTGCTGCTGACCGCCCGAGAGCTGGTCGGCGCGCTGCGCCGCAATCGAGGCCATGTCGAATTGCTCGAGCGCCGACATCGCAATTGCCTTGTCCTCTTCGGGCCAGAGCTGCGCCAGCGACCGCCATGTCGGCACTGTCGAAAGCCGCCCCATCAGCACATTGGTCAGGACATCGAGCCGGCCGACCAGATTGAACTGCTGAAAGATCATCGCCGAGCGCGCACGCCACTGCCGCAACTCCCTGCCGCGCAGCGCGGTCACGTCAACGTCTTCGAACAGGATGCGGCCTTCGGAAGGTTCGGCGAGACGGTTGATCATCCGAAGCAGCGTAGACTTTCCGGCGCCGGATCTGCCGATCACGCCGACGAAGCTGCCGGGCTGAATCGAGAATGACGCATTGTCTACCGCGGCCTTGGTGCCGAACCGGCACGTCAAACCTTCTACCACCAGCATGTAGTGCTCCAGAGTTCCGGTCGTGGAGCATCGCTAGCGGCTCGATCTTACAGTTGTGTGACACGACTGCTGCGGTGCGGCGTTCGTCCACAGCAGCGGTCGGCGTCATGCATCCGTCATGATCCTGTCATCAAGCGCATCGAAGACGAGCGCACCGCCCTTCCCCGATTGCTGATGGACGTCCACCGATGGCCGGCAAGTTGCTTTCCACTGAACCGACGATCGACCCCACCGCGTCAGTGCGCAACTGCCGGCTCGGCGCCTATACCGAGGTCGGCGCCCGGACCATTCTGCTCGAGGTCACGATGGCCGATTATTCCTACGTCGTGAACGACTCGCAGATCACCTACACGACGATCGGGAAGTTCTGTTCGATCGCGGCCATGACGCGGATCAACCCGGGCAATCATCCGATGTATCGGGCCTCGCAGGCGCATTTCACCTATCGCGCCAGCAGCTATTTTCCGGGCGAGAGCGACGATGCCGAGTTCTTTGCCTGGCGGCGCGAGCATCACGTCCATATCGGCCATGACGTCTGGATCGGCCACGGCGCGGTCATTCAATCCAGCCCGGCCGGTCAAGCGGCGGTTTCCGGAATCGATTGCCGGGCGGCTCACGGAGCTCGCATGGTGGGACTGGGACCACGAGACGCTTCGCCGCGCCCTGCCCGATTTCCGCAAGCTCGATGTCGAAGGCTTTCTCGAAAAATACCAATCGGCCGAAGCATCCCGCCATCAGCAATTCAATCAGAGTGCCGCATCGTGACGGAATTGTTCATCGAAGGTGGTCGGGCCCTGCTCGGCAATGAAATCGCCGAAACCGGCTTGCGGATCGCCGGCCGCGAGATCGCAGCCATCGGTACGGACAACAGCCATGGCGCACCCGGGATCGACGCTAACCGGCTGCTGGTGCTACCGGGCATTGTCGATCTGCATGGCGATGCCTTCGAGCGGCAGATGATGCCGCGTCCCGGCGTCGATTTTCCGATCGATGTAGCACTTGTCGATAGCGACAGGCAGGCAGTCAGCAACGGGATTACGACCGTCTACCACGCCACCACATGGTCGTGGGAGCCCGGCCTGCGCAGCGCAGACAATGCGCGCAAATTGCTGGAGGCGATCGAGCAGATGCGGCCGCAACTCGCCGCCGACACCCGTTTTCATCTACGCCACGAGACCTACAATCTCGACGCCGAAAGCGAGATCATCGACTGGCTTTCGGAAGGACGCGTCGACCTGTTCGCGTTCAACGATCATATGGACTCGACCGTCGCCAGCCTAGCCAAACCACTGAAACACAGCCGAATGGTTGAGCGCACGGGGCTCACCAATGAGGCGTTCGACCGCCTGGTGGAAAGCGTGGTCTGCCGCGGCCACGACGTGCCGGCGTCGATCAGCCGGCTGGCGCAGGCGGCCCGCGCGGCTGATGTCCGGATGCTCTCGCATGACGATGAAAGCCCGGCGATGCGGCAGGCTTTTCGCGCGCAGGGCGTTGCCATCGCCGAATTTCCGGTCAACGAGGAAACCGCCCGCGACGCTGCCGCAGCCTCCGACTTCATCGTGTTCGGCGCGCCCAACGTCGTGCGCGGCGGCAGCCACACCGGCTGGACCAGGGCATCCGACATGATCGCCAAGGGCCTGTGTTCGGTGCTGGCGTCTGACTATTATTATCCCGCGCAGCTATTAGCGGCCTTCCGGCTTGCGGCCGACGGCGTGCTGCCGCTGGCCGCGGCGTGGCAATTGATTTCATCGGCGCCGGCGCGCGCCGCCGGCCTCGCCGATCGCGGCACCCTCGCCGCGGGACAGCGCGCCGACATCATCCTCGTCGATGACGCGGTGCCGTTGCGGCCGCGGGTAGTCGCCGTCATTGCCGCGGGTCGGCTGGTGCATCTGACGGAGACGAACCGTCTTGTCCGTTCGTCCGTCGTTCCGCGCAAGGCGGTTGCAGCCGCGTAAGGCGGCTCTATTCTGGCGCAATGGCAAATTATCCCCGGTACGCAATCTACTACACCTCGGCACCCGACAGTGCGCTCGACCAGTTCGGCGCATCGCTGCTCGGTTACGACGCCCATGGCGGCGAAGACCTTCCCTTTCCGGATGGTCTCCCATCGGATTGGCGCGACCTGACGCACGATCCGCGCAAATACGGCTTTCACGCCACCCTGAAGGCGCCGATCGCACTTGGCGACGGGAAGGCCGAAACGCGGCTTGCCGCAGCATGCGAATTGTTTGCCGATCTTGCCCGGCCGGTGCCGGTGATCCGGCCGATCGTCAATTCGATCAGCGGGTTCATTGCGATAGTTCCCGCCGAACCGTCGGCAGATCTCGATATGCTTGCCGCCGAGGCGACCAAGGCATTCGATCCGTTCCGCGCTCCCCTCAACGCGGAAGATCGCGCGCGGCGAAATCCGGCAGCGCTGACGCCACGGCAACGCGACTATCTCGACCGCTGGGGTTATCCTTATGTCTTCGAGGAATTCCGCTTCCACATGACGCTGACCGGACGACTGCCCACGGAACGGCGCGAGCAGGTCGTGGCGATGCTGCGCGAGAGGTTTGCGACAACCGGCATCGAGACGCTCGCGATCGACGCCATCGCGCTATGCCGTCAGGACGATGCGAGTTCGCGGTTTCGAGTCATCGGCCGCTGGCAATTGCACGATTGACACCGCCGGTATTCACTCCGCCAGCGCTTCCTTGCGCGTTTTCAGGATTGCTGGCGACAGCAACGCCAGCAACAGAATGGCGACGACGCCGAGAATGACCGCGCTGATCGGCCGCGACAGAAAGACGGTGAAATCGCCGTCCGCGATCAGCATCGCGCGCCGGAAATTTTCCTCAAGCTGCGGCCCGAGCACGAGGCCAAGCAGAAGCGGCGCCGGCTCGACGCCGATCTTGATGAAGAAATAGCCGAGCAAGGCGCAGCCCATCATCAACCAAACGTTGAACAGGCTGTTGGCAATGCCATAAGTGCCGATGCAGCAGAACAGGACGATAGCGGGAAACAGCAGGCGATAGGGAATCTTCAACATCGAGACCCAGAGGCCGATCAACGGGAGGTTGATCACCAGCAACATCAGATTGCCGACCCACATGCTGGCGATGACGCCCCAGACGAGCTTGGGCTGCTCGGTCATGATCTGCGGGCCGGGCTGGATGCCCTGCATCATCAGCGCGCCGATCATCAGCGCCATCAGCGCGTTGGCGGGAATGCCGAGCGTCAGCAGCGGAATGAAGCTGGTCTGGGCGCCGGCATTGTTGGCGGCCTCCGGACCGGCGACGCCCTCAATGGCGCCCTTGCCGAACCGCGAGGGATCGCGCGCGAGCTTCTTCTCCAGCGCATAGGAGGAGAACGGCGGAAGCGCGGCGCCGCCGCCAGGCAATACGCCCAGCACGGAGCCGAGCGTCGTGCCGCGCACCATCGCCGGAAAGGCTGCCCGCAGATCCTCCCGGCTCGGAATCAGGCTGCGGATCGACTGGCTGACGACGCGCCGCTCGGCGGGTCTCTCAAGGTTGGCGATGATCTCGCCGAGCCCAAACAGGCCCATCGCGATCGGCACGAAATCAAGTCCGTCCGACAGCGCGGCAATGCCGAAGGTCATGCGCGCGACGCCCGAGGAGACGTCGATTCCGACGAGGCCGAGCAACAGCCCCAGCAGCACCATCGCCAGCGATTTGGCGACCGAACCGTGCGCGAGGACGACCGCGGCGATCAGGCCGAGCACGAGGAGACTGAAATATTCGACCGCGGTGAATTTAAGCGCCAGCACCGACAACGGTACGCTCAGGACGGCAATCACGATCGTCGCCATCGTGCCGGCAAAGAACGAAGCGATGGCCGCAATGGCGAGCGCGGTTCCCGCCTTGCCCTGCTTGGCCATCTCGTGACCGTCGATACAGGTGACGACCGACGACGTCTCGCCCGGCACATTGACCAGGATGGCGGTGGTCGAGCCGCCATACTGCGCGCCGTAGAAGATGCCGGCCAGCATGATCATGGCGCTCGGGGGCGACAGGCCGAAGGTGAAGGGTAACAGCAACGCCACTGTCGGAATCGGACCGATGCCGGGCAGCACGCCGATCGCGGTCCCGATGACCACGCCGATCAGGCAGAACAGGAGATTGTTGAGTTCGAGGGCCGTCGAAAGGCCCATCAGCAGATTGTTGAAGAGATCCATATGCGTTGCCTGAAATCGCGCCGGCCTAGCGGGGCCAGATCGGGATCGGCAGGCCCAGCAACTTGACGAACAGAAGCACCGCCGCACCCGAAAGCAGGACGGCAAACGCCACCGTCTCGACGACCCGCCCTTCTCGCGTGGCGAGGCTGGCGAGGATCACGGTGACGACGGAAGCGATGGCGAGGCCGAGGCGCTCGGCTGTCAGCGCGAAAACGCCGACAGACGCCAGGATCGCCAGCAGCGGCCGCAACTGAACCGGCGCGATGCCGACGCGCATGCGCCAGAGCCCGCGCCCAGTAAAGAAGAGACCGAAGCCCATCAGCGCGAGCGCGACAACGGGAGGCATGTAGCCCGGCCCCATATCGGCGGCGTGACCGACCGTCAGGTTGCGCGTGGCGACGAGCGTACCCGCCGCCACCGCCACCAGAAACAGGCCGAACAGCAGGTCCTGAAGGTCGATCCGGGAACGCGTCATCGGCCCGCCTCAGCTACCCTTGATGCCAGCCTCACGGATGATGGTGCCCCAACGAGCCGTGGCATCCTTCAGCCAGTTGCGGAATTCCTCCGGCGATTGGGCCTTCACGACGCCGCCCTGCTCGGCGATCTTCTGCTGAATTTCGGGCTCTGCCAGGATCTTGCGGATTTCAGCGCTCAATCGCGCGACCATGGCGGGCGGCGTTCCGCCCGTCGTCAGGATGCCCTGCCAGGTCCCGGCGTCGCCGCCGGGCAGGCCCGCCTCCTTGAAGGTCGGCAGATCGGGAGCCGACGCCAGCCGCTGCTCCCCGGTGACCGCAAGTCCGGTGAGCTGCTTGTTCAACACGAACGGCATGGTTGCGATAGCGCCGTTGATGATCACGCCGCTCTCTCCGGAAACGACGGCGCGCGAGGCGGCTGCCCCGCCCTTGTAGGGAACGTTCTTCCACTGAATCCCGAGTTGCTTCGCCATCGCCACTGCCGTGATGTGGGTGGCGCCACCGACGCCCGAATTGGCGATGGTAAGCTTGTTCGGGTTGGCCTTGGCGTATTCGATCAGTTCCTTCGTTGACTTCGCCGGCACCGATTCATGGACGGCCAGGACGTAGGGGCCGAACATCACCATGGAAATGGGCGCGAGGTCCTTCTCAACGTCGAAAGTGAGATCGGAGAACAGGCTCGGCGCCGTAGCCAGCGATCCGACATCCATCAGCAACAAAGTGTGACCGTCAGGCTGCGCCTTGGCGACGGCGTCGGCGCCAAGATTGCCTGCGGCACCGGGCTTGTTCTCGACCACGACCGACTGCCCGATGGCAGCGGATAGCTTCGGGCCGATCAGGCGGGCCAGGATGTCCGAGGTGCCACCCGGAGCAAACGGCACGATCAGCCGCACCGGCCGCTCGAAATTCTGAGCCACGGCCCCGCTTGGCGCCAGGACACATATCGACACTGAAAGGACAGCGGCGGCGATCGCCCGGGCGAGAGATGGCATAGACATCGGTATTTCCTCCGTTTCAAAGCGCAGTTCAGCGCGTTCCCGCCGTTTCACCGGCAGGCTGCAAGCCTTCGAGGCTGCGTTGGGAGAATGATAGGTCATGGGCTAGCTCGCCCATGAACTAGTCTGCGGATAGGTCGATACCTTTTTTGGATGGATCGGCCGTGTCTCAGCCTATAGAAGCAGGACATCCGGCCGGTCACCGGTCCCTCGTCTCACGTCGAAAATGCGGGTTTCATGTTTGAATTGAGCCAGTTGCGTTGCTTCGTTGCAGTTGCAGAAGAACTGCATTTCGGGCGTGCGGCGTTGCGGCTGAACATGACGCAGCCGCCGCTCAGCCGTCAGATCCAGATTCTCGAACGCGTCCTTGAAGTGACGCTTCTGGAGCGCAGCAACCGCGCCGTCCGGCTGACGCCCGCCGGGCACCGGTTTCTGGTAGATGCGCGGCATCTGCTCAAGCTGGCCGAAAGCGCAGCCGTGTTGGCCCGGCGGATGGCAAGCGGCAAGGCCGGATCGATCAATATCGGCTTCACGGCGACATCGGCCTACAGCTACGTGCCGGCGCTGGTTGCGGCCTGCCGGCGTGAACTGCCCGATGTCGAAATATCGCTGAAGGAAATGGTCTCCAGCGACCAGCTCAAGCGGCTCGATTCCGGCGAGATCGATATCGGCCTGCTTCGCCCGCCGATTCCGCGTGGCGGCCTTGACGCCTTCCGCGTGACGGCAGAGACGCTGGTCGCGGCTTTGCCGGGCGGCCATCCTCTGGCGCAGGCAGACCAACTACGCCTGGAGGACCTCGCGAGCGAGCCCTTCATCATGTACGAGCCCTATGAAGCACGCTACTTCCACGATCTCCTGGTCGAGTTGTTCTCACGCGCAAGCCTGGTGCCGAATTACGTGCAGCACCTTGCCCAGATCCATTCGATCCTCGCCATGGTGCATTCCGGCGTCGGCGTGGCGTTGGTCCCCGAAACCGCGCTGAACCTGCGCTTCAGCGGCGTGGTGCTGCGGCCCGTGCTGATGCAGTGGCAGCGGCCGGCCGAATTGTTCTTTGTTTGGCGCGGCGACAACGACAACCCGCTTCTTCCCGTCATTGCCGGCATCGCCCGCGGCCTCGCCGCTCAGGCGGGCTCGATCCAATCAATGGATCGATCGATACAGTGATTGGTCTCCATCTGTGACCCTCTTGCATTAATCCTTCAGCGCAAGCCGCTGAAGGATCAGATCATGAGCAGGATGACCCCCAAGGAGATGGCCAGCCAGATCGGCAATGGCCTGCTGTCGTTCCCCGTCACGCCATTTCGGCCCGACAACGCGTTCGACGAAGCCCGCTACCGCTCCAATCTGGAGTGGCTGTGCGGCTACGAGGTGGCAGGTCTCTTCGCCGCCGGCGGCACCGGCGAATTCTTCTCGCTGAGCCCGGCCGAAGTCCTGAAGGTGGTGGCAACGGCGGTGGACGAAACCAGGGGACGCGTGCCCGTGCTCGCCGGCGTCGGTTACGGTACGGCGATGGCGACGCAACTTGCCATTGGAGTCGAGGCGGCAGGTGCCGACGGTTTGCTGCTGCTGCCACCCTATCTGGTCTTCTCCGAACAGGAGGGGCTGGCCGCCCACGTCGAGGCGGTGTGCAACTCAACCAAGCTCGGCGTCATCGTCTACAACCGCGATAATGCGATCCTGAACGAGGATACGCTGGAGAGATTGTGCCAGCGCTGCCCCAACCTGGTTGGTTATAAGGACGGCATCGGCGACATCGAACTGATGACCCGAATCCATCTGCGGATGGGCGACCGGCTGACCTATATCGGTGGGCTGCCGACCGCCGAGACCTTTGCGCTACCCTATCTGGAAATGGGCGTCACCACCTATTCCTCTGCGGTATTCAATTTCGTCCCGGGGTTCTCGACCAAGTTCTACGCGGCCGTGCGGCGGCGCGACCGCGAGACGGTGCAGGCGGGGCTGCGGGACTTCATCCTTCCCTTGATCGCAATCCGCAACCGCAAGCGCGGCTATGCCGTCTCGATCATCACTGGCGGCACTCGTCGCGCGTCTCGAGACGTGCGAGTTCGCCAAGCGCGAGCTGGCAGCCGCCTAGATCGGGATGAGGTGGAGTCGGAATCGATTCGCCGTTAGTGCGAAGCACGATCTCGTGTCCGGACGCAGTGCAGATACTCTTCGGCGGTACACCGCAGGATGCGGACACAAAATCGCGAAAACAACCCCATGCAAAGTAGAATCGGCCTCGGTCCGCAGCACTTTGGCCGCTTGCGTCCGGGGTCCGAGATGGTCCGTCGTCACGGCCCCAACCTCATCTCATCCTGCTCTAGCCGCCAGCCGCCCTATCGCCGCTGGTTATAGACGTCGAGGCAGACGGCGCCGAGCAGCACCAGGCCCTTGATCACCTGCTGGTAGTCGATGCCGATGCCGAGGATCGACATGCCGTTGTTCATGACGCCCATGATCATGGCGCCGATCACGGCGCCACCAACCTTGCCGACGCCGCCATAGGCCGATGCTCCGCCGATAAAGCAGGCCGCAATGACATCGAGCTCGAAGCCGGCGCCTGCCTTCGGCGTCGCGGTATTGAGCCGGGCGGCGAACACGAGACCCGCGAGTGCCGCCAGCACCCCCATGTTGACAAAGGTCAGAAACGTCAGCCGTTCGGTCTTGATGCCGGATAGGCTGGCCGCCCTGGCGTTGCCGCCGATGGCGTAGATGTGACGGCCAATCACGGTGCGGGTAGTGACGAAGCCATAGAGCGCGATCAGCGCCGTCATGATGACAAGCACGTTGGGCAGGCCGCGATGCGAGGCGATCAGGCCGGCGAAGAACACGATCACGGCGAACAGCACCGCGCTCTTGGCGACGAAGAACCCAAAGGGCTCGACCTCGATGCCATGCGAGGCCTGCCGCGCCCGGCTCTTGGCGCTGGTATAGACCAGCGCCACCGCCAGCACGGCCCCGATCAACAGCGAGGTCGGATAAAGCGTGCCGGCGCCGGGAAACAGTTCGGGAATGAACCCGGACGACAATTTCTGGAAGGTCGGCGGAAACGGTCCGACCGACTGCCCCGCCAGAATCGCGAGCGCAAGGCCCTTGAACACCAGCATGCCGGCCAGCGTCACGATGAAGGACGGGATCTTGAAATAGGCAACCCAATAGCCCTGCGCGGCGCCGATCAGCGCGCCCACCAAGAGGCAGGCAAGGAAGGCCAGCGGATAGGCCACATGATAGCGCACCATCAGCACCGCGGCGACGGCGCCGACGAAGCCCGCCACTGAGCCGACCGAGAGGTCGATATGGCCGGTGACGATGATCAGGAGCATGCCGAGCGCCATGATCACGATGTAGCTGTTCTGCAGCACCAGATTGGTCAGGTTGAGCGGCTGCAGCAGCGTGCCGTCGGTCATGACCTGGAAGAACAGCATGATCGCAAACAGCGACAGCAGCATGCCGTAGTTGCGCAGATTGTTCTTGATGAAGCCGGTGTGCCCGGGCAGCGCAACCGCCTTGTCGGTCATGGCTGCAAATCTCCCTGAAGTACCTTCTTGTCCATTTCCTTGTTGCGCATGATAGCGCGCATGATCCTTTCCTGGGTGGCCTCGGCGGCGGCGAATTCACCGACGAAGGCGCCGTCATTCATCACCAGGATGCGGTCGCAGACGCCGAGCAGTTCCGGCATTTCCGACGAGATCATCACCACCCCCTTGCCCGCCTCGGCAAGCTCGTTGATGATACAATAGATTTCGTACTTTGCCCCGACGTCGATGCCGCGCGTCGGCTCGTCGAGGAATAATACTTTCGGATCGGTCATCAGCCATTTCGACAGCACCACCTTCTGCTGGTTGCCGCCGGAGAGCTGGCCGGTCTCCTGATAGACGTCGGAGCAGCGGATCCGCATCCGGTTGCGGTAATCGCTCGCGACGCGCAATTCGGACATGTCGTCGATCACGCCCTGCCGCGCCACGCGCCCAAGGCTCGCCAGCGTGATATTCTTGCGGACGTCGGCGTCCAGGATCAGGCCAAGTTCCTTGCGATCCTCGGTGACGTAAGCGAGACCGGCATCGATCGCCGCTGCCACGCTGGATAGATTCACTTCCCTTCCATCGAGCCAGACACGCCCGCTGATCCGCTCGCCCCAGGCGCGGCCGAACAGGCTCATGGCGAATTCGGTGCGGCCGGCGCCCATCAGCCCGGCGATCCCAACCACCTCCCCGCGCCGGACCTCGAAATCCACGCCCTTGATTATCCGGCGATCCCGGTGCAGCGGATGATGCACCGTCCAGTCCTTGACGGTGAGGACCGGCTCGCCGATCGCGGCGGTGCGCTGCGGAAAACGATGAGCAAGGTCGCGATTGACCATGCTGCGGATGATCCGGTCCTCTTCCACCGTCTCAGCTCGGCAATCGATGCTGTCGACCGTGCGGCCGTCGCGCAGCACCGTGATCCGGTCGGCGACGCGGGCGACCTCGGACAATTTGTGCGAGATCAGAATCGAGGCGATGCCCTGGGCGCGGAACGCCAGCAAACGATCCAGCAGCGCCGCGCTGTCATTCTCGTTCAGGCTGGCGGTCGGCTCGTCGAGAATGAGCAGTCGCACCCGCTTGGACAGGGCTTTGGCGATCTCGACCAATTGCTGCTTGCCGACGCCGAGATCCGTCACCAGTGTATCGGGCATCTCGGTAAGGCCGACTTGGGCGATCAATTCCTGGGTCCGGCGGTAGACGGTGTCGCGGTCGATCACACCGAGGCGTGACGGCGGATGCGACAGAAAGATGTTCTCCGCGATCGACATCAGCGGAATCAGCGCCAGTTCCTGGTGAATGATGATGATGCCGAGCGCTTCGGAATCATTGATGTCGCGAAAGCGCCGCTCCTCGCCGTCGAAGATGATGCTGCCTTCATAGTCGCCATAGGGATAGACGCCGCTCAGAACCTTCATCAGGGTCGACTTGCCGGCACCGTTCTCGCCGACCAGCGCGTGGATCTGGCCCGCCTCCACCGTGAAGTTGACATCTCGCAGGGCCTGCACCCCGGCAAAGCTCTTGCTCACGCCGCGCATTTCGAGAATTGCGGTCATCGCGCCATCGCATCCCTTGTCTCAACCGCTGCCATCGGCGGCGCCAGCCATCGCCGGCGCCGCCGTTCCGCTTAGTTAATCTGCGACTTCTTGTAGTAGCCGCTGTCGATCAGCACCTTCTCCCAGTTGCTCTTGTCGACGACGACCGGCTTCAGGAGATAGGAAGGGACCACCTTGACGCCGTTGTTGTAGGTCTTGGTGTCGTTGACGGTCACTTCCTTGCCGCTGAGCGCGGCGTCGACCATGTCGGCAGTAACCTTGGCGAGATCGCGGGTATCCTTGAAGATGGTCGAATATTGCTCGCCGCGCAGCATCGACTTGATCGACGGCACCTCGGCGTCCTGGCCGCTCACGATTGGCATCGCCATGTTGCCGCTGCCATAGCCGACGCCCTTCAGCGACGAGAGAATGCCGATGGAGAGGCCGTCATAGGGCGAGAGCACGGCATCGACCCGCTTGCGGCCGTAGAACGCGCTCAGCAGGTTGTCCATGCGGGCCTGGGCGGTGGCGCCGTCCCAGCGCAGCGTCGAGACCTTGTCCATGCCCTTCTGGCCGCTGCCGATCACCAGCTTGCCGCTGTCGATATAGGGCTGCAGCACCGACATCGACCCGTTGTAGAAGAAGTAGGCGTTGTTGTCGTCCGGCGAGCCGCCGAACAATTCGATGTTGAAGGGGCCCTTGCCTTCCTTCAAGCCCAGCGCCTGCTCAATCGATTGGGCCTGCAGTACCCCGACCTGGAAATTGTCGAAGGTGGCGTAGTAATCGACATTGGGCGTGTCGCGGATCAACCGGTCATAGGCGATCACGATGATCCCCTTGGCCTTGGCCTGTTTCAGCACGTCGGACAGCGTGGTGCCGTCGATTGCCGCGATCACCAGCACCTTGGCGCCCTTGGTCACCATGTTCTCGACCTGGGAGAGCTGGTTTGGAATATCGTCCTCGGCATATTGCAGGTCGGTGCCGTAGCCGCGCTCTTTAAGGATCTTGACGATGTTATTGCCGTCGTCGATCCAGCGCGCCGAAGATTTTGTCGGCATGGCAATGCCGACGGTTCCCTTGCTCTGGGCGAAAGCGCCGGTCACCGCCGTTGCGGCCATGGTTGCCGCCAGCGCAAGCGCCGACAATGTGGTCTTCAGACTAGTCATGCTTCACTCCCTTGATATCAGAGGATCTTTGGTTCCCTGGATTGTCGGACCGCTGAACTGCGGTTCTTGAAACTCGCTTGGTCTTTCGCGCTTGTGCCGCGCTTCGTCTCCTCCATCAACCGGTCGCAAGTTTGACGTCCGGTTCGGCGCGGCCGCGCACGGCGACATCGAGCACAAAGGTGCGACCATGGTCGGGATCGGCCCGCTTGGCGTCCTCAGCCATTCCCTGCCAGGCCGAGGTAACCAGCAGACGCGAGAGATCCTGGCCGACAAAAGCGGGGCAGCTCGATTGCCGCGCCGGAACGCGGATCGTGCGCAGATGCACGCCTTCCGGGCTGTAGACGTCAATGCAGCCGCCGCCCCAGCGCGCGTTCCAGATCAGGCCCTCGGCATCGACGACCGCGCCGTCGATGCCGCCGCCGTTCCGGCGCGTGACCAGCGCGGCGGGCTCGCCACGCGGCAGGCCGGTCGCCGGATCGAGCTCGACGCGGAACAACACGTTCTTTCCGGTGTCGGCGAAGTAGCCGATAGTCCCGTCCGGCGAGAAGCAGATCGCGTTCGGAATCCAGATGTGGTCGTAGAGCTGCGACAGCTCGCCGCGATGCAGCGCATAGATGGCGCCCAGCCCCCGCTCGGCGTTGCGGCCCATGGTGCCGATCCAGAAGGTGCCGGACGGATGCACCCTTGCATCGTTCGAGCGCGTGGCGGCGTTGTCGGCTTCGAGCGGACGGTACAGCGCCATCGCTCCATTCGCAGGCTCGCGGATATAGAGGCCGTCGTCGGCGACGAGGAGCTGGCGATGCGCATCGATCCGCCCAAGCGCGCTGCCCATCACGCCGAGCGAATGGATGGTGGTCTGCCCGGTGTCGAGCCGCGCCTCGAACAGCCGGCGCCCGAGGATATCGAACCACCAGGCCGTGTCGGTGGCGGCGTCGTAGGTCGGTCCCTCGCCAAGATGGCACCGCTCGCTGCAGAGAACGGCCGTCGGCAGCTCTTCCATCCTGTGACCACCAATCATCGCCCGCTCCTTCCGGGCAACTCTACCTCGGATTGTGTCCCGATTGCGCCGGGGATCGCGTGTGTAAAGCGGTACGACGTGGTGTGACGATAGACTTCGCCGGGCGTAAGTCGTGCTGTCGGGAAGTCGGGCCGATTGGGCGTATTGGGCCAGACGTGCGGCTCGAGGCAGATGGCGTCGGATTGGCGATACAGGCGACCGCCCTTTCCGCCGGTGGAGCCGTCGAGAAAGTTTCCGGAATAGACCTGCAGGCCGGGCTGGTTGGTGAACAGTTCAAGTACCCGTCCGGACGCAGGCGCCGCTAGCCGCGCCGCGAAGCGAGGTTCGCCGCCTGGCGGCGCGAGGCAAAAATTATGATCGTAGCCGCGGCCAACGCGGAGCTGCGGATGGTCGTCGCGAATCCGCGCGCCGATCTCATTCCCTGCACGGAAGTCGAATGGCGTGCCGGCCACCGCCATAGGTGGCTGCGGTAGCGGGATCGCGCCGGCATCAATGGCGAGGAAATGATCCGCCGCCACGGTGAGATGATGGTCAAGAATTTGCCGGGCCGAGCGTGCGCCGGACAGATTGAAAAAACTGTGGTTGGTGAGATTGACCACGGTGGGGCGATCGGTTCGCGCGGTCATGTCGAGGGAGAGTTCCATCGGTCCGCTGAGGCGCCAGGTTACCTCCACATCCAGCGTGCCGGGATAGCCCTCCTCGCGATCGGCGCTGGTATAGGCCAGCGTCACGGCCGGCTGATCTCCATCATCGATCCGGACAATGCGCCAGTTACGGCGATCGAAACCCTCCAGCCCGCCATGCAACGCATTGGCCCCGTTATTGGCCGCGAGCTGCACGTTGGCGCCGTCGAGCACAAAGCGCGCACCGGCGATGCGGTTGGCGTAGCGCCCGACCGTCGCACCGAAGAACTGCCGGCGGGCCAGATATCCTTCGAACGTGTCATGACCGAGCACGATGTCGTCGGGACGTCCGGCGATATCCGGCACCAGCAACGCCTGCAGGCTCGCTCCATAGGTGATGAGGCGTGCTTCCAGTCCGCCATCCCATTGCAGGACGATGCGCTCGACCTCGCTGCCGTCAGGCAGGACGCCGAAGCGGGAACGCAGCGCGCGAGAGACGGACGGACCGCTCATGTCGCGTCCTCGAATGGCTCGACCGTGCGGCGCCGGCCCAGCAGGAACGCGTCGGCGACGAGTTGCAACGGCGCGAGATCGACGTCGCTCTCGCCGGTTGCAGTCAGTTCGCGGAAGCGGCGGTAGAGCCCGGCATATTCGGCGTCCGCGGCATCGACGAGTTGCGCGCCCCCTGCCCTCAGCCTTGCCCCGCCCATGGACAGCGTGACCGGACCGCCATCGGTTTCGAGATCGATGTCCCAGCTCTGCGGGCCGGTCTGGAGGAAGTCGAATTCGGCCGCGATCTTCAGCCCCTCTGCATCGCAGAGCGCAAGGTTGGCCGCGATCGGCGCGTCGCGGTTGGCGGGAAACGCGAGGTCAGCCGAGGTTACGAACAACGGCTGCGGCAGAATTCGCGTCAGGATCGAGAGCGCGTTGATGCCGGGATCGAACACGCCGAGCCCGCCCGCCTCGAAGATCCACGCCTGTCCCGGATGCCAGACCCGCACGTCTTCCTTCCACGTGATCTTCACTGAAATGACCTTCCGGCCCGCCAGCAATTGCCGCGCCGGCTCGACGGCCGAGGCAAAGCGCGAGTGCCACGTGGCAAACAGCGTGCGCTGCGCAGCGGTGGCTGCAACCGTCAACGGCCTGATTTCGGCGACCGTGGCGCCCGGCGGCTTTTCCAGCATCACGTGCTTGCCTGCGGCAAGCGCCATCGCTGCCTGGGCGTGCCGAACCTGCGGCGGCGTGCATAGCGCCACGGCGTCGATCGGCGGACCGTCGCGCAGGAGCTCATCGAGCGTCGCCGCATGCGGCACGCCTGATAGCGACGCATTGCGGCTGGCGATGGCAACCAGCTCCACGCCGTCAGTCGCAGCAATCGCCGGCACGTGTTGGTCGCGCGCGATTTTGCCGAAACCCACGATGGCGACGCGAAGCGGGCTCATGATTGCGCTCCAGGCTCGGCTGCAGGGACCGCAGGCGCGGCCCCGGATGATGCCGGTGTCCCCTCGTGGCGCCGCAGCCCATTATAGATCACCTCGGCCATGGCCGCGGTCGCCGCCTCGGCATCGCCGCTCGCGATCGCATCGACAATCCGCTGATGCCACAGCAGCACCGTCTCTCGATCCTGTGTCTCCACCGGCGCGCTGAGCAGGAACGAGGCGCGCAACGCCGCCTCGATGACATTGCCGATCGAGCGCATGAACAGATTGCCGGACGCGTTGGCGACGGCCAGATGCAGGGCAAGATCACCATCGGCAAAACCAACGGAGTCGGACGCCTCGCGCCGCATCCGCTCCATGCTCCGATTGAGTTCGGCGATGTCGGCTTCCGACCGGCGGGCCGCTGCGAGCGCGGCGGCGCGCGGCTCGACCGCCAGGCGAATCTCGGCGAGATCGTTGAGAAAGCGCCGGTCGATGCCGGCATCGAGATGCCAGGCCAGCACATCGGCGTCGAACATGTTCCAGGCGCCACGCTCGCGCACCACGGTGCCGACCCGCGCCTTGGTGGTGAGCAGGCCCTTGGCCACCAGCGTTTTAACACTCTCACGCAAGACCGGCCGCGACACGCCGAACATCGCCGTGAGTTCGGCATCGCCAGGCAGGCGGACGCCCTCGGCGTAACGGCCGGCGATGATGTCGATGCCGATGCTGCGGGCAACCTCGGCGTGGTTGGAGTGCGCACGCCGCGTCGGGATGACGACAAGCCGGGAGGTCATGATTTCAGGACTCCTGCCTTGCGGGAGCCGGCGCGGCGGGCGATGCCGAGCATGGCCTGCTGCAAGGCGATGAAAGCGAAAAGCAGGATACCGGTCACGATCTTGGTCCACCAGCTCGACAGGGTTCCATCGAAATTGATGTAGGTCTGGATCAGGCCCTGAATCAGCACGCCGAGCAATGTGCCGACCACCGAGCCCTGGCCACCGGTCAGCAGGGTGCCTCCGATCACCACGGCCGCGATCGAATCGAGTTCGACGCCGACGGCCGACAGGGAATAGCCCGCCGCCGTGTAGAAGGAGAACACGATGCCGGCGAGCCCGGCAAGCACGCTCGACAGCATATAGATGCGCACCGTCATCGATCCGACCGGAATGCCCATCAGCGCCGTGGTCGCCCGGCTGCCGCCAAGCGCGTAGACGTTGGCCCCGAAGCGGGTGAAGTGCAGCAGCACCGCTCCGGCCGCGACCACCGCAAGCATGATGAGGGCGATGGCGGTGAGCCGGCCTCCCCCGGGCAGTCGCAGCGCGAAATCCGACACCGTCGAATAGAGCGGCGCTGATATCGGCGTCGATTCCGTCGACATCAGGAAGCTGGCGCCACGGGCGAGGAACATGCCGGCCAGCGTGACGATGAAAGGCGGCATGTCGAAGAAATGGATGATGGCACCCATGGCCGCGCCAAAGGCGGCGCACAGCAGCAGAATTGCGGCGAAAGCGACCAGCGGCGGCACGCCGAGGCGCTCGATCGCCAGCGCGACGAACACGGTGGTGAAGCCGATCACCGAACCGACCGACAGGTCGATGCCGCCGGAAATAATCACAAACGTCATGCCGGTGGCGACGATGCCGAGGAAGGCATTGTCGGTCAGCAGATTGGCCGCCACCCGGGTAGACGCGAAATTGGGGAATTGCACCGTACAGAGCGCAAATCCGACGACGAAGACAATGGCCGTGATCGCAACCGGCGGCAGCCCTCTCATTGGCGCGTCCTCCCCAGCACGGCCCCGGCATTGGCGAAGCGCGGCGATTGCAGCAGCAGGACGACAAGCACGACGGCCGCCTTCACGAGGAGATTGAACTCCGGCGGATAGCCCGACAGCAGAATGCCGGTGTTCATCGCCTGGATGATCAGCGCACCGACCATTGCCAGTATCAGGCTGAAGCGTCCGCCGAACAGCGAGGTGCCGCCGATCACGACCGCCAGAATGGCGTCGAGTTCGAGCCAGAGCCCGGCATTGTTGGCGTCGGCGCCCATGATGTCGGCGGCGGCGATCACGCCGGCGAGCGCCGCGCACAGGCCGCACCAGACATAGACCGCGAGGATCATCGCGCGCGTGCCAATGCCGGCCAGTTCGCTCGCCCTTGCGTTGCCGCCGGTCGCCTCGATCAACAGACCGAGCGCCGAGCCACGGACCACCGCGCCGGTGATGATCAGCATGCCCAGCACGACCGCGACCGGCGTCGGCACACCGAGCACGGCGCCATTGCCGAGCCAGACAAGATCGGGCGCGGTGAAGGTGACGATCCGCCCCTCGGTAATGAGCTGCGCGACGCCGCGTCCCGCCACCATCAGGATCAGGGTCGCGACGATCGGCTGGATGCCGAGCACCGCAACAAGGAAGCCATTCCACAGCCCGCACAACAACCCGGCGCCGAGCGCGGCGGCGAGCGCGAGCGGCAGGCCGTACGCGTCGGCGAGACTGGCGGCAATGGCGCCTGATATAGCCATCACCGCACCCACCGACAGGTCGATGCCCCGCGTCGCGATAACCAGCACCATCCCGAGCGCCAGCAGCGCGACGGGTGCGCCGCGGTTGAGGACGTCGATCAGGCTGCCGAACAGCCGTCCGTCCTGCATCCGCAAATCGAAGAATTGCGGCGAGACGGCCCGGTCAATTGCAAGGATCACCAGCAAGGCGACGATCTGGGCAAGGCCTCGGCTTTGCAGCAGTCTTTGCAACAGTCCTGGCATCATGCTTGCCCGGCTTCCGCACCGGCGGCAATCGCCGCCAGTATATTGGAGACGTCGATGGCTTCCCCTTCCAGCTCATCAACATGGGCGCGATCGCGCAGCACGATTACCCGATCGGAATAGGTCACGATCTCATCGAGCTCGGAGGAAATCACCAGGAGCGCGAGGCCGTCGTCGCAGAGTTCGCGGATCAGGCGAATGATCTCGGCGTGAGCGCCGACATCGATGCCGCGGGTCGGCTCGTCCAGCACCAGAACGCGCGGCGCGGTGGCGAGCCAGCGGGCGAGCAGCACCTTCTGCTGGTTGCCGCCGGACAACAACCCGATCGGCCGCTCCGGCTCCGGCGGGCGAATGTCGAGCATCCGGATGAAACGCATGGCGATCTCGTCCTGCTCGGCGCGAGACAGCGGTTTTGCGAGGCCGCGCTTGGCCTGCAGCGCCAGCACGATGTTTTCGCGCACGGTGAGATCGGCAATGATGCCGTCGGTCTTGCGCTCTTCCGGGCAATAGCCGAAGCCATGGGCGACGGCATCACGCGGCGATTGCAGCCGGACCGGCTTGCCTTCGACCGTCGCGCTGCCGCTGTCGGCGCGCTCGGCGCCAAACACCAGCCGTGCAGTCTCGGTGCGGCCCGACCCCAGCAGGCCGGCCAGCCCAACCACCTCGCCGCGACGAAGCTCAAGATTGAATGGTGTGACATAGCCGGCCTTGCCGTAGTCCTCGAAACGCGCGCAGGTCTCCCCTACCTGCCGCGCCTGCGCTGCCGCGCGCTCACTCGTCGTCTCGGCAAGCTCGCGACCGAGCATCATGCGGATCAATTCGATCCGCGGCAATTCGCCGGTGGTCCGCTCGCCGATCAGCCGGCCGTTGCGCAGCACCGTGATACGGTCGCAGATCTCGTAGACCTGATCGAGGAAATGCGTGACGAAGATGACGCCGATCCCGCGCGTAGCGAGCTTGCGCATCACGGCGAAGAGGATTTCCACCTCGTGGCGATCGAGGCTCGCTGTCGGCTCGTCGAGGATCAGCACGCGTGCCGACTGGTCGACGGCACGCGCAATTGCCGCGATGTGCTGCACCGCGACCGAATAGTTTCCCAGCGGCTCGGCGACATCGATATGCAGATCGAATTCCGCGAGCAGCGCGGTGGCGCGGCGGCGCATCTCGGCCTCGCGCACCAGGCCGAACCGCGTCGGCTGCCTGCCGAGATAGAGGTTTTGCGCCACCGACAGGTTTTGGAGCAGATTGACCTCCTGATAGACGGTCGCAATCCCCGCATCGACCGCGGCCTTGGCCGAGCGTGGCGCCACCTCGGCGCCGCCGAGCCTGACAATACCGGCGTCACGTGGGAAGACGCCCGTCACGGCCTTGATCAAAGTGGACTTGCCTGCGCCGTTCTCGCCGAGCAGCGCGTGGATTTCGCCGGCCCGCAAGGTGAAATCCACCGCCTGCAGGGCGCGCAGCGTGCCAAAACTCTTGCTCATGCCCCGCACTTCCAGCAGAGCCGGGCCAGGGCTGGAAGCTGCATTCATGCCGGCATCGCTCCCACCGACGTTCGCATCGGGCGAACGCCTGGCATGTTCGCCTTGTGAGGCGGATTCGTCGAGAAGGGTGGTGCCGCCGGGTCCGGGGCTGACTTGAAACCCGGCGGCACAAGGCCGGACGGTCAGTAGCCCAGGCCTTTCTTGCTGTCGTAGATCTTCTGCGGATCGTCGGCGGCCGTATAGAGCTTCGATTCCGTCTGGATCCACTTCGGCGGGACCGTTCCCTTCGCCTTGTAGGCCATGATGGCGTCGAGCGCCGGACCCGCCATGTTCGGCGTCAGCTCGACGGTCGCATTGGCCTCTCCGGCCGCGATCGCCTTGAAGATGTCAGGCACCGCGTCGATCGACACCGTCAGGATGTCCTTGCCCGGCTTGAGGCCGGCCTCCTTCATCGCCTGGATCGCGCCAACCATCATGTCGTCGTTGTGGGCATAGACCGCGCAGATATTCTTGCCGCCGCCTTCGGCCTTGATGAAGCTTTCCATCACCTCCTTGCCCTTGGCGCGGGTGAAGTCGCCGGTCTGGCTGCGCACCACCTTGAGGTTGGCGTTCTTGGCGACCACGCTGTCAAAACCCTTCTTGCGGTTGGTCGCGACGCTGGCGCCCACCGTGCCCTGCAGCTCGACGACGTTGCACGCCTTGCCGGCCACCGCCTTCGCCAGCCATTCGCCAGCGACCGCGCCTTCGTGCACGCTGTCCGAGGTGACGGCGGTGAGATAAAGCTCCTTGCCCGACGGATCGATGTCACGGTCGAGCAGCACGACCGGAATCTTGGCTTCCTTGGCCTCCTTCAACACCGCATCCCAGCCGCTCGACACGACAGGCGCGAGGAAGATGGCGTCGACGCCCTGGGCGATGAAGGAGCGGATCGCTTTGATCTGGTTCTCCTGCTTCTGCTGGGCGTCCGCGATCTTGAGCGTGACCTTGCGCTTGGTGGCCTCCGATTTGGAGACCGAGGTTTCCGCCGCCCGCCAGCCGGATTCGGAGCCGATCTGGGAAAAGCCGACGGTGAGTTCGGCGGCAGTCGCGGGCAGTGCGAGGGTGAGAGCGACCAGCGCAGTGGCCGCAAGAAGGGCTTTGGAGGTCATGAGGCGCATTCTCCCAAATGTTGTTCAGGGTGCCTGCATCCCCAAATTCGGTATCAGGGCACCTTTTTTGCTGTCCGTTGGCGGCAGCGCGGGCAATATTTCACGGAAGATGGACGCTGACTAGTCATATTATTTGACTATTTGGTTCCGACCGCCACTCCCTCGTGAGCCTCGCTCTGCTCCCTCTATGCGACGACTTCCCGGCCCGGCGGCCGCTTGATCGCACCGGCGGTTTGACTCTTGATTGCCCGACGCATGCGGCGCAGTTACGCGTTGGTCTGACGCCGCCAGTAGCTTGAGGATTCGATATGCAGCCCGCCGCCGCGAAACCGCTCTACATCCGCATGCATGCGGACGATAACGTCGCGATTGTCGCGAACCGCGGCGGTCTGCATCCGGGTGCCGAATTTGCCTGCGGCTTGCGGCTGATCGAACAGATTCCGCAGGGCCACAAGGTTGCCCTCGCCGACATCGGCAAGGACGAAGCCATTCGCCGCTACGGCGAGGTCATCGGCCATGCCGCAGCGCCGATCGCCAGAGGTAGCTGGGTCAAGGAATCGCTGGTGCAGATGCCCGATGCGCCCTCCTTCGACAATCTGCCGCAGCCGAATGGCGGCGCGATCCGGCTGCCGCCGCTGGAAGGCTACACGTTCGAAGGCTATCGCAATGCCGACGGTTCGGTCGGCACCCGCAACATCCTCGCGATCTCGACCAGCGTGCAATGCGTCGCCGGCACGGTCGAGTTTGCGCTGGAGCGGATTCGCAAGGAACTGCTGCCGAAATATCCCAACGTCGACGACGTCGTGGCTGTCACGCATGCCTATGGCTGCGGGGTCGCGATCAACGCGCCGGGCGCCGCGGTGCCGATCCGCACGCTGCAGAACCTGGCCCGCAATCCCAATTTCGGCGGCGAGGTGATGATCGTCGGCCTCGGTTGCGAGAAGCTGCAACCCGAACTGCTGCTGCCCGAGGGCATGATCGCCGATGACGAAATCATGCGGATGCAGGATGAAGGCCTCACCGGCTTCGGCGAAATCGTCGAGGACATCGTGCAGATGGCCGACGCGCGCCTCAAGATATTGGACCAGCGCCGCCGCGAGACCTGCCCGGCCTCGGCGCTGGTGGTCGGCATGCAATGCGGCGGCAGCGATGCGTTCTCGGGGGTAACAGCCAATCCGGCACTCGGCTTCGCCGCCGATCTTCTGGTTCGTGCCGGCGCCACCGTGATGTTCTCCGAAGTTACGGAGGTACGCGACGCCATCCATCTGCTGACGCCACGTGCGGCGAACCAGGAGGTGGCGGATGCACTGGTGCGCGAGATGGCCTGGTATGACCGCTATCTCGCCGGCGGCGAGGCCGACCGCAGCGCCAACACCACGCCGGGCAACAAGAAAGGCGGCCTCTCCAACATCGTCGAGAAGGCGATGGGCTCCGTCATCAAGTCCGGCACCGGCCCGATCGCGGGCGTGCTGGCGCCGGGCGAGCGTGTCCGGGAAAAAGGGCTGATTTTTGCGGCTACCCCGGCCAGCGATTTTGTCTGCGGCACGCTGCAGCTTGCCTCGGGCATGACGCTGCACGTCTTCACCACCGGCCGCGGCACGCCCTATGGACTTGCCGCCGTCCCCGTCATCAAGGTGTCGACGCGCAGCGAGCTCAAGCAACGCTGGCACGATCTGATCGACGTCGACGCCGGCAGCATCGCCACCGGCGATGCCACGATCGAGGACGTCGGCTGGGAGATCTTCCGCCTCATGCTCGACGTCGCGAGCGGCCGCGAGACCTGGGCCGAGCACTGGAAGCTGACCAACGCGCTGGCGCTGTTCAATCCCGGTCCGGTGACCTGACGCGATGCAGGGGCGAGCCGTCATGGCTGACGGCGGCTAAGCCGCCATCAGCCTTTCGATCTCGGGTATCGGATGAGAAGTCAGTTCCTTCGGAACTTCGGCGACGATGCGCTCCGCCACTTCGGCATGAAAAGCCTGCCGGAGATTGCCCAGCACTTTCGCGGGCGCAACGACGACCAGTCTGTCGAAGTGGTTGCCGTGAGCCAGGCGATAGAGCGCTTCGGCAATGGTGCCGGCGAACCGCTCCTCTGCGAGGTAATGCCAGTCGGCCTGCTCCATTGCGCTTCGGGCCGTGCCGACGCTCTGGATGGAACGGCCGGGACGATCCGTCCCCTGCTCGCGCGTTGCCGGATTTTCCTGCTCGAGAACCTGCTCGACTTCGAGATTGAGTCGCTGCGGAGTGCCTTTGTTGCGGAGGAAAAGCGCCTTTCGTCCATCGCCGATGAGCATCAGAGTGTTGTGAGAAATGTGGGGTTTTTGTCCAGCGGTCATTGTTATCCTTGCTCCATGCGGGTCTAACGCATGAAGTGCCGGGTTGGTTGCCTACCGGACACAAGGAAGAGAAGCGGCCATCCAGCCGCTGCCGCTTCCCTCCTCGACATATTTAGACGTATTTACATGTCAGTCGTCGTCGATTTCCTCGATGATCCGGCGTTCGCCGGGCTCGATGATGTAGGTCCGATCGTCCCGCTCGATATAGCGATACTCCCGCAGCCGCGGAGATTCCCGATATACCTCATCAGGGAATGACCGGATCACGACCGAGTCCGGCAGGCGATCGCCAACGCGAATGCGCGTGGAAGTCGCGCTGCCCGTGGTGCGCTGCTCGACCCTGTTCGAACGCTGCTCCGTCCTCGACGAGCGCGCATGCTTGCGAACGACGTCCCGTTCGCTGTCCGAGAAAGTCGACTTGCGCGGTGCCGGCGCAGCCGCGGTCGATCGGCCGCCGCGCGGCAGCACGTCGACGATCTTGTAGGTCGAGGGTTCGATGATCACGATGTCCTCGCGAACCACGATGAAGTTGTAGCCGCGATATTGCGGCATCACCTCGACCACGTCAGCCGGCAGCGGCCGGAAATGCACATTGCGGGGCACGACCGTGCCCACCGACAATGAGAAGTTGACGTTGGTTACCGGCCTGGCGTTCAGCCGGCTGATGGATGTGCTGACGCGGGTGCGCTGACTCTCCGTCAGATTGGCCGAGACGTTGACGTTCGTCCGCGACTGCGCGGCGTTGGTCTGCGTGTTCGAAGGCTGAGCCGCTGTATTGGTCGAACCCTGGGCAGACCCGGTGCTCGGTGCATTGTTGGTCGCATTCGTCGGACCGGTCGATGGCTGCGTGCTTGTCGACTGGTTATTGGCCGGTGGGGCCGTATTGGTCTGCGCCTGCGAAGGTTGCGAGGACGAGCTCGGCTGTTGAGCCGATTGCGCCTGTGACGGTTGCTGCGAAGGTTGCTGAGCCTGCTGCTGCTGCGCCGGCGGGTTGGCTGTATTGCCATCGGATCTCGCCTGCGGTGTCGCGGCTGGCTGATTTGACTGGGCCTGCGGACGTGGCGAATCGGCCGTCGCATTGGTCGGCGGTGGCTGCGCGTTCGAACTACCGCCTTCGGTATTTTGTCGGGTCGAAGGTGATGGCGACGCCTTGGGCGACTGGCTTTGCGCGGATGGAGCATTGGTTCTTTGTTGATCGCTCGGCGATTGCGCGAATGCGCTTGTGCCCAGCATCAGTCCGGCGACGGCGCCGGCCAAAAGACTATGTTTCATGTTCCGCTCCTTGTTCCGTTCTTGGAAGATTTGTGTCACCGCCGGACTAACCCGGCGCGGCTCAGCGCCGTTCCGCCGGCTCGCGGGCCCCAACCTTCCGGAACCTCCCGATCGTTCCACTCACTGCCGGAACCAAAGCGGGGGCGATGCTTTGAGCCCCCGTAGGGCAGCATTCGAATGAGGAGGAACTTATGAGGAAGATTGCAATCGGCCTGCTGGCCGGCGCGGGCGCACTCCTGGCCGGCAGCGCAAATGCGACTGACGTCTACACCGAGAACGAATACACCAACTCCGATCTGATACAGCAGGTCCGCATGGTCTGTGACGAAGATGGACGATGCTATCGCACCCGCGGCGGCAGTCGCGTGATCGTGCGCGATTCCTATGCTTATGCGCCGCGCGAGCGCTATATCGAACATCGACGCTATCGCGACTGGGACGAACCGCGAGGCGGCGTCGGCATTCGAGCACCCGGCGTCAGCGTGGGCGTCGGCATCGACAGCAACCGCTGGTAAGACAATTGAGGGGAGGCTTCGGGTGCGGTCCGAAGTCTCTCCAGCACTGCCTGAATATTTCATGTGTTTCACGGGAACGGCGACCTGCGGTGCCTGTTAGCGGGTGAAGCAACCGGCAAACGGAGAGGCATATGAAAGTTTCCGATGTGATGACATCCGAGGTCCAACTCTGCACCCCCGATGACACCCTGAAGGACGCCGCGCAGGCGATGGCGGCGCTCGGTGTCGGGTTGCTGCCCGTCACCGACAACGACCGTCTGGTCGGCATGATCTCCGACCGCGATATCGCAATCCGCGGTATCGGCATGGGCCGAGGCCCCGAGGGACGAGTCGGCGACGTGATGACGGCCGACGTCAAATATTGCTACGACGATCAGGACCTCGAAGAGGTGAGCGCCAACATGGGCGACATTCAGGTCCGCCGCCTGCCGGTGCTCAACCGCAACAAGCGGCTTGTCGGCATCATTGCGCTGGGCGACATCGCGCTGGTCCAGCGCGGCAACGGCACGGGCGCGGCGCTGTGCGCAATTTCACGCCCCGGCGGACAGCATGCCCAGGTCTGAGCTACGCAAGCCTGAGCTACGCAAGCCGTCGGAAAGCTCTGTGACTGACCGGCCATGAAGCGCTTTGAAGGGAAAGTTGTCATCGTGACCGGCGCGGCCTCCGGCATTGGCGAGGCTACCGCGCGGCGCTTCTCGTCCGAAGGCGCGCGTGTCGCTTTGGTGGATCGCAACGAAATGCCGCTGGCCACCGTCGCGAAAGACCTGCCGGCGCAACTCACCTTGGCCCATCTCGCCGACGTCTCGGATAGCGAATCCGTTGATGCCATGGTGAAGACCGTGCTGAAGCGCTTCGGGCAGCTGGATGTTCTCGTCAACAATGCCGGCGTCTACGAGGGCGGCGACCCGGTCGAAATCAGCAACGAGCAGTGGCGCAAGGTGATGGCCACCGATCTCGACGGCGTCTTCTTCGGCTGCCGCGCGGCCCTGCCCCATCTCGAGAAGACCAAGGGCTCGATCGTCAACACAGCTTCCGTATCGGGAACCGGAGGAGATTGGGCGGCGAGCCCCTATAACGCCGCCAAGGGCGCCGTTGTGAACCTGACGCGGTCGCTGGCGCTGGATCTCGGCAGAAAGGGCATTCGCGTGAATTCCGTCTGCCCCAGCCTGACCCGGACCGGCATGACGGCCGACACGATGGAGGACGAGGCACTGCTGGGGAAGTTCCGGGAACGAATCCCGCTGGGTCGGGTTTGCGAACCCCGTGAAGTCGCCGCCGTCATTGCGTTTCTTGCCAGCGACGACGCAAGTTTCGTGACGGGTGCCAACGTCGCCGTGGATGGCGGCGTTTCTGCTTCCAATGGCCAGCCGCCACTGGCGTAGCCGTTTTTCACACTGTCACAGGAACCCTGGCCAGCTGCTCACCGTTCTAATTCCCATCATACGGATGGGGGAACGCCGACGGAGCGGCGAGGACCGATGGCACCGACACCCAAATCAACATTCCCTCGAAACCGCAAAACCTCACCGCGAAATCTCGAGCGCTATCGAATTCGAGCGCTCGATGATTTCGGAGACGAACTGCTGGACGACTGGATGGTGGCCTATCCGGCCGCCGATCTGGCGCGGTCGGATTGACCCGTTTAAGACTTCTTCGCGCGCTTCTTCGAACGTTTCTTTGAACCTTTCTTGGGTACCTTGGCGCCCTTCTTTCGTGCTTCCGACAGGCCGATCGCGATCGCTTGTTTCCTGCTCTTCACCTTCTTGCCGGACCGACCGCTCTTCAGCGTGCCGGACTTACGCTTCTTCATGGCGCGGCCGACCTTCTTCGCCGCCCCCTTTGAATATCTGCGCTTCGTTGCTTTCTTCGCCATCTTGTTCATCCTCACCGTTCAGATAATTCACACGGACTCGGCTCTGCCGGCATTCCGCGCGCCCATTGCGCCCATTCCTTGCGCCTCCTAGTGCTTGCCGACCGTCTTTCCCGCCGCCATCTCCTGCGCCATTTGGAGATGGTGGCGCAGCGTCGGAAGCATCTTGTCCGCCCACTCCTTCAGTTTCGGATGGTCGCCGCCTTTGGCGTAACGCTCGAACAGCGACACGGCGTCCTTGTGACCACTGACCTGTTGGATCTGGTACCGGGAGCTGAAGTCGCCGCCTTTGAGCGATTTCAGCTTGTCGATCTTGCTCTGGTGGGTGCTGTCGAGCTGGGTCGGGAGCGTCACCTTCAGGTCCCCGCCGGAGACCATGGACTTCAAGTCACTGGTCGTCTTCTCGTGATCCTTGATCATGGCAGCGGCAAAGGTTTTCTCGGCAGCATTGCCCCGCTCCTGCGCGAGCTGGCTGGACTGGATCTCGAACATGTCGCTGATGGCGGCCTGCTTCACGAAATCTTCCGTCGCCGGCGTGATGCCAAGCGTTGAATTAACTCCGGTCTTCTCTCCGATCGACTGGGCCATGGCAGGCGTTGCCAGGAGAACGAGGGCAAGGCATGAGGCAAGGTATTTCATTTTCATATTCCTTCGTCGCCAGGTTCGGCCCGGCATCTGTCTTATCAATCAGCTATCCTCCCCTATCGTTCCCTTTGCACGTCGCCGCTGCGAGTCCGGCGTAACGTCCGGTCAGGCCTCGCACTGCGCGCAATGCCCCGTTTCGAGCCATTATTTCCCGCAACCGTGTGTCAGGGATCGGACAGACGAGAACTCGCTTGCAGGCTATTTTTGATGCGAGCAATGCCCACTTGCCGGCTGATCGGACTGTGAGTGTAGCGCGACCAAAGCCAGTATTCCGCATCGGGGAAACTGCACCGTTCACCGGTCAGGCCGCCGGCATGAACCTGACTGTCATTCGGATTGCGATGCAGATCGCGATGCCCTGCGCGCTCATCGCCGTCGGCGCCGCCGGTCTCTTCCTTGTGGTCAGACATGTGACGTGGGTCGGATGATGTTACTGCCCGCGATTTTCACCCTGGACATCGATGGAAGACCCACGCTTGCTTTCGAAGCCAAGAACTTGCGCGAGTCCCAGCAACTCTGTCACGAGCACTGGCTGCGTCAGGACATCGCTGTCTTGATGTCGAACGGCGAACCTCTATGGGATGGCAAGGCGCGGCTCCGGGCACGGCGTTCGACCGAGAACGAAATTGCCGCCTACCGGCAAGCGGCGCGAGATTCCAAGCAGACGGAAGGAGACCTGCTGCTGGCCTACCTCGTCGAGCTCGACGATCTCCAAGAGACCCCTTGAAGAGATCCCCTGACCACGGACAAAGCGGCCTCCGGAAAAGCTGAACGAGACCTCGACTACGCAGGCCGCGCTTGCCGTCCCTCCCTCATCTGGCAGATGCAGGAACAACTCATCTTCGCCGATCATTTCATCCTCGATTGATCGGGAGGATATTGATGAAAGCGCCGGCGTGGTACGCCAAGGGCGAGATTCGCTGCGCATACCGTTCACGATGCGAAGGAAGACGGCACCAAGGTCGTCCTGAAGCCGTGATGCCAAGAGAGACACCATGCCACGCGTCCTGATCGGCACCTCAGGCTGGCACTACGATTCCTGGCGCGGACCGTTCTTTCCCAGGGGATTGCCGCTCAAGGAGCAATTGCCGTATTACGCCGGCCAATTCCCGACGACAGAACTGAACGGGGTGTTTTACCGGACGCCGACGCCGGAAGCGGTAAAGGGCTGGCGCGCGCAGACCGGAAGCGATTTCGTGTTCGCCTGGAAGGCATCGAAATTCATCACGCATTGGAAGCGGCTCTCGGAGAATTCGGTCAACAGCCTCGAACTGCTGGAAAGCCGTGTGTCCCTGCTCGGGAAGAAGGCGGGGCCGATCCTGTTTCAGCTACCTCCGAACTTCCACGCGAACGCCGACCGCCTGGCGTCCTTCTTCAAACTGCTTTCGAACAAGCGGCGCTACACCTTCGAATTCAGGCATCCGAGCTGGTACGAGCCCAAGGTCATCCGGCTGCTGCGCGAGCAAAACATCTCGCTTTGTATCTCCGACCATCATGACGCCCCGGCGCCGTGGAAGCGTACGGCCGATTTCGTCTATGTCCGCGGGCACGGGCCCGGAGGCCGCTACAAGGATCACTATGGCGAGGCCGCCCTCGCCGATTGGGCCCGCCGCATCAGGTCCTGGAAGAAACAGGGCTGCGACGTGTTCGTCTACTTCGACAATGACCAGAAGAGCGCCGCACCGGCCGATGCCCGGCGCCTGATCGAGCTAATGTGACAGTGCCGATCGCGATGCAGCCGAGGAACCAAGACCTCGGACTGCCGTTGGCCTTTCGACCAGGTTCTTCAGTTATCGGGCTTTCGGATGAGCCATTTCGCGGACCGGCGTAGCAGGTCGTTATGGATGGAAGTCGAGGTCGCGCCCAACGCAGCCCCCTTGCAAGGCGATAAGGAATGCGACGTCGTCATCATTGGCGCGGGCATTGCAGGAATCTCCACCGCCTACGAAATCGCCACCGAAGGCGCGCGTGTCTTGGTGATCGATCGCGGCAAGATTGCCGGCGGCATCACGGCGCGAACCACGGCCCACCTCGCCCCGCTGTGTGACGACCTGACATCGGCGATGATCGGCCTCCGCGGCGAAGAAATCTCGCGCCTGTTCTACGAAAGCCAGGCGGCTGCGATCGATCGCATCGAAGAAATTCAGAACAAAGAGGCCATCGACTGTGATTTTCGCCGCCTCGACGGCTATCTCTTCCAGGCCCTCAATACCGACTCGAAAATCATCGAGGATGAGCTGGATGCCGTCCGCAAGGTGGGCGCGCCTGTCCATCGGCTGGTCGGCGTTCCCTTCTCCCACTGCGAGCAGCAGCACGTGTTGCGCTATCCGCGCCAGGGCACGTTTCATCCCCTCAGATATCTCAAGGGGCTTGCCGCGGCTGTCGAAGCAAAGGCCGGGACATTCCACGCCGACACGGTCGTCGAGTCCATCGAGGAGCGGGACGATGGCAAGGTCGTCGTCTCAACCGCAGGCGGCAAGGTCGTTGCCCGCGCGGCGGTCGTAGCGACGAACTCGCCGATTGTGGATCGATTTGCCCTGCACACCAAGATGGCGCCCTACCGCTCCTATGCGATGGCGTTTTCGATCGGGAAGGGCGCGATCCCGGACGCGCTGTATTGGGACACGCTGGACCCCTATCACTATGTCCGGCTGCAGCCTGGCGAAGGACAGACCGACCATCTCATCGTCGGCGGCGGCGATCACAAGAGCGGTGAAGCCGACGATGCCGAGGTGCGCTTTCAGGCGCTCGAGGCCTGGACACGCAACCTCATCCCCGCGGTCCAGGAGGTCACCCACCGGTGGTCGGGACAGATCCTCGACACCATCGATTATGCCGGCTTCATCGGCAAAAATCCCGGCAGCGAGAATATCTATGTGCACACCGGCGATTCCGGCCAGGGCATCACCCACGGCGTGGTGGGCGCCATGATCAATTCGGCATTGATCCAGGGCCGCGGCAGCAACTGGGCCGAAGTCTACGCCCCCTCGCGCAAGACCCCTGCCGCCATCGTCAACTTTGTGAAAGAGAACATAACGGCAGTGAAGAATTTTGCCGAATATCTCGCGCCGGGCGAGCTGAGCGCAGTGAGCGATCTGAAAGCCGGACACGGCGCCATTATCCGGCACGGCCTCAGCAAGATCGCCGCCTATCGCGATTCCGCCGGCAAACTCTATGCCCGCTCCGCAGCCTGCACCCATATCGGCTGCCACCTGCACTGGAATTCGTTCGAGACGTGTTGGGACTGCCCCTGCCACGGGTCTCACTTCGCATTCGATGGCACGCCGCTCAATGCCCCCGCGGTCAGCCCGCTGGCCGCGCACGAGATCGAGGATAAGCCGTAAGATTCCATCGCCCGTCGTCAGCGAAAATTGCGCGGCAAACCATTATGGATATCGGTGGCGGCGACGGCAGCGTGGCCCGTTGCCACCGCGATCTGGTGCAGGTCTGAAACCGCGTCTCCTACGGCGTACAATCCCGGCACGTTCGTCCGTTGATGTGCATCGACCTCGAGACATCCGACATCGTTGTGCCGGGCACCGAGGTTCTTTCCCAGCTCCGAACGCACCTCGCAGCCCAGCACCGGATAGATCACGTCGAAGCTTTCGAGCGTCCCGTCGCTCAGAGACGCGATCATTTGCTTGCCCCGTCTGCGAAATGCCAGGGCGCGGGCCTTGGGAATGCGAATACCTGCTTCCGACAATTCGCTGCCAGGCAGTTCATCGCAAGACTTGCCATCCAACGTCAACAGCGTGACGTGCCTGGAATAGGTGCGCAGAAATAGCGCTTTCGCGGCCGCGTCATTGGCGCTGCCCAATACCCCGATCCGAAGGTCGGATGCTTCGAACCCGTCGCATATCGGGCAATACCGGACCAACCCGCTGCCGACGGCCTCTCGCAGATCGGAATTGGCGAGGTCGCGGTCAACCAATCCGCTTGCCAGCACGGCCCGTGCGGCTTCGATGGCTCCTTGCGAGCAGGTCGCCTCGAAGCCGCACCCGGCGCGCCGCAAATCCGTGACCCGGTCGGCGATGATCTCGACACCGTAATTCTTGGCCTGCGAAGTCAATGCCTCGAGCAGCCTTGGACCGGAAATTCCATCGGCGAACCCTGGATAGTTATGCGTTTCGGGGATCAGCGCCGCCCGGCTTTGCCTGCTATCGATGACGACGGCCTTGCGTCGGTACCGCGCCAGATATATCGCGCAGGTCAGCCCCGCCGGCCCGCCACCGATGATCAGCGCATTGGCTCAAATCCCGACATCACCTTCTCTCCTCGGAGAGCCAATCGCGAGGTGTGTCGCAACGTTCCTCTCGTTTGCGCGGCCGCGTGGTCCCGGTGCCGCAGGAACGAAGGCCGCGGCCGGACATTGACCCGGACCAGCCCGCGACATCACAGGTCACGACCATGGGCACGATCAAACGAGCAACCCGCCGGGTTGCGGGGAAGACCAAGGAAGTCATCGCCGAAGTCGTTGGCGACGGCAAGCTGCAAGAGGAAGGCCAGGCGGAACAGCGCAAGAGCGAAGAAGAGGACAAGGAACCCGGCACGCTCAATCCGCTGGGAAATCTCCACCGTCTCACTTGAGCCGCAGCACTGAACGCCCGCGTTGGCAGCGCCGTCTTTTCAGGGAGAGATACAATGCTGCACTACCCGCGCCCACCATTTCCCAGCCAGCACCAGCCGATGCCGGGCACGACCGGCGCCATGAACCCGCTGCCGGATCATGGCGAAACATCCTACAAGGGCAGCGGCCGGCTCAAGGGCAAGAAGGCCATCATCACGGGCGGCGATAGCGGCATCGGCCGCGCGGTCGCCATCGCCTTCGCCCGCGAGGGAGCTGATGTCCTGATCTCCTATCTCGAAGAGCACGACGATGCGCGGGAGACAGAACAACTGGTGACCGAAGCCGGCAGAAAAGCCGTTCTTGTTTCGGGCGACATCCAGCACCCCGATCATTGCAGGGCCGTCATCGCCAAGGCAGTGTCTGAACTCGGCGGCATCGACATCCTCGTCAACAACGCCGCACACCAAGCCAGCTTCAAATCCATTGAAGACATCAGCGATGAGGAATGGGAATTGACTTTCAAGGTCAACATCCACGCAATGTTCTATCTGACCAAGGCAGCCGTCGCTCACATGAAGGCCGGAAGCTGCATCATCAACACCGCCTCGATCAATTCGGATGTGCCCAACCCGACGTTGCTGGCCTATGCGACCACCAAGGGCGCGATCCACAATTTCACGGCGGGGCTGGCGCAGATGCTGGCCGAGAAGGGCATTCGCGCCAATGCGGTCGCCCCGGGGCCGATCTGGACCCCGCTGATTCCTTCGACCCTGCCTGAGGACTCCGTGAAGAATTTCGGCAAGCAGGTCCCGATGAAACGCCCGGGCCAGCCCGTCGAGTTGGCCACCGCCTATGTCATGCTGGCCGATCCGCTTTCCAGCTACGTCTCCGGCGCGACGATTGCAGTCACCGGCGGAAAGCCGTTCCTGTAGCGTAGGGCCGCAGACGGGAATCACCGCGACGCCGCTCCAGGCTAGTCGCGAGCGGCGGTCTGCACGCGATTGCTCAGATATTGAACGAGAATGACCGTTTTGGCGTCGACGATTTCGCCGGCTGCGATCATCGCGGCAGCTTCATCCAACGTGGCCTCGACCACCTCGATGTCCTCTCCCTCCTCCTTGAGCCCGCCACCGTCCGACACTCTGTTCTGCGGCGAATAGGTACAGGTGAAGAAGACGATCTTCTCCATGATCGCGGCTGGACTGACGTAGAGCTCGAACAATCGTTGCACGTTCATGATCTTGTAACCGAGCTCTTCTTGCATCTCCTTCACAATACGTCGTTCGGCGCTTTCGCCATCGAGCTT
The DNA here is from genome assembly GCF_009930815.1 of Bradyrhizobium sp. CCBAU 051011. NCBI lineage: Bacteria > Pseudomonadati > Pseudomonadota > Alphaproteobacteria > Hyphomicrobiales > Nitrobacteraceae > Bradyrhizobium > Bradyrhizobium sp. CCBAU 051011. The sequence goes on along the minus strand of NZ_CP022222.1, from coordinate 5,118,436 downwards.
GCCGGCGCATGCTTCCACAGTTCGCTCGACGCCATCCTGCAGAAATATCGGCAGCCGCAATTGCCGGGTCAGCAGCACGGTCTTGCGGGCGGGATCATAGGGAAGAATGACGGCCGAGTTGCCGTTGTCGTAGATTTCGCGCTGACGCCGCTGTTGCTCGCCGTCGCGCCTGCGCTGCTCGTAAGTCACGCAGGTCAGCTTGCCCTTGCCCTGGGCAAGGGTCTCGACGTCGCGGATGTGTACCGTCTCACCGTCCATTGTCTTGGGGCGTCCAAGCGCACGAATGCCGCTGCCTTGAAAGCAACGGCATTCGTAGGGATCTAACGGCCACCGGGCTGCGGACCAGCATTGTCAACCTGCCCTCAGATAAAGGGTTCCCAGATGAACACGGAACTGTCATCAGGCCGACGCGAGCACCGGAGGCATGGACTGCTTCCGTAAGAACTGCTGATAGGCCGTGATGGCCCTGTTGGCGAGCATCAGTCGCCGCCGCTCGCCACGGCGCACCATCAACTCGATCGCGTCGCTGAGGAAGCGGCCGGCCACCATCGCATCGCCCAACTCTCCCGTACGTTCGAGATAGTCCCAGGCGATTGCAATCGAACTCTCGATCAGTAGGGGCAGTGGTTCCGTCATCTTGCGTTCAATCCGTTTGTTGGAAAACGTCCGGCGCCCCGCTCCGTTCCTGATACGGCTTGCCCGGCTGACGGCGGGCCGTTACGGCCCTCCAGCAACGGCGCCTGCAATCACCGTTACAAGATCGTCGAGATCGATCTTGCCCTTGACGACGAGACCGTCGGAGCTCTCGATGCTGAGCGATTTCGGATCATTTGCCGCTTGCCTTTTCAGCTCTGCGACAATCGACTCCTTCAGTTTCTCTTCGAGCATTCGCAATCCTCCATCCACCGGGAGCAGCGCCCGCCAGTGACGCCGGTCGGGTTTGAAGATCCGAAGGTGGAAGCGGCAAGCTCACGATTTGGTTCCTGGGGAATAACCCCTCCACCTCTGGTTCCAACGTACGGAACCGAACAGACAGGCGAAGGCCCCGCTCCTACGCTTTTCGGATGGACAAAAGGAAGGACGACGTCCGGCCCCAACACGAGTTGCAAACCGAGGCGCTGGCGGCCTTGGAGCAGGCGCGCGCGATGCCCCATGGTCCTGCCCGAAGCGAGGCGCTGAAGCGCGCAGGTCTTCTCCAGAAGGCCGCTGACATGCAAGGACTTCTGTTCGCGAAACGCGGGCGTCCACCCAAAACCTGATCCGGCCTTCGCCAAGACACGCCCGCGACGCGGCAAGCCTGCGCGCCTATCGGAACGGTGAACGGGCTTCCACGTTGCCCTTGCGAACAGCAAGGAGGCTTCGATGGGATTGGCCGAATACATGATCGTTTCCAAGCCGGACGGCTGGACTGTTCTCCACGACGGGAGTGCGCCGCACAGCTACGATACCAAGGAAGCAGCGTTCGAAGCGGCCGTTGCGGCTGCCTCACTCGCGCTCCGGCAGGGTCACGAGGTTCATGTCAGCGTCCCCGGTCGCGACGCCGGCAACAAGACCGCACTCGGCGCCAAGGACTCCCAAAGCGTGCCGTGATCAGGATCAGTTAGCCCGGATAAACGCAGCAATATCCGGGATAGTCTCGGCCACTATGTCCCGGATGTCGCTCCGCTCATCCGGCTACGAAGCCGTCACTCCTTGTCTCCCCGCGCGTCAGCCCTGATTCTGCCGATACCGCTCTCGCACGATTTCCTCGCCCGCGTCCGTTGCCGCCCTGTTGCGATAACGATAGCTCAACGTTCCATAGATCAGCGCGGTAAGAAGCACGAACGCTCCGATGAAATACACGGCCTCAAGTCCCATCACATTCTCCTAAATTCCCGTCGATTACCCGATTATGCCTTTTCGCTCGTCTGCCGCTCCATCTCGCGGTTGCCTGGAATCAATCGAGCGCGGGAGCGACGGTTCCATTTGACGCTCAATTTAGCGCAGCTTCTCGCGGATACCGTAGAACACCGTTCGCCAGATCGCGTTTGCGAGCATGCAGATCGGTAAGCGCTCAGGGAGGATTTCATGGGCGACTTCAGAGACATTCAGCACGGCGTCAACGATCCGGTTGACGGCGTCGACGTGAAGCGACGATTCAACGACAACCAGACTCCGCACGAACGGGCCCAGTCCGCGGCGGACGTCCGTGCCAACGCTGTGCCCGACCCAGACGAGGAGTTTTTGCCGGAAGCATTGCGGCGGCGGCCGACGGGTCCGCTCAATCCGCGCACCGGCCGTCGCCCTGCGCCGTAGACAAATTCGATTCACGCGCGCAATTCGCCGGGGACAGCGCTGCCGCGACAATCACCGGCTCGGCAACCAGAGGCGGCGATTCAATGTCTCATTCGGCGCGAGGGAACCGATTCAATTGTCAAAAACAAGATCGTGATAGGTGACGCAGACCACATTCAGGCGTGACCGTTGGCCGTAATGCGGGGGGTGTAAGCCACACTGCATTTCGAACCAACGGAGTTTTCCATGAAGCGTCTGTTGATTTCCGGATTCGTGGCAGTCGCCCTGCTCGCTGTCGTAACCACGATGCGCTCGTACTCAATTTCCCATGAACGTTCTACCGTAACCACCGGCGTGGCGTTGTCGAAGAAATCTCCGGCCTCCGCGGGCGTAACCAAGCTTCCGATCGAGGAATACGAGGATATGTCGCTGGTCTTCTCGGCGCCCGTGAAACATTTGACGCACCCGGAGTAATCGTCGCGCCGCTTCGCGCTATCGCTTTGTCGCCCGTTCGAGGAATTGCACCAGCGCGGCGCGATCCTGCTCCGAACCGATACGCTGCTCCGGCATCTTGGTGCCGGGCGTGTAGGCCTGCGGCCCGACCTCGAACAGTTTGGAAACCGTCTCCGGCGTCCAGACGATATCGAGTTGCTTGAGCGCCTCGGAAAAATTATAGCCCGGCGCGGTCGCGATACGCCGGCCGAAAATTCCGGCAAGCGTAGGACCTGCGCGGTTGGCCTGATCGGCGCCAAGCGTATGGCAAGCGACACAGGCGCGAAAAATCTCCGCGCCGCGATCGCCAGCATAGGCGGCGAGCGGATCGCCCGCCGTCTCCATGAGAATCGGATCGACCGGCTCGCCCGTCGCCGCGTTCCAGCGCCGGATGATGTTATCGGCGCCGCCGGTGAGCAGCGTGCGGCTATCCGGCGAGAAGGCCACCGACCAGACCGGCAGCCCCGGACCGACCAGGGTCCGCGCCAGCGTGCGCGTCTTGCGATCGATCACCGCGACCGTGCCACCGATGCTAGCTGCGGCCACACGCGCGCCGTCGGGGGAAATCGCAATCGAGATCACCGGCCTTGGCCCTGCGGCAACCTCGCCGGCGCGCGCGCCGCTTGCAGTCAGGAAGTAGATTTTGCCGTCGGCGCCGCCGACCGCGATTTCACCGTCGGCGCCGGCGGCCACGGCGTTGAGTGGAGTGGGCATTGCCACGACAGTCGGCGGCTGCGCGCCCGATAGCGGCCAGATGCGAACGCTGAGGTCGTAGCTGACGCTGACCAGAGCGCGGCCATCGGGCGTAAACGCCACGCCGTTGACGTTCTGCGTATGCTCATCGAGCACGCGCGGCGCGCCGCCCGCGAGCGGCCAGAGCCGCACCGTGCGATCCCACGAGGCCGATGCCAGCGTTGCGCCATCGGGAGATGTTGCTAGCGCGACGATTGGCGCCGTGTGCCCCTCGAACACTGCGTCGGGTTCGGTCTTGCCAAACGTCCAGATCGCAATGCGGCCATCGGCACCGGCGGTCGCCGCGCGTTTGTCCCCGAGCAGCGCGACCGCATTGACGGCGTCGGCATGGAAACGAAGCACCTGCTCGGCCGCATTGCGCGTCAGCGACCAGCGGATCGCGGTCGAATCGAAGCTGCCGGAGATCGCGCTTTGCCCGTCGGCCGAGATCGCCAGCGCCCGCACTGGCCCACCATGTCCGCGCATCTGCGCCAAGGCGGCCGTTGTACAGACCGGCAGCGCGATCCACCCGGCTAAAAGCACCGAAAGCGCCGGCCGGCCAATGTTGCGATGGGAAGCTTTCGCCGAATCCCTGGCTGCCATTCCCGCCGGCCCTCAGCGTACGCCCGGCCTGTCGCGGTCGAGCCCCTTGGCCTTGAGGTCGTCGAGATAATCCTGAAAGCGCCGTTCGGCATTGAGGCCGAGTTCGCGCAGGAACGTCCAGGAGTAGATGCCAGTCGAGTGCATGTCGTCGAATCCTATTCTGACGGCATAATTACCGACCGGATCGACCGAAAGAATGGCGACGTTGCGCTTCCCGCCGACCGTCTTGCGCTCGGCCTCGGAATGCCCCTGCACCTCCGCGGACGGACTGGTCACCCGGAGCAATTCGGCGGCAAGGTCGAAGGTGCGGCCATCGTCAAAGGCTACACGCAAGGAGCGGCGGTCCTTCGGCAACCGGATCTCGACCGGCCACGCCAGCGCAACGTCAGGCACGCTCACCGCCGGCGTCAGCCCGGGCCGATCAGATTATGGCCGGGATCGCCGACCCTGGCGCCGCTGGTGGTAAAGGCTACGGAGCTCGATTCCTGAAAGGAGTTGAGCACCATCGCGACGCCGACCGCAGCGACGACTGCGAATGCTACAGCCGCAACAAAGGATTTCATGTCACTTCACCTTTCACTTGAGCCGGGCCGGATCATTCGGCCGGCACGGCCCGGGCGCTATCGGCGGGCGCATTGGCCTTGCGCTGCTCTTCCTCGACCCAGAGCGCGTGGTGCTCCTTGGCCCAGTTGAGATCAACCTCGCCCGTACCCATCGCGTCGAACGCCCCTTCCATGCCGATCGAGCCGATATAGATGTGCGCCAGCATTACGGCGATGAAGAGCATCGCGATCACGGCGTGGATGACCGTCCAGAACTGAAGCGCGGTGACGTTGCCAGGCAGATAGGGGAAGAGCAGGAACCAGCCGGACACCGACATCAGCACGCCGCCGATGATCACGATCCAGAAGATGCCCTTCTGGCCGGCGTTGAAACGCTTGGCCGGCGGATGCTTGCCGTTGGACAGCAGCCCCCCGCCCTGCTTGATCCACTCCAGATCGAGCTTGCCCGGGATGTTATTCTTGATCCAGATCAGGAACATGATCAGGACACCCAGCATGAAGGGGAACGCCAGATAGTTATGCGCAAGCTTGGCCCAGGCCGACATGGCCGCAAAGGCGTCCGGACCGAACAAGGGCAGGATCAGGGTGCGGCCGAAGCTGACGTTCAAACCTGAGAGCGCCAGAACGACGAAGCAGCTTGCCGTAAGCCAGTGGACGAAGCGCTCGAAGCTGTTGAAGCGCAGGATCGTCCTCCCCGAAAATCCCTGCTGCACGCGAATTCGTCCGCGCACCATCAGGAAAATCGCCAGCACGACGAGCATTCCCAGAATGGCAATGCCGCCGATCCAGGGCAGCTTGCTGCGCTGGAAGTCACGCCAGTCGCGCCCGGCGGGCTGGATCAGATTGGCAGCATTTCCATCGGGGATCGATACGCGCCCGGAGATCTTGTCGCCCTCCTTGAGCGCGTTCAGAAGCTTGTCTTCCTGAACAGCCTCGGCGGTCGGCTTGAACGAGATCTGCGCGGCTGCCGGATGCGCGAGAACGAACAGCAGAGCGAACGCGGCGAACAGCGGCTTGAAGACCGCGAACCTGAGAATTGAAATTGAGCCTGGCATTTGCACAACGCCTTTCGATTATCGGAATTACGCTTGTGCCGCCGCGCCGGGGCGCGGCGGCCGTTGCATCAGCCGGTCGGTGAATCGCTGTAGGCCGTCTTCCAGCCCCACATGCCTGAGCCGTAGCCGCGCTTCATCACCCGCTCCTTGTAGATTTCGGCGATGATCGCGCCGTCTCCGGCGAGCAGCGACTTGGTCGAGCACATCTCGGCGCAGATCGGCAGCTTGCCTTCGGCCAGACGGTTGGCGCCGTATTTGGCGTATTCGGCCGGCGTCGAGTCGGCTTCCGGCCCGCCCGCGCAATAGGTGCACTTGTCCATCTTGCCGCGCGATCCGAAGTTGCCGACCTTCGGATATTGCGGCGCGCCGAACGGACAGGCGTAGAAGCAGTAGCCGCAGCCGATGCACAGGTCCTTGGAATGCAGCACGACGCCGTCGGCGGTGGTGTAGAAGCACGACACCGGGCAGACCGCGGCGCACGGCGCGTCCGTGCAATGCATGCAGGCCATGGAGACCGAACGTTCGCCGGGCTTACCGTCATTGATGGTGACGACGCGGCGGCGATTGATGCCCCACGGCACTTCATGTTCGTTCTTGCAGGCCGTCACGCAGGCGTTGCACTCGATGCAACGGTCGGCATCACAAAGAAATTTGACGCGAGCCATGATCTATTCTCCTCTCACGCCGCTTGAATCTGGCACAGGGTCACCTTGCCCTCGTGCATGCCGGTGACCGGGTCGTAACCGTAGGACGTGATCGTGTTGACGCTTTCGCCGAGCACGATCGGATCGGCACCCTTCGGATACTTGCCGCGCTGGTCGACGCCCTGGAACCAGCCGGAGAAGTGGAACGGCATGAACGCCACGCCCTTCCCTACCCGGTCGGTGACCAGCGCCTTGACGCGGGCCTTCGAGCTGTTTTCGGGGCCGTAGACCCAGACCCAGCCGCCATCCTTGATGCCACGCTCGGCGGCATCCGAGGTGTTGACCTCGACGAACATGTCCTGCTGCAACTCGGCGAGCCACTTGTTCGACCGGGTTTCTTCGCCGCCGCCTTCGTATTCGACGAGGCGTCCCGAGGTCAGGATGATCGGGAATTGCTTGGCCAGTCCCTTCTCCACCGCCGCCTTCTGGATCGAGAAGCCGAGATTGGCCATGCGGAACTGACGCCCGTCCGGACGCGTCGGGTATTTCGCGACCAGATCGGGCCGCGCCGTGTAGATCGGCTCGCGATGCACCGGCACGGGATCGGGCAGATTCCACGCCACCGCGCGGGCCTTGCCGTTGCCATAGGCCATCACGCCATGCTCCAGCGTGACACGAATGATGCCGCCGGACAGATCGACCGCCCAGCCGACGCCATCAGGATTGTTGCCGCCGATCTTTTGGATGGTGGCAAGTTCATCCGCGGTGAGATCCTTGTCCCAGCCGAGCTTCTTGAGCACGCCGTAAGTGAACTCGGGGTAGCCGTCGGTCAGTTCGGAGCCCTTGCTGTAGGAGCCTTCCGAAAGCATGTTGACGTTCTTCACCGAACCGTCCGGCTGCTTCTCTTCATAGACCACGCCGAAGCGGGCGCGGAACGTGCCGCCACCGTCCTTAGCGTGAAGGTTGGTGTTGTAGAGCGTATGCGTGCCCGGATGCTTGATCTGCGGCGTGCCCCAGCACGGCCACGGCAGGCCGTAATAGTCGCCGCCGATCTCGGGCTCGTCTGCCTTGGCGCGCAAGGTCACCAGGTCGAACTTGCCCTGATTCTTCATGTGCGCCTTCAGCCGCTCCGGCGACTGGCCGGAATAGCCGGTCGAGAAGCCGCCACGGTTGATTTCGCGGAGCAAGTCTTCGGGAGACGGACGATCGTTCTCGACCTTGATGTTCTTGAACATCTTGTCGGCGAAACCGAGCTTCGCCGAAAGCCGATAGATGATCTCGTAGTCGTCCTTCGATTCGAAGATCGGCTTGACGATCTGCTCGCCCCACTGCAGCGAGCGGTTGGAGGCGGTACGCGAGCCCGAGGTCTCGAACTGGGTGCAGGCCGGCAAGAGATAGGTGCCGTTCTTGCGCTCGGAGATCGCGGCAAAGGTCGTCGGATGCGGATCGGCGACCACGAGCAGTTCGAGCTTTTCGAGGCCTTTCACCATCTCGGTCATGCGCGGCACGGTATTGCCGCCGTGGCCCATGACGACCACGCCCTTCACGGCATCGCGCTGGTCGACGTCATCAGGGTTGGAAAGCGTCGCATCGAACCAGCGGGTCCACGGGATGCCCGGCAGCTCCATGTTCTGCTTGCGGGTGCGCGCCGGACGGCCCGCTTTCGCCGGAACTTCATCGAAACGCGACTGCAGATAATCGTATTCGACTTCCCAGACGCGCGCCCAATGCTTCCAGGCGCCCTCGACCAGGCCGTAATAGAGCGGCAGCGTCACGATATCGAGGCCGATATCGGTCGCGCCCTGCACGTTGCAGTGGCCGCGGAAAATGTTGGCGCCGCTGCCGAACGAGCCGACGTTGCCGGTGGCGAGCAACAGGTTGCAATAAGCGCGGACGTTGGCGGTGCCGACGGTGTGCTGGGTGCCGCCCATGCACCAGACAAGGGTCGATGGCTTTTGCTTTGCGAAAGTCTCGGCAACTTTCTTCAACTGCTCGCCGGGAATTCCGGTAACGCGTTCGACTTCTTCCGGCGTCCACTTCGCGACTTCGGCACGGATCTGGTCCATGCCGTAGACGCGTTGCTTGATGAATTCCTTGTCTTCCCAGCCATTGTTGAAGATGTGGTGCAGCATGCCCCATATCACGGCGATATCGGTGCCGCCGCGGAACCGGACATATTCGGTGGCGTGGGCCGCGGTACGCGTAAAGCGCGGATCGAGCACGAACACGTTGGCGCGGTTAAGCTCCTTGCCGGAGAGGATGTGCTGCAGCGACACCGGATGGGCTTCGGCCGCGTTCGATCCCATGAAGACGATCGTCTTCGAGTTGCGCATGTCGTTGTAGGAATTCGTCATCGCGCCGTAGCCCCAGGTGTTGGCGACGCCGGCGACGGTGGTCGAATGACAGATGCGAGCCTGGTGATCGATCGAGTTGGTGCCCCAGAACGCCGCGAACTTGCGGAACAGGTAGCCGCCCTCGTTGGAGAATTTCGCGGAGCCGAGCAGGTAGACAGAGTCCGCGCCCGACTTGGCGCGAATCTCGAGCATCTTGTCGCCGATCTCGTTGATGGCCACGTCCCACGAGACCCGTTGCCACTCGCCGTTGACCAGCTTCATCGGATATTTTAGCCGGCGGTCGCCGTGAACGAGTTCACGCACGGCGGCGCCCTTGGCGCAATGCGAGCCGCGGTTGATCGGGCTGTCCCACGCCGGCTCCTGGCCGACCCAGACGCCGTTCTGCACTTCGGCGATCACGGTGCAGCCGACCGAGCAGTGCGTGCAGATGTTCTTTCTGATTTCGGTCGGCGCGCCAACCTTCTCAGGGCCGGCCTGCGCCTTGCGCACCGAGCCGAGCGGCATCAGGCCGATCGCGGCGCCCGCACCGGCCGCCAGACCGGAGCGCCGCAGGAACGTACGGCGGTCGAGAATATCAGACGCGAGGCCGGCGGCGATTCCCTGCAAACGCGCCCTGCCCCCGGATCCATCTTTTCGCTTCATCAACATGTGCGTGGTCCCATCAATAGCGGTTGACGCGATAGAAGTTCTTGACGTGATCGGTTTCCTTGTAGCGGGCCTTGACGCGCTCGGCCTGCGACTCGTCCGCTGCCGCCTCGCCGCCAGTGAGCGGCACAACGGCTGCTGCAGCGACCGCTGAACCGCCCATCAGAAACAGGCTGCGCCGATCCACCCCTGTGGCCCGTGACTTGCCCTTGCTGTCAGATGGCTTGCTCATTGCGATCTCCTTCATAGTTCTTGCCTTTCGCCGTCACTCGGACAGCGTGAAGGCCTCGGATTCCAATTCGATGAAGACACGGCCGGCGCGGCCGACGGCGCGGTAGAAGCGCGCCGATGGCGACATTTCCAGATCGGCGAACATCCGCGCCGCCCACGGCTTGAGATGCCGTTCGAAAAAACGTGCCTGTTCGGCGAACTCAGCCTCGAAGTCGTTGCGTGCGAGGCCAGCCATGACCTCGAGCAGAATGGCGATGTGATCTTCCGGCTCCCGCGAGGTGCCGGCGCGCTCGATCCCGAGCATCCGCAGATCCTCGCGCACCCGCGCCAGCGGGCGCTCGTGAAGAAAGCCCGTCAGATAATAGGAGGCATAGGGCAGCAGTTCGCCGCGGCCGAGCCCGATGAAGAGATCGAAGAACTCCTTGCTGACGGCGCGATCATCGGCCTGCGCTGCTGCCGCTGCGAGTTCGATATGCGCCATGCCGAGATCGGAGCCGTCGCCCTTCAGCGTAGCAACCCGCCTCAGCGTGTCCGCGTCCGGCGCCTTGCCGAGCAGCAGCGACAGCAGGCCGTATTCCGCGGCACGCAGTTGATCGATCTCGTCAATTTCCGGTTTCGATGTCACCTGATGCTCGGATGATCCATAGAGATCGGGCCGCAGGACGAAACGTTCCACCTGCGTCAGCGCCTCGACGGCGAGAACCCGTTCTGCGGGAATGCGCGACCAAGCCGAGACCGACGGCTGAGCAACGCCCAGTCCCCGCGCCAGCGACCCAACGCCACCTGCTGCTTTGATAGCTAGTTCCAGTCCGGCATCACGCATGGTGCTACCGATTTCTCCCCGCCCACTCGCGCCCACCCGTGTCCCCGGGCAAACAAACTTAGAACTGGAATTATTCCAAGTAGGGATTCTCTAACATAGGCTTGGGCTATGTCCGCAAAAACTTTTGTCTAAACAATCGGTTTCGCGGTGCCATGACGTCGCACTGGTTGCTGCGGCGCAACAGGTTGCACCGGCTGGGTCTCTTCGGCCAGCGCGGGTTTGCTGGCATCATTATTGGCCGAAACGGCTTCCATCTCCGCCGTCGGTTCCCCGGACCGTCTGAGCGACGGCGCCGGGAGATCTTCTTGCGGTTCTGTCGGCGGTTCCCGCTCGGTCAGCTCTGCCGGAGAGCCAGCCGCCTCATCTTTGGAACTTGCACCGGAACTTGTCGCTTCGGCCGCAGGGCCGCCCATGATCTGCGCGACCAGACGCGCCACATCGACGCCCGGACCGAGCTCGCCGCCGCCGGGTACCCCACCCGGCGCATTCCAGTCATAGGCATAGTCGAGTGCGGGGCTGACATAATTGCGAATCGCTGGATCGAGCGCCCAGGATTTTCGTAAGGCCGCATTCCGCAACTGTTCGGGAACGCCCTTGCGAAGAAAGGAGGTGATATCGGTGGTTTCCGTCAGCTCCTCGAGCTTTGGCAGGGACGAGAGATCAAACTCGGGCTCCTCGGGTTGCGCCGCCGGCGGATCTGACGTTTCGACGGCTTGCGCAGCCGGCGGGTCCGGCTTCGGCTCGGCCTGTTTTGCCTCCTGCTTGCGCTGCGACCATCGCGCCAGAAAGCCCTTGTCCCGATCGGCCTCATCCGGACCACTCATTTGCGACCCGTCCTCTCATCCGGCCCGCCGCCGGGCACACGCGGCCGATCGCCGCTGGCGCGATCCCGCTTGCGCTTGTGGAACACGCGTTCGACATGAAATTCATCGACGAACGCAGCAATCCATGCGGCGATTTCCGACGGCATCGGCACTGTGCCGATCACGTCGCAGCCGCTTTCGAACATCGCCTCCCCTTCAGTCGGGTCGGCGGTGACTTTCGTCAATTCGAGTTCAGCGCCGCCGTCCTGGCGGCGCAACGCGACCCAGATGCGCGGCGCGCCGTCGGCGAGGTTATCGCGATAATTCGCCGTCTCCGCACTGAAGAGATCGATGCTGGCCGCCCCCGCATAATATGTCGTCGCATCGGCCTCGGTGGACAGCGCGGTCCATGGCGCGGTCGCTGGCACCTCATCCAGAATCATCGCCGGCGACCACAACTGGTCGATCCAGGGATTGTCGATCGAACGGCGTCGCACCACCACGCCGACCTGCCGGGATGCTTCGGTCATACCAGACCCTCCCTTCGGTGGATCATGTGGCGTTCGCAGTCGCCGCAAGCGGCAGACCCGCAACCAGATTTTGCGGCTTTAGCCGCACCACCTTGTCCGCGCCCATGGCGAGGATGAGATAGACGGGCTTGTTGCCGACCCGCTCATCCACCAGCCGCGCATCTTCGAATGTCAGCCGCATCAAGGCCACGATGCGCTCGGCGACGCCGCCCTCCAGCCGCTCGCCGCGCCACAGCGCATTGCCGATCCGCGTCGCCTCGCTGTCGAGGCCGATGAACCAGCGCCAGTCGCGATCCTCGATCGAGGCAATTGTTTCGACGTTGACGGTAATACCCAGCAAATGAGCAATCCAGCGCTCGATGACCCGGCACAGCCCGGCGCGCGCTTTCTTGTTGCCGCCAAGATTCATGACCATCGCATGCGCATCCGACCGCGACCAATAGGTCCAGGCGTTTTCGTCGTCCATGACATCCATCTCGCCAAAGGACTTCGGCTGCTGCAGCATGGCCGTCAGCGGCGATGAATGCAGGTCGTGCTGGGCATGCTGCTCGGCCTCGATCACCTCGGCATCGGCCAGCAGCAACGTGCCTTCGTGAATGGCCGCGAGCTGGCTGCGATAGAACAGTTCGGCCGCCCGCAAGATATAAGGATCGTCGCAGCCTTCGAGCGCGTTGCGCAGGATCAGGTGGCACAATTGCGACAGGAAGATCGGCGGCAGATCGCCGGCCCCCTTGCGGGCCAGTGCGACATAAACCGCCTCCAGCGACGGCGCAGCCATCAGCCGGTCGCGGAAATTCACCATGAAGGCCCAGTTTTCGCGCGCATCCGCGTCGGCGAGCGCGGCGATATCGGCGCCTGACACCGGGCGCAGCGGATCGGCCATCAGGCTCTCATGCAGGTGTAGCTCGGCCTCGCAGGCGTCGGCCGGGGGCAGCAATTCAGGCCGCGCCAGATAGGCCATGATAAGCTCGGGCGTCGCCACCAGCCCGCCATGATCGGCGCGGCGCGTGAGGTGATGGCCCGAGGCGACCCAGAATTCTCTCATGTACGATCCGTCGTCTTGCCGTCGGTTCTGATTAGTCCGCGAAGATCGACCTCATCAGCAGGTTCATCATCGCCTTCGACTTCATGGAAGGTAAAGGCGCTGGCATGGGCGTGCAACCGGTCGGCATCTGCGGCACCTAAGCGCGGCTTCAGCGTCCGAAAGCGTTCGCGGATTTCGCCATTCTCGACGCTGCGCTGCACGGCCAGCAGGGTCTGCGGCGGATGATCGCAGAGCGAGCCTGCGAACGCGATCTCCTCCTCGGCCGCAAGACGCGCGGCATGCGCATCAGGCGCGCCGAATTTATCCATCAAATGCCCGGCGAGCCGCTCGATCATCGCCTGCCGTTCCGCTTCGGTTGCTTCGGTGACGACGGCAAGGGTCGACCATCCGAGACTGTCGATCCCAAGAAAGCCCGAACGGAGCGCCACGCGCTGCTTCTGGCCAAGCGTCGCCGGATCCCGGTTCCAGTATATGAACGCGCCGGAAACCGCCCATTCGCCGGGTTCCGCCGCTCGCTCGAAAACAAAGGTATCGGACGGGTCCAGCCTGATGGTTCGCGGAAACTTCAACATGTCCGCCTCATTCGAATTTCGGACCCCGCGCCTGCGGATCATACCAACTGGCCCTCGCCAGCGCATCCACGAGGCTGCTCCGCTCCGGCGCTGCGCTGCCGGCAGGCGGCCTCACCAGAAGATCGCCATTGACGTCGATGCCGCGGCGCTCACCGGCTTTGTTCTTGGGAAGCCGCTCCAGATAGTCCCGCGCGATCGCCTCGAAGCCGCGCTCTTTCCAGCGGTCGAACGCGGTCATCAAATGGCGGCTGAAGCTTTCGATGATCGCATCGGTCTCTACCATCTCGAAACCTTCGCTCAGCAGGGACACGCCGGAGGCGGCCTGCACCTCCGGGATATGCGCCATGGCGGCCGCGCGCAGGATCACGCCGAACACGAGCCAGCCCGGCACCTCGTCTTCGGCGCAATCCGAAGGCCAGGCCAGTCGTCCGCCGCCGAGCAACCCGGCGTCGAACCTGATAGCGTCGGGCCAATCGAACGCGACCTCGCGTTCCGGCGGACAATGGGCGGCGATCGCATCCGCCAGCGCATTCATGCCGGCAAAGAACGCCCGGCGCGCCGAGCTGAGCGGCTCGTCCGGCTCAAGCACCACCGCGAACTCGACCAGATCGTAGCGGCGCACCCATACCAGCGTCCCGGCTCCCGCCTCCGCCGCGATCTCGCGCGCATGGGCAAAGGCGTCGCCGAGCTCGCGCAACGCGACCAAAGTATAACCGGGCGGCAGATCGAGCGTCTGTTCCGTATCCCCGAGACGAGCGATCACGAAGAACTATTCCCTCATGGCTTCAGGCCGCTTGTGTATGCTATCCCGCACTAGCTGGCAGCGCGAGCGGCCTTATATCTATCTTGCAGATATCCGCCCGAGCGGTTACCGCAGAACCACGGGGTGAAGCAACCGCCTCGCTTGGAGCAAAGGTTCAAGGTAGTTCAAAATGAGTGCGGCGACGTCTCGTCTCCTGATTTGCAGTTGCGAGAAGACCATGCCGCTCGATGCGGAAGCGATCGGCCGTGGCTGCACGGCCAAGATCACGCAGGCGAACCAGCTTTGCGGCCTCGATCTCGACCGCTTCAAGGAGGCGCTCGCCGCAGGCACGCCGATCACGGTTGCCTGCACCCAGGAAGCGCCATTGTTTCGGGAAGTCGCGGAAAATTCGCCGCAAGCCGAGCTCACCTTCGTCAACATCCGCGAGACCGGCGGCTGGTCGAAGGATGCCGCTTCCGCCGGTCCGAAAGCCGCCGCGCTGATCGCGGCGGCAAGCGAAGAGATGCCGCCGCTACAGCTGGTAACGCTTGAGAGCAGCGGCGTTGCGCTGATCTATGGCCGGGATGAAATCGCAATCGAGGCAGCCCAACGTCTCGCCGACCGGCTCGACATCACTGTGCTTCTGACCAAACCCGGCGACGTGACCCCACGGCGCGCGAACGAATTTCCCGTGCTCAAGGGCACGATCCGCAACGCCCGCGGCCATCTCGGGCAATTCGAGCTTGCGATCGACGATTACGCGCTGCCGTCCCCGTCCTCGCGCGCAAAGCTCGTGTTCGGGCCTTCGCGCGATGGCGCGACGTCGACCTGCGATCTGATCCTCGATCTCTCGGGCGGAACGCCGCTGTTTCCCGCGCATGAATTGCGCCCCGGTTATTTGCGCGCCGATCCGCGCGACAAGGCCGCCGTCGAACGCGCGATCGCGGATGCCGGTAACATGGTCGGCACTTTCGATAAACCGCGCTTTGTCAATTTCGAACCGTCGCTCTGCGCGCATTCGCGCTCGTCCATCACCGGATGCACGCGCTGCCTCGATTTGTGTCCGACCGGCGCGATCACACCGAACGGCAACGCGGTTGCGATCGACGCCAATGTCTGCGCCGGTTGCGGCTCCTGCGCTTCCGTGTGCCCAACGGGTGCTGCGTCCTACGCATTGCCGAGCGCGGACGCCCTGATGCGGCGGCTGCGGACGCTGCTGCAGACCTATCGCAAGGCCGGCGGCAGCGATGCGGTGGTGTTGTTTCACGACGGCGAGCACGGCGAGGACATCATCGATGCGCTGGCGCGGTTCGGCGACGGCTTGCCGGCCAACGTCCTGCCGCTGCGTGTCAACGAGGTGACGCAGATCGGGCCGGAGATCATTGCTTCCGTGTTCGCCTATGGCGGCTGCGGCGCCGCGCTGCTGACGCGCGCCAAGCCGCGCCACGATATTACAGCCCTTCGCCGTGCGGCCGAAACATCGGACACCATCATCTCGGCGCTCGGCTTCGGCACCGGCCTGGTCCGGATCATCGAGACCGACGATCCGGACCAACTGCGCGCCGCGCTGGATAGCGCCCCTCGCGGGATCGCCACGCAAAGGCCGGCCGGCTTCATGCCGCGAGGCGCGAAGCGCGGCGTGCTGGAGACGACGTTTCGCGAGCTTCACCTCGCAGCTCCCACGCCGGTCGACGTCGTGCCGCTGGCGCCCGGCGCGCCGTTCGGCACCGTGAACCTGAATGTAGACGGCTGCACGCTGTGCCACGCCTGCGTCACCGCCTGCCCGACCGGTGCGCTATCGGACAATCCCGATCGCGCGATGCTGCGCTTCACTGAAAGCCTGTGCGTGCAGTGCGGGCTGTGCCAATCCACCTGCCCCGAGAAAGTCATCAGCATCGAGCCGCGTCTGGACTTCCAGGCCTGGAATACGCCGCAGCGCGTGCTGAAGGAGGAAGAGCCGTTCAACTGCATCGCGTGCGGCAAGCCCTTTGGCACCAAGAGCTCGATCGATCGCGTGCTGGCCAAACTCGGCGGCGAGCGGCACTGGATGTTCCAGGGCGCCAATGCGAAACGTCTCGACGTCATCAAGATGTGCGCGGATTGCCGCGTCGAAGCCGTGGTGAACGAAAGCTTCGACCCGCATGCGGTGCCGCAGCGCCCGCCTGTCATGTCGACCGAAGATTATTTGCGCGCGCGCGAAGCAAAGAAGGACGATCCGCTTGGATCGTGAGCAGCCAGTGCCCGCCACCCCGCCAGATCTGAAGGCCCGCGCGACGTCGAAAGCGGCAGGCATTCCCGGCGTCAAGCATGTCATCGCGGTTGCCTCCGGCAAGGGCGGCGTCGGCAAGTCCACCACCTCCTGCAACCTCGCGCTCGGCTTTGCCGCGCTCGGACTGAAGACCGGCATTCTCGACGCCGATATCTACGGTCCGTCGCAACAAAAACTGTTCGGACTGCGCGGCAAACCGCGCCAGCTCGGGCCGCGCATGCTGGAGCCATTGGAGCGATTCGGCGTCAAGGTGATGTCGATCGGCTTTCTGGTCGAGGAAGACAACGCCATGATCTGGCGCGGGCCGATGGTGATCTCGGCCATTACGCAGTTGCTGCGCGAAGTCGCATGGAACGATCTCGACATTCTCGTCGTCGACCTGCCGCCGGGCACCGGCGATGCGCAACTCACCATGGCGCAACAGGCGCCGCTCGCCGGCGCCGTCATCGTCTCGACGCCGCAGGACCTCGCCCTGATCGACGCGCGGCGCGGCATCGCGATGTTTCAGAAGGTGAGCATCCCGATTCTGGGCGTGATCGAAAACATGTCGAGCTTCTGCTGCCCGACCTGCAACCACGTCACGCCGATCTTCGGTCACGGCGGCGCGCGGACGGAAGCCGAAAGCCGCGGCATTCCCTATCTCGGCGAAATCCCGCTGGATATGCAGATCCGCCAGACCTCAGACGAGGGCCGCCCGATCGTCGCGGTAGAGCCCGACGGCATCCACGCCAGGCATTACATTGCCATCGCGCGCGACATCTGGACCGCTATTGTCACCGGCGCGGCACATCGGCCGCCGCCGCGCATCGTCATCGAATAGACGCACGCGCGTCGGCAATTCACGGGCTCATGAAGACCGGATTGACCTGCTCCGCTCCGTCGACAAGGCCGAGCGCTTGCAATTCATCGCGGTACAGATCGATCACGAGAATCGACAGCAGCAAGAAAAGAGCGGCGGCGACGTAGATCAAAAGCGGCGAGGCAGAACGGTCGGTCGCATCGCGCTGCGCAGCCGTCCGCCCCCGGGAACAGCTCCAGAACGGAGCCAGCAGAGCCCGTAAGGCATCAAACATTCGGCCCGTTCTTCGCTGCATCGTGCCCCGAGCCTAGATCGGCCCCTGGCCAATGTCGAGATTTGGACGTCAGGACATCGTGCCACACCTGCAAGCAGGCGTGGCAGGAGCATCGATGCGCGGGCTAGCGGGCTTCTTCGAAGCCGCCGAGCACCGCGGTGAGATTGGCGCCGAGAATATCGGAGAGATAACCGCCCTCCTGAACGAAAACCGTCGGCAAGCCGAGCCGCGCGATCGCGGCGCCGATGCGACGGAAGCCCGCCGTGGTCACCGCAAGGCCGGCGAGCGGATCGTGCTCGGAAGCATCGAGGCCGAGCGCCACCACCAGCGCGCCGGGCGCAAACGCGCGGATGGTTTTCTCGGCGTCACCAAGCGCCTTGATGTAGTCGTCATCTCCGGTGCCCTTCGGCAGCGGGATGTTGAGATTTGCGCCCAATCCGTTGCCCGCGCCGCGTTCATGCGCATATCCCCAGACGTAGGGATAAAAGAAGACGGGATCGGCGTGAATCGACACAGTGAGAACGTCCGGCCGTTCATAGAAGATACCCTGCGTGCCGTTGCCGTGATGCACGTCGACGTCGAGGATTGCGACGCGCTCATGCGTGAGCCGAAGCTGCGCCGCAGCCACCGCACTGTTGTTGAAGAAACAGAAGCCGCCCGACATATCGGCATAGGCATGATGACCCGGCGGCCGGCACAGCGCATAAACCGCGTCTTCGCCGTCCATGACGAGTTGCGCCGCGGTCGTGGCCACATCGGTGGCGGCGCAGGCGGCAGCGTAAGTGCCCTTGCCGATCGGAGCGCCCGTATCCGCCGCGTGCCAGCCGAGGCGGCCGACGATATGCGTTGGATACGTCGCGCCGTAGCGAACGGGGTGGACGTTGGGAATCATTTCCGAACCGGAATCGCCGAGCGCGACCCAGGCGTCCCAGGCCTCCTCCATGAAGCGCAGATATTCCGCGCTGTGCACCCGCGCGCGCGGGCCCTGACCGAACAGCGTCGGCTCGACCAGGGTGTGCTTGCCGGCCTTCAGCCCCGCCAGCAACCGGTCGGCGCGTTCGGGCTGCTCGGTGGTGCGCTTGATCACGCCGCGCACCAGAAAGAATTGCGGATCGTGGCTGCGATGCAGTTCGGTGTAGACGGCCTTCACACGGTTACTCCGTTGGTTGGAATGAGAATCCCGCTCGGCGGTTCAGCGATATTGCCGGCCGGCGGCGCAAGCTCTCGCACCAGCTTACCGACTTCGCGCCAGGCGTGACCGATATGGTAGTCGACATGCGCGGTGATGCGCTCGGGATGACCGGCTTCGATCGCTGCCAACAGCGGCTCATGCGTCCGCGCGATCTCGTGCGGGTCATCATAGAGGCGGCCGATCAGCCCGATCACCATGCGCAGTTCTGCCGCGAGATCATCGAACAGCCGCAGCAGGCGGCGGTTATCAGCAATTTCGAAGATCAGCCGGTGAAAACGATAGTCCTCCTCCACCTGCCGGGCGGGGTCTTCGAGATCTGCGGTCCTGTGCAGAACGTCGATCTGCCGCCGCAGCATATCGCGCGACTCCGGCGTCAGGCGCCGCGCCGCCAGCACGCTGGCGTGCCGTTCGATGCACAGACGCAAATCGTAGATTTCGTCGATGTTCCTGATTTCGAGTTTGCGGACAAAGAAGCCGCGCCGCGGGCTCGCGACCAAGAGGCCCTGTTTCTCCAGAAGCCGCGCTGCCTCGCGCACCGGCGCACGGCTGACGCCTAGCTCGCGGGCAATCCCCGCTTCGACCACCTTCGAGCCTGGCGGCAGGCGCCCCTGAACAATGGCCTGCATCAGGATGCGCGCGATCTGGCCGACCAGATCGCTGTCCGCGATCGCCGGTAATCCAACTGGAAGAGACATAGGCCGCATCGGCTAAACCCGCGCCAGTCCGTGCATATTTTTTAATCGTCGATTGTCGACAGTTTAATCTTGCCCAAATGCTGTGCCGCACGCAAGCTGAAAATGTTGAAACTCAGTGAAGGCGGAAATGACAAGCGCAGCCCACACCACCGCGAAGGCATGGCCGGCGATGGACGACCAGACCCTCCAAATCCGGATCGACCTCGCCGCGGCCTACCGGCTGATTCACCGGCTTGGTCTCGACGACAGCATCTACACCCACATTTCGGTGCGGCTTCCGGGCCGAAACGACCGCTTCCTGATCAATCCCTATGGGCTGCGTTTCGAGGAAGTGACTGCATCCAACCTGGTGACAGTCGACCTTGACGGAAACGTCATCGACGATCCCCTGGGGCTCGGCATCAACCCGGCGGGCTTCACGATTCACAGTGCCATCCATGCCGCGCGGCATGATGCCATCTGCGTCCTGCACACGCACACGGTGTCGGGCATCGCCGTCGCCTGCCAGAAGCGGGGGCTGCTGCCGCTCAATCAATGGTCGCTGCAGTTCAGCGGCTGCCTCGCCTATCACGACTACGAAGGCATCGCGCTCGATCTGGATGAGCGTTCGCGCCTCGTCGCCGATCTCGGCGACAAGTTCGTGATGGTGTTGCGCAATCACGGCATGCTGACCTGCGGGCGCTCGGTCGCCGAAGCGTTCAAGCTGATGCATAACCTGGAGCGCTCCTGCCGCGCCCAGCTCGCCGTCCAGTCATCCGGCGCCGAGATCATCGAGCTTTCTGACGCGGTGGCCCACAAGACGGCCGGCCAGTATGCGACTTTCTACGATGCGATCGAGCTCAACGGCGTGCCCGACAGCGAATGGGCCGCCTTCAAGCGGATGCTGGAACGGACCGATCCCGATTTTGCGAACTGACGACGCGCTTGACGATGTGAGAGCGCGAAGCCCCTTTTTCTTTAAACGAGGTATGCGATGTCCAAGCGTAGGATTTTGATAAGTCTCGCCACGATGTGCGTGCTGAGTACGACCGCAATGGCCGAGGGGCCGAAAGCAGGCGGAGTCGTCAACGCCGTGATCCAGCCGGAGCCGCCGAGCCTGATGGTCGGTCTGGTGCAGAACGGTCCGACCCAGATGGTGGCCGGCAACATCTATGAAGGCCTGCTGCGCTACAGCCCCAAGCTCGATCCCCTGCCCGGCCTCGCCGAAAGCTGGTCGGTCAGCGAGGATGGCAAGGTCTACACGTTCAAGCTCGTGAAGGGCGTGACTTGGCATGACGGAAAGCCGTTCACGTCAGCCGACGTCCTGTTCTCGATCGAATTCCTGAAGCAGACGCACGCGCGCGCCCGGGGCAATCTGGTTCAGCTCGACAAGGTGGAAGCGCCGGACGAATCGACCGTCGTCTTCACGCTGAAGCAGCCATTCGGCCCGTTCATCGGCATCTTCGAAGTCGGCTCGCTGCCGATGATCCCGAAGCACATCTATGAAGGCACCGATTTCAAGTCCAACCCAGCCAACAACACGCCCATTGGCACCGGTCCCTTCATGTTCAAGGAATGGCAGAAGGGCTCGTTCATCCGCCTCGTCAAGAATCCGAACTACCACGTCAAGGGCAAGCCGAACATCGACGAGATCTATTGGCACGTGATTCCGGACGCCGCCGCGCGCTCAGTCGCCTACGAGACCGGCAAGGTCGACGTGCTGCCGGGCGGCTCGGTGGAAAACTTCGACGTGCCGCGCCTGAGTAAGTTGAAGAACACCTGCGTCACCGGCGCGGGCTGGGAATTCTTCAGCCCGCATTCCTGGCTCTGGCTCAACAACCGCTCGGGTCCCACAGCGAACAAGAAATTCCGCCAGGCGCTGATGTTTGCGATCGATCGCAACATGGCCAAGGACGTGGTCTGGAACGGCCTCGGCAAGGTCGCCACCGGTCCGTCCGGCTCGGCAATCAAGTACTACACGGGCGCGGTGCCGAAATACGATTACGATCCCGCCAAGGCAAAGGCCCTGCTCAAGGAAGCCGGCTACAAAGGCGAGAAGGTTCGCATGCTGCCCCTGCCCTATGGCGAGACGTGGCAGCGCTGGGCCGAGATGGTTCGCCAGAACCTGCAGGACGTCGGGATCAATGTCGAAATGATCGCGACCGACGTGCCCGGCTGGAACCAGAAGGTCTCAGAATGGGACTACGATATCGCCTTCACCTATCTCTATCAGTACGGCGATCCCGCGCTCGGCGTCGGCCGCAACTATGTCTCCAGCCAGATCGCCAAGGGCTCGCCGTTCAACAACGTCGAAGGCTATTCGAATCCCGAGATCGACAAGCTGTTCGCCGACGGCGCGGTGGCCTTCCCCGATGCGGCGCGTGAAGAGATCTACGCCAAGGCGCAGAAGATTCTGGTCGAGGACGTGCCGGTGGCATGGATGCTCGAACTGCAATTCCCCACGATCACGCGCTGCGGCGTCAAAAACCTGGTCACAACAGGCATCGGCGTGAACGACGGTTTCCGCGACGCCTGGATCGAGAAGTAATTCCCCACTCATCGGGCGTCAGGCCTCAAGTCTGACGCCCGGATACCGCACCTCCAACGCCCTCGACAGCTCATGATTTCCTTCATCGCCCAGCGGATCGCGAAGGCCGTCATCGTCCTTCTCGCGCTCGTCGTGCTCAACTTCTTCCTGATCCGCATGGCGCCGGGTGATCCGGCGGTGGTGATGGCCGGCGAAGCCGGCGCGGGCGACCAGCTCTTCATCGCTCAACTGCGCGAGAAGTTCGGGCTCGACCAGCCGCTGCCGGTGCAACTCTTTCTCTATGTCAAAGGCATTCTCAGCCTCGATCTCGGATTCTCGTTTCGCCAGCAGATGCCGGTGTCGAAACTGATCCTCGATCGCCTTCCGGCGACCCTGCTCCTGACGGGGACCGCGTTCGCAATCTCGCTCGCCTTCGGCATCCTGTTCGGCGCATTGGCAGCCCGGTTTGCCGGCACCTGGGCTGACACCGCGATCACGGTCGCCGCCCTGATCTTCTATGCCACGCCGCTGTTCTGGGTCGCGCTGATGGCGATCCTGCTGTTTTCAGTCACGATGGATTGGCTGCCGAGTTTTGGCTACGAGACGGTCGGCGCAGGCTACACCGGGCTGGCGCATGTGCTCGACGTCGCCGCCCATCTGATCCTGCCGGCCACCACCATCGGCCTGTTCTTCATGGCCACCTACGCCCGCATGACCCGCGCCTCGATGCTCGAAGTCAACCGGCTCGACTTCGTCAAGACGGCGCGCGCCAAGGGCCTGTCGGATGCGGTGATCCAGCGCCGACACGTGCTGCGCAACGCGCTTTTGCCGGTCGTCACCCTCGCCGGCCTGCAGGCCGGAACGCTGGTGGGCGGCGCGGTGCTGACCGAGACCGTGTTCGCATGGCCGGGCATCGGCCGGCTGATGTACGAGGCGCTGCTGCAGCGCGACTACAATCTCTTGCTCGGCGTCTTCGTCGTGTGCTCGGCGATGGTGCTGGCCTTCAACCTGATCACGGACCTGGTCTATCGCTCCGTCGATCCCCGCATCGAGTTCGCATCATGAAACAGGCCTCGCGCGTGCTGTTGCGCAATCCCGGCGGCATGATCGGTATCGCGATCCTTTCCATCGCGGTGATCATCGCCCTGTTCGGTCCCCTGCTGTTTCCGACCTCGCCGTGGCGCATGGTGCAGCGGCCATTCCTGCCGCCGTTCACGCTATCAGGCTTTCCACTCGGCACCGACGCGCTCGGCCGTGATGTCATGGCCGGCATCATCTACGGCGCGCGCGTCTCGCTGCTGGTCGGCCTGATCTCGACACTGGCTTCGCTCGCCGTCGGCATCCCGCTCGGCGCGACAGCCGGATATTTCGGCGGCAAAGTCGACGATGCCCTGATGCGCTTCACCGAGTTCTTCCAGACCGTGCCTAGTTTTGCGCTCGCGATCGTCCTCGTCGCAATCATGCAGCCGTCCATCGTCTCGATCGTCGCGGCCATCGCCATAGTGAGCTGGCCGCCAGTGGCACGGCTGGTGCGCGGCGAGGTGCTGTCGTTGCGCACGCGCGAATATGTCCAGGCGGCGGTCGTGACGGGACAGACCAATTGGTGGATCATCTGGCGCGAGATCCTGCCGAATGCGCTTTCTCCTGTCATCGTGCTTGCCTCGCTGATGGTGGCGACCGCGATCCTGCTGGAATCCTCGCTCTCCTTCCTCGGCCTCGGCGACCCGAACCTGATGTCGTGGGGCTACATGGTCGGCGCCGGCCGCACCGTTATCCGTCAGGCCTGGTGGATCACGGTATTCCCCGGCATCGCCATTCTGGTCTCGGTGCTGGCGCTGAACCTGATCGGCGAAGGCCTCAACGACGCGCTCAACCCTCGCCTGGCCAAAGGGGGACGCTGAGCATGACCGTCGTCGTCAAGAACCTGAAGCTCGCGCTGCCGCCGGGCGGTGACCGCGCTTACGCCGTGGACGGGGTCTCGTTCGAACTATCAGCCGGAAAAATCCTCTGCGTGGTCGGCGAATCCGGGTCCGGCAAGTCGATGTGCGCCCACGCGCTGATGGGGCTGCTGCCAGATACGGTGAGGGCCGAATCCGGAGAGATTCTGTTCGACGGAAAGAACCTCTTGTCGCTCGGCGCTGCGGAATGGCTTGCGCTGCGCGGGCGCGGCATCGCCATGGTGTTCCAGGAGCCGATGACGGCGCTCAATCCATTGATGCGGATCGGCGACCAGATCGCCGAGATGTTCGAGGCGCACGATCTCTTGACGCCGAAGGAGCGGCAGCAGAAGGCCCTCGCCCTGATCCGCGAGGTCGGCCTGCCCGATCCCGAACGCGCGGTGCGCGCCTATCCCCATCAACTGTCCGGCGGACAGCGCCAGCGCGCGATGATCGCGATGGCGCTGGCGCTCGAGCCCGCCGTGCTGGTGGCGGACGAACCGACCACGGCGCTCGATGTCACGACGCAGGCGCAAATCCTAAAACTGATCCGCGACCTGCAGCGCCGACGCAACATGGCGGTCATGTTCATCACCCACGATTTCGGCGTCGTCGCCGAGATTGCCGATCGCGTGGTCGTGCTTCAGCAGGGCAAGGTGGTCGAACAGGGCACCGCCGACGACGTGCTGCTGCGCGCGCAGCATCCCTATACCCGCGCCCTGCTCGCCGCGGTTCCGACGCTGCAGCCGCCGCAGCGGGCACCCCTGCTCGACCGCAGCAAGGCGGTGGAAGTGGTCGGCCTTGGCAAGACCTATGTGAGCGGCGGCGGTTGGTTCCGCAGCCAACGCCGCGTGCAGGCAGCAAAGAACGTCAGCTTCGACATCTTTCGTGGCGAGACGCTCGGTCTGGTCGGAGAATCCGGTTCGGGAAAATCTTCCGTCGCACGGCTCGTCATGCGCCTGATCGAACCTGATGCCGGTACCGTGCGTATCGGCGATGTCGATCTCACCCGGATCGGCGGCAAGACCCTGCGCGAGCAGCGCCGCCGCATCCAGATGGTGTTTCAGGATCCGTTCGCTTCCCTCAACCCGCGCCGGAAGGTCGGCAGCATCATCACCGACGGCCCGATCGCGCATGGCGTCGATCCCTCGGCGGCGCGAAAGCGCGCCGGTGAGTTGCTCAGCCTCGTCGGCCTCAATGCGGGCGCGATGGAACGGTTTCCGCATGAATTTTCAGGTGGGCAGCGGCAGCGCATCGGCATCGCGCGGGCGCTGGCGCTCGACCCGGAAATCCTGGTCGCCGACGAAGCGGTCTCTGCGCTCGACGTGTCCGTTCAGGCGCAGGTTTTGGACCTGCTGGAGGATCTGAAGGCCCGCCTCGGCCTGTCGATGCTGTTCATCACCCACGACCTGCGGGTTGCCGCGCAGATCTGCGACCGCATCGCCGTGATGCAGCATGGCGCGATCGTCGAACTCAAATCCGCGTCCCTGCTGTTCGCTGCCCCCGAGCACGCCTACACCCGAGAGCTGCTTTCCGCCGTACCCGGGCAAACGTCATCGTCCAAGGCCGCATGAACAGGGCTGCTTGAACGATGCGTTGTGTTCTCGTCAGCAAGAGCCTCGATCTCCGCGGATATCTCGGCGCGCAATTCCTCCGTGCCGCCGATCGCATCGAAATCGTCAATCATCCGCACAACGGGCCCGCTACGGACATCCGCCTGGCGGTGGCCTGGCACCCGCCGGACGATGCATTCGATCGCTACCCCAATCTGCAGGCGGTCTGCTCGATCGGCGCCGGCGTCGACAACATTCTGGCCTGTCCCAGCCTGCGCCCCGATGTCGAGGTGATCCGCGTCGTCGATCCCGCACAGGCGCAGATGATGTCGGGCTTCGTTGCCTGGCACGTCATCGGCCATCAACGAAGATTTGCGACCTATCAGGCGCAGCAGCGCGAGGAACGCTGGCAGCGTCTTGCCCTGCGCCGGGCACAGGACGTGCCGGTCGGCATTTTGGGCTTTGGCGAGATTGGCCGCACGGTAGCCACCGATCTCGCGCAACTCGGCTTTCCGGTCATGGCGTGGAGCCGGACTGCAAAGCCCGCGCCGCAGGGTATCCGCGGCTTCGACGGTGCTGCGGGCCTCAATGCCATGCTCGGCCAGGCCGAGGTTCTCGTGAACCTCTTGCCGCTGACGCCGGAGACCCGGGGCATCCTCAATCGCGAGACGTTCGCCCGGATGTATCGCGGCGGCTATTTGATCCAGGTCGGCCGCGGTGAGCATCTGGTCGAAGCCGATCTGCTTGCCGCGCTGGAGGATGGGCAGCTGGCCGGCGCTGCGCTCGACGTCTTCGCGACCGAGCCGCTGGCGCCGCGGCATCCGTTCTGGCGGCATCCGCGCATTGTCGTCACCCCGCACGACGCCTGCGAAGTCAGCGTCGAAGCGATCGGCGCGACGTTTCGCGCGACTGCGGAAGCGATACGCGCCGGCCGGCGCCCGCCGCACTCCATCGACCGCGAACGGGGCTACTGAGCGCGATGATACAAACTGATGTTGTCGCGCCGGACTCTTCTCCTGCGACTGCCCCCGCGCATTCGATCGACGGCCTCCGCGCGGCGTCCGCCGTGCCGGAAGCGCAGGCGCAACGGCTGGCGGCCGAGCACTTCGGCCTGATCGCCGCCGTGCACCGGCTCGACAGCGAGCGCGACCAGAATTTTCGGCTGCGCTCACTGAGTGGCCGCGAATATGTCCTGAAGATCGCCAATCCCGCGGAAGACCGCGCGGTGACCAACCTGCAGACCGAAGCTCTGCTTCACCTCGCTACAGCAGATCCCGACCTGCCCGTCCCGCGAATCTTTCCGGCACGAAACGGCATGACCGAACTGGATATCGCGTTCGACGACGGCTCGACCCGGGTCGTGCGCCTGTTGTCATTCCTTCCGGGAACGCCGATGCATGCGGTGGCAGGATCGACGGCGCTACGGCGCGATCTCGGCCGGTGCGCGGCAAGGCTTGCGAGAGGTCTTTCCGACTTCAGCCATGGCGGCGCGAATCACAAATTGCTGTGGGACCTGCAGCACGCCGCCGAAGTGCGACCGCTGGTCGACGCAGTTCCGGCTGAGCGGCGCGGCCTGATCGAGGACGCTCTCGATGGTTTTGAGGCCAACGCCCTGCCAGTGCTTGCGCAGTTACCCAGCCAGCCCGTCCACAATGACCTCAACCCGCACAACATTGTCGTCGATCCCGAAACCTGCGCTGGCGTTGCCGGTATCATCGACTTCGGCGACCTCACCTGCACGGCGCGGGTCAACGACCTCGCGATCACGGCGGCGTATCAGGTTGCCGATAGCGACGATCCGCTGGCTCCGGCTTGCGAGATGATCGCGGCCTATCACACCGTGCTTCCGCTCGACGCTGCCGAATTCGATGTGCTGTTCGACCTGATCGCCACGCGCATGGCCATGACTGTCGTCATCAGCAGTTGGCGGGCTACCCGTTATCCTGCTAACCGGAATTACATTCTGCGCAACAATGCTGCGGCCTGGGCGCGGCTGTGTTGCATGTCCAAACTGGGCAGAGATCAGGCGAGACTTCAGATCCAGCGCGCCTGCCATGGGGAATAACGACATGACCGCTGCCGACGAGGCCGCGTCGACACAAGACCTGATCACGCGCCGCAACCGCCTGCTCGGGCCAGCATACCGGCTGTTCTACGAACAACCAGTGCAATTCGTCCGTGGCGAAGGCGTCTGGCTATATGACACGGCCGGACATCGTTATCTCGACGCCTATAACAACGTCGCTTCCGTCGGCCATTGTCACCCGCACGTCGTGCAGGCGATCGCACGGCAGGCCGCCGTGCTCAACACCCATACGCGCTATTTGCATGAGACCGTGCTCGACTTCGCGGAACGGTTGCTTGCGACGTTTCCGCACCAGATCGGCCACGTCATGTTCACCTGCACCGGGAGCGAGGCCAACGATCTCGCTCTTCGGGTGGCGCGAACCTGCACCGGCGGCACCGGCTTCATCGTCACGGCAAACGCCTATCACGGCGTCACCAGCGCGCTGACCGAGCTGTCTCCTTCGCTCGGGCTGCCGCTTCCGCAAGGAAGTCACGTACGGTTTGTGCCGGCGCCGGGCTCGGGCGAGAACGCCGGTGAAATCTTTGCCGGACACGTCAGCGCCGCCCTGGAGGATATGAAGCAGAGCGGCATCCGCCCGGCGGCGCTCCTGGTTGATACGATCTTTTCAAGCGACGGCGTATTCGCCGACCCGCCCGGCTTCCTGCGGCCGGCGGTCGAAGCCGCACGCGCGGCAGGCGCGCTGTTCATCGCCGACGAAGTGCAACCCGGGTTCGGCCGCTGCGGCGAAGGGATGTGGGGCTTTTCCCGCCACGGCCTTGTCCCCGATCTCGTGACCATGGGCAAGCCGATGGGGAATGGCCATCCCGTCGCCGGCATGGCGGCGCGGCCGGAGCTTCTCGCGGAGTTCGGCCGAAGGTCGCGCTACTTCAACACTTTTGGCGGCAACCCGGTTTCGGCGGCCGCCGGAATTGCGGTTCTCGACGTGATCGAGGGGGAAGAATTGATGGCGAACGCGCGGCACACCGGCGCGTATCTCGTCAAGCGGCTCACCGAGTTGCAGGCGCGCCACGCATTGATTGCAGAAGTGCGGGGTACCGGCCTCTTCGTCGGCGTCGAACTGCGGCAAGGCGGAGCCGAGGGGACACCCGTTACCACTGAAGCCGCTCGCATCGTGAACCGATTGCGTGAACGGCACGTGCTGATCAGCTCTGCTGGCCCGCACGGCAATGTTCTCAAGATCCGGCCGCCTCTGGTGTTCGGCACGGAGCATGCAGATTTGCTCGTCCAGCGTCTCGATGAAGCGCTGAACGAACTGGAGGTGATGTCAGAGCAATAAGGAGGCGCGACTTTAAGCGCCGGCGGACGGCAGGCTGGCGGCCGCGATGGCCACGATCAGGGACAACCGGCGGCCGATCCGGGAGGACGCGCTGCTCAGCAATGAACGAACCTGTCGCATCTCTTCGTCTTCCATATGCGCCGGGGGGCAAGGCGCACAGGGAAAATGGTCCTTCGGCGCTAACTAGTCGAGATGTCAGGGAAAATAGCAATGCGCGCGTTGTCCGGGCGCCCCTTGGCAGTGGAATTATTGCCGTTAACGACCGGCAGGCGGAGCAAATTTTCTCTCCGGATTCGGACCTATAATCCGGTAATGCCGCTGTCGACTGCGAGCGTCTGGGCGTTAACGTAGACGCTCTCGTCGGAAATGAAAAACAGCGCCGCGTAGGCGATTTCCCACCCCGTCGCCATCCGCCCGAACGGCACGCCCGCGGCGCTCCGCGACGGCCGGCCGGCGCTGGTGTGGCGGCCGAGCGGCGTGTCGACCAGCCCGGGGCAAATGGTGTTGGCGCGGATGCCGCGCCTTGCGCCTTCCTTGGCGACATTGCGCATCAGGCCGCCGAGTGCTGCCTTCGACGTGTCATAGGCGATCAATTGCGAGCCGGAACGAAGCGCTGCGATCGACGAGATGAACACGATCGAGGACCCGTCGGCGAGATGCTTGAGCGCCTTGCGGCAGCAGAGCATCGGCCCGGTCAGGTTGACCGCAAACGTGTCGTTCCATTCTTTCAGATCGACCCCGTCGAGGCCGAGCGCGCCAACGCCGATGCCGACATTGAGCACCATGCCGTCGAATCCGCCGAGTCCTTCCCGTGCCTCGTCGATCATCCGGTTCACGGAGTCTTCGCGCGAAATGTCGGCCTCGATCGAAAACGCCTGACCACCTTCGGCAACGATACGTTGGACGGTATCATCGGCGCTGGCCCGGTTCACGTCGGCGACCGCAACATGGGCCCCTTCCCGCGCAAACAGCAGCGACATCGCCCGGCCGTTGCCGACGGGATCGGTGGCGGCGTCGAACGTTCGCTGTCCGCCGCCGACGACCAGAATCTTCCGGCCCTGAAGACGTCCGCGGCCCGGCGCCACGCCCGCGGATTCCGCGCTGAGCTGGCGCACATAACGGATCTTGTCTGTCATGGTCTCTTATCCCACATTTTGCGCGGCCTGCGGCGCGCCCAGAAGTTTGCGCAGCGAACCCAAAACTTCTTCAAGCCTGTCGTGGTGAAGCCAGTGGCCGGCCCCTGCGATCTTCACCATTTCGGCCTGCTTGAAATGCGCGAGCAGGCCTTCGGGATCGGGAAGAAAGCTTTCGTCACCCCACATCAACAGCGTCGGACAGGTGATGCGCGACCACAGGGCGAGATATTCGTCCGATGACAGCCGATACGGCGCCCTCGCCCGCTGATAGTGGTCGAACTTCCAGCGGTAGAGGCCGTCAGTGCCTTTCCGGACACCATGGCTGGCAAGATGAAGCGCCAGTGCCGGCGTCAGCCGCTTGTTGCGCGTTGAAAGCCGCTGCGCGGCTTCCTCGATGTTGCGGAACGTACTCTCTTGATGCTCCGCGATGCGGTCGAGCTGGCCGATCCATCGTGCCATCTGCTCGTGGATCGGCGAAGGCTGCGAGCCCGAGAGGAACGCGCCGTCCAGTATGCCGAGACGCGATACTTTTTCCGGGTAAGTCCCGGCATAGGCCAGCGCGACCATGCCGCCCATCGAATGGCCGACGATTGCCGCGTCCTGCAGCCCCGCAAAGCGCATCAGCCGGGTGAGATCATAGACATTGTCGGTCAGGCTGTAGCTGCTTCCCTTCGCCCATTGGGAATCGCCGTGCCCGCGCAGGTCCGGCGCCATGATGTGGAAATGAGGCTGCAATTCTCGCGCGATCGCATCCCAGTTGCGGCAGTGGTCGAGGCCACCATGGACCAGGATCAATGGCGGCGCGGCCTCGTTGCCCCAGTCGACATAGTGCAGTTGCAGACCCTGCGACTCATAAAAGCGATCTGCCGGTTCGGCCATTGTATCTCTCGCGCAGGCCTATTTCGGTGCAAATCCGAACGTCCGCTCGAAGCGCTTGGCGTAATCGGGCCACACCTCGGGATTGACGATGCGCGGCGGCCGCTTGCCGTCGAGCGCATCGAGAATCTGCTCGGCGGCGATCTTGCCCATGTTGATACGCGCTTCCCTGGTCACGCCCGCCGTGTGCGGGCTCGCCAGCACATTGTCGAACTGCAGCAGCGGATGCTCCGGCGGCGGCGGCTCCTTGTCCCAGACATCGAGGCCGGCGCCGGCGATGCGCTTGTCGCGCAGCACTTCGTATAGCGCCTCTTCGTCGTGAATGAAGCCGCGCGCCGTGGTGACGAAGAATGCGTGCGGCTGCATCAGCGCGAATTCACGAGCGCCGATCATGCGGCGATTGTCCTTGGTGAGTGGACAGGAGATCGAAACGAAATCCGAACGCCGCATCAGATCGTGCAGCTCGACCTTCTCGCCGCCGCGGGCAACGATTTCTTCCGCGGTGAGATAGGGATCGTAGGCGATCACCTTCATATGCAAGAGACCCTTGCAGAGCTCGGCGATGCGACGGCCGACATTGCCGATGCCGACGATGCCGACGGTCTTGCCCTGCACCTCATTGCCGATCAGCGAATTGCGATTGACGTTGGCCTGGCGCCGCAGCGCGCGGTCGGATTCGAGGATGCGCTTGGAGAGTGTCAGCATCATGCCGAGCGCATGTTCGGCGACCGAATTGGCATTGCCGCCGGTTTGATTGACGACGAGCACGCCCGCCGCCGTGCAGGCGTCGACATCGACGGGATCGAAGCCCGCGCCGTTCGAGGATACGATCAGCAGGTTCGGCGCCCTCCGCAACAGATCTTGGTCGACGTGAAAGTGCCTTGCGATTTCGTCACGCGCTGCGCCGACCTGGTAGGCATGCGCCGCCGACAATATCGGCGCCGCGACCGTATCGGGGCTGTCATTCTCCAGCCGGTCGAGCCGCACGTCGGCGCGGCCTTTGAGGATATCGACATAGATCTCGTGGGCGAGATATTTGACATAGAACACGCGCTTGTTGTTGACGGTCATTTTCCTTGGCAACTTTCAGTTCGGAAACGTGGAGCTTGCGGTTCGACGGGGGTGGCCACTCGCGAGCAGATCAGGGTGCAGGTCTCGGCGGACGTATCGGCGGAGTGGATACGGCAGCCGCCGACGCATTTGGCAGCAGTCCGGACACATCCAGCCATGGCACCCCTCCCGATTTCTTTCTTGTTTATCTCACATGGTCGCATGCTGGCTGAAGCGGCGCGAGGCGCAGAGCCGGATACGATCAGGACATGTTGACAATCCCGCCGAGGGCGTCAAGTTTTGCCGCTCCAGGGATGAGCGCGAACGAAAGATGTCGCGGGTAAGGAGACCAAAAATGGCGGTTGCGGAGGAAAAAACCTCGCCCGAAACCTCCGAGAGGAGCTGGCACGGCATCGTGCTGCAGACGCTCAAACGCAACGATGTCCGCCTCATCCCCTACGTGCCCGACCGCGTCCTGACGCCGCTGATCAAGAACCTGCACGCCGACCCGTTTTTTACGACCTTCGCCACCGCGCGCGAGGAGGAAGCGGTCGGCATCGTCTCCGGCGCCTGGATGGGCGGCATGCGGAGCGCGGTCCTGATGCAGACATCAGGGTTTGCCACGCTCGCGAACGTGCTGGCCTCGCTGGCGATCCCCTATCAGATCCCGCTGATCATGTTCGTGTCCGAACGCGGCACGCTTGGCGAACTCAATTACGGCCAGTCTCTCGTGTGCCGCACGATGCGCCCCGTGCTGGATTCGCTCGCGATGGAGCACCACACCATCACCCGACTGGATGAACTCGAATTCATCGCCGACCGCTCCATCAAGCAGGCCGTCACCACGCAGGCGCCGGTGGCACTGATCCTCTCGCCGCTTTTGACCGGCGGCAAAGTCTTCGACAAGTGAGCGATCTTATGAACAGCGACACCCCTGCCCGCAACACCAAGATCATGAACCGCTTCGATCTCACCTCGCGGCTGATCGCGAAGCTGAAGAACGAGGAAGCGGTGATCGGCGGCATCGGCAACACCAATTTCGACCTGTGGGCCGCCGGCCACCGGCCGCAGAACTTCTACATGCTCGGCAGCATGGGGCTCGCCTTCCCGATCGCGCTCGGCGTCGCGCTGGCGCAACCGGATCGCCACGTGTTCGCGCTCGAAGGCGACGGCTCGCTGCTGATGCAACTGGGGTCGCTGACAACGATCGCGACGCTGGCGCCGAAAAACCTCACCATGGTGGTGATGGACAACGGCATCTACCAGATCACCGGCGCGCAGCCGACGCCGGGGGCGGCCGTCGCCGACATCGTCGCCATCGCGGTCGCAAGCGGGCTCACCAACAGCAACTGGGCGGCGGACGAGGACGATTTCGAACGCCTGATCGATGAATCCTTATCGGCCGCAGGTCCGACGCTGATCGGCGTGCGCATCGACGACAAGCCGGGTGTCGGCACCACGCGGCGCGACCCCGTGCAGATCCGGGAGCGCTTCATGCACGGTATGGGCGTACGGGAACCGCTCTGAGGGATTAACCACAGGGCATTGCCTCGTTTGGGCGCATGGACTAACCGCGCGGAATGTGTGCTATGCCGTCCCCATGACGATCATATTTCGCTTTGTCGCCTGGGGCCTCGCCACCGCCATCGCATTCGCAACCCTTGGGCCGGCGAGCCAACGGCCCCACTTGAGGCTGGGGCAGAACGGCGAGCACGCGCTGGCCTTTGTGCTGCTGGGGCTCGCTTTCGGGCTAGCCCACACGCGCAACCGTTCGCTTACAGCGGCCTTTGTCATCGCCTTCACCGGCGTGATCGAAGTCCTGCAGTTCTTGGCGCCCGGCCGGCACGCGCGGATGTCAGATTTCGTGGTCGACGCGTTGGCTGCATCGCTCGGCCTTGTAATTGCCGCGGCGCTCGACTGGAAGCTCAGGCGAACGCAGCGGTCGTTGCCGTAACCCACAAAAATTTCCTCGCAGGCGTCGCCCGCGAGGAATTGTCAGCAAGTTGCTTGAGTGCGTCAGTCGAGGATCCGCACCACCCTGCGCGTACGCGGCTCCACGATCACGCGGCGATCGTTGACCACCGCATAACGGTATTCGGTGTGCTGCGGCACGGTGCGCAGTTCAACAGTTGGCGGCAGCGGTTCACCCACCACTACGCGTTCGCGCACCACGACAGAACGATCGCGCGGAACCGAATTGATCACCGCGTTCGGAATTTCCACGGCCGCGCCGACCGCAGCACCGACGGTACCGCCGACGATAGCGCCGACTGGACCTGCGGCTTCACCACCCCTCGCGGCGCCTTCCGCCGCGCCCTGGGCGGTGGTCGACTGAGCAAACGCCGCGCCCGACATCATTAGCGAGGCGGCAAGCACGGAAACAGCCAAACGATTATTCATTTCATCCTCCAGTAAATCGATGATGTGTTTCAACCACTGGCGGCGTCGGAAGTTCCGGTTCCAATGCGACAGCAAAAAGGGCCGCGCCGAATCTCGACGCGGTTCCAAGTCACAGGGAGTTACAAGAAATCAGGCTTTGGCGACCTCGTGGCTTGCCATCATTTCGAGCGCGCGCACCATTCCCGAATGGTCCCAGGCCTTGCCGCCGTGCGCGGTGCAGGAAGAGAACAATTGCTGCGCGACCGCCGTGCTCGGCAGCGAAATGCCGAGCGCACGCGCGCCCTCCAGCGCCAGATTAAGATCCTTCTGGTGCAGCTCGATACGGAAGCCCGGTTCGAAGTTGCGCTTCACCATGCGCTCGCCATGCACTTCGAGAATGCGCGACGAGGCAAAGCCGCCCATCAGCGCCTGTCGTACCAGCGCCGGATCCGCGCCGGCTTTCGACGCAAACAGCAGCGCCTCGCCGACCGCCTCGATCGTCAGCGCGACGATGATCTGGTTGGCGACTTTTGTCGTCTGCCCGTCGCCATTGGCGCCGACGAGGGTGACGTTCTTGCCCATCTTGTCGAATATCGGCTTCACCGCGTTGAACGCACGCTCCGGCCCTCCGACCATGATGGTGAGGCTCGCCGCCTTAGCGCCGACTTCACCGCCGGACACCGGCGCATCGAGATAGTCGGCACCGAGCGCCTCCACCTTCTTGGCAAACTCCTTGGTGGCGAGCGGCGAGATCGAACTCATGTCGACGACGATCTTCCCCTTCAAGGGTCCCTTCGCAACGCCATCAGGCCCAAACAGCACGGCTTCGACATGTGGCGTATCCGGCACCATGATGATGACGATTTCGGCCTGCTCAGCGACGTCCTTGCCGCATTTGCAGACGACGCCACCGGCGGCAACCAGCTCCGATGCGACAGGCACGACATCGTGCAGGAACAGGCGGTGGCCGGCAGCCTGGAGATGGCCCGCCATCGGGCGCCCCATGGTGCCAAGGCCGATAAAGCCGATATTGGTCATTTCAACTCCCCTTCGTCGTTTCTTGTTCAGGTATCTGCCGTCAACGCCGCGTGCCAACCGAGACCTTCGACCGTCGTCGTCCTCGGTTTGTATTCACAGCCGATCCAGCCGCGATAACCAATAGCGTCGAGATGGCGGAACAGGAAGGGATAGTTGATCTCACCGGTCCCCGGCTCGTTGCGGCCGGGATTGTCGGCAAGCTGGACATGGGCGATGCGCGGCAGATGTTTTTGCAGGCTTCGCGCAAGGTCGCCCTCCATCACCTGCATGTGGTAGATGTCGTACTGCACGAACAGATTGGTCGAACGTACGTCGGCAATAAGCTGAAGCGCCTGCGCCGTCCTGTTCAGGAAGAAGCCTGGGATATCGATCGTGTTGATCGGCTCGATCAGCAGCCTGATCTGCTCCCTGGCCAGCGCATCCGCCGCGAAGCGCAGATTGCCGATCAATGTCTCGTTGAGATCTGTCGTATCAGCGCCGTCGGGGGCGATGCCGACGAGACAGTTGAGCTGGCGGCAATCGAGCGCCTTGGCGTAGTCGATGGCGCGCGCGACGCCGTCGCGAAACTCGTCGACGCGGTCGGGCAGGATCGCGATGCCGCGCTCGCCGGCGCCCCAATTGCCGGCGGGAAGGTTATGCAGCACCTGCGTCAGCCCGTGCTGGTGCAACTGCTCGCGCAGATCGGCCTTGTCGAAATCATAGGGGAACAGATATTCGACCCCGTTGAATCCCGCGGCCTTGGCGGCGGCGAAGCGATCGAGGAACGGCTGTTCGCCGAACAGCATGGTGAGATTGGCGGCAAATTTCGGCACGATCTACTCTCCTCTTACGCCGGCAGCAGCTTGGCGGATTGCGGCGCGCTCGATTTGGCCGGCGTGTCGTCCAGCGGCAGGTCGAGCACCTCCTCGAACTCGATGATGTTGTCGATCTCGGTACCCATCGAGATGTTGGTGACCCGCTCGAGAATGAACTCGACGACGACAGGCACCTTGAATTCCGTCATCCATTCCCGCGCGGTCGCGAACGCCGCCTGCGCGTGGTTCGGATCGGTGACGCGGATCGCCTTGCAGCCGAGCCCCTCGGCGACCGCGACGTGGTCGACGCCATAAACCCCGATCTCCGGCGCGTTGATGTTCTCGAAGGAGAGCTGGACATGGTAGTCCATGTCGAAGCCACGCTGCGCCTGCCGGATCAGTCCGAGATAGGAGTTGTTCACGACGACGTGGATGTAGGGCAGCTTGAACTGGGCGCCGACCGCGAGTTCCTCGATCAGGAACTGGAAATCATAGTCGCCCGACAGCGCGACGATGTTGCGAGTCGGATCCGCGGCGCGCACGCCGAGCGCTGCGGGAAGTGTCCAGCCGAGCGGACCGGCCTGCCCGGCATTGATCCAGTTGCGCGGGCCGTAGACGCCGAGGAATTGCGCGCCCGCGATTTGCGACAGTCCGATCACGCTGACATAGCAGGTGTCGCGGCCGAACGCCTTGCTCATCTCCTCATAGACGCGCTGCGGCTTGATCGGCATGTCGTCGAAATGGCTCTTGCGCAGCATCGTGCGCTTGCGGTCCTGGCACGCCGCCGGCCACGCCTGCCGCTCCCTGAGCTTGCCCGCCTTGCGCCACTCCTTGGCAACGGCGACGAACAGCTCCAGCGCCGCCTTGGCGTCGGACACGATGCCGAAATCGGGATTGAACACGCGCCCGATCTGCGTCGGCTCAATGTCGACGTGCACGAACTTACGACCCTTGGTGTAGGTCTCGACCGAACCGGTGTGCCGGTTGGCCCAGCGGTTGCCGATCCCCAGCACGAAGTCGGATTGTAGCATGGTCGCGTTGCCGTAGCGGTGGCTGGTCTGCAGTCCGACCATGCCGGCCATCAGCACGTGATCGTCGGGGATCGCGCCCCATCCCATCAGCGTCGGCACCACCGGAACGTTGACGGCCTCGGCGAACGCCACCAGCAGGTCGGATGCATCGGCATTGATGACGCCGCCGCCCGCCACAATCAGCGGCCGCTCGGCCGCGTTGAGCATCTCAAGCGCCTTCTCGATCTGCTTGCGCGTCGCCGCGGGCTTGTAGACCGGCAGCGGTTCATAGGTATCGTCGTCGAACTCGATTTCCGCTAGCTGCACGTCGAGCGGCAGATCGATCAGGACCGGGCCGGGACGGCCCGACCGCATGATGTGAAACGCCTGGCTGAACACGCGCGGCACCAGCGCCGGCTCGCGCACGGTGACCGCCCATTTCGTCACGGGTTTTGCGATGGATTCGATATCGATCGCTTGAAAGTCTTCCTTGTAGAGCCGCGCCCGCGGCGCCTGTCCGGTGATGCACAGGATCGGGATCGAATCCGCGATCGCAGAATAAAGCCCCGTTATCATGTCGGTGCCGGCCGGCCCCGAGGTGCCGATGCAGACGCCGATATTGCCTGATTTGGCGCGGGTATAGCCCTCGGCCATGTGGGAGGCACCCTCGACATGCCGCGCCAGAATGTGCCCGATCGAGCCGCGCTTCTTCAGCGCAGAGTAAAGCGGATTGATCGCAGCCCCCGGCACGCCGAAGGCGATGGTCACGCCCTCCTTTTCCAGGATTCGTACGGCTGCATCGATCGCTCGCATCTTCGCCATGTCGCGCCTCGCTCACCAGTGTTGGCTCTGGCCGCGATCTTCGCGGCGGCGAGGTGCGATCTCAACGCGGGTGATTTTATTTCCCGCGGTGTGGAAGTGAGTTGCGAAAGTCACAACAAATCAATTGCTTGCCGCCATCACTGGATGGAAACGCCGCGCCTCAGAGATATCACTTCACAAACAAGCTAACTAGTTTGCTTAGCAACGATACATGCTAACGTTGTATCAGGGGTCGGCGGAAGAAATTGCGAATGTCTTGGTTGGGAAGTCGTGAAGTGGTCCGTTCATACGCGGACAAAAAGTTATGGCGTTCGCATCACGGGCTTGCCCTTCAAACGGCCCCATTCAGGCAACTGGCCTTCACCCTGCCGGCATGCTTGGTCATCCTTGGTGGCATGGCTGACCCGGCCCAGGCGGAAGTTCAGCAGCCACAACGGATCGTCTCGGCCTGCCGCGGCAATGGCCCAGCCTCGGCCGCGGGCAAGATTCCGGATGGGCCGCCCAAGAACAGAGAGGCCGGCCGCCTGGCCGCTAGCGCGGCTCCATTGATGTTCGCCGGCGGCTTTGAAAAGGCGATCGAACGGTTGAATCAGGCTATCGAACTCGATCCGGACAACCCTCACTTCCGCTTGAACCGAGGTTCGGCCTATGTCGGAAACCGACAATTCGACAAGGCCATCGAAGACTATGATCGTGCGATAGCCCTCGATTCCAGCTCTTCACTCGCCTTTCTCGCTCGCGCAGAGGCCTATCTTAAAATAGCCGACCATGAACATGCGATCGAGGATTTCGGCGAAGCCATCAGGCTGTTTCCCGGTAACGCTCGCGCCTACATGGTCCGCGGTACGATCTACGCGAACAAGCGCGTATATGACCGGGCTATCGAAGATCTGGATCAGTCGATCAGGCTCGATCCCGAGTGCCCCACTGGTTATCTGACGAGAGCGCAGATCTTCAGGCTGAAGGGTGACCCTGGTCGCGCCGACGCCGACTATGACCACGCGATTAAACTCGACCCTAATCCCGGAAATGCCAGGACATTCGTGCGTCGAGCCGGCGCCTATGGAGGTAAGCAAGACTATAGTCGTGCCGTGGAAGACCTCGGCCACGCGTTGAAGCTCGAGCCCCGTAATCTCTATGCCTTGAGCAATCGCTGCCTGTTTCGAGCGATCCTCGGCATGTTCGACGCCGCGCTGGCCGATTGCGATGAAGCGCTGCGGATACGGGCCGACGATGCCAACATCCTCCACATCCGCGGCATTGCCTACTTCAAGAAGGGCGCGCTTGATAGGTCCATAGACGACTATGACGCCGCGCTCCGGATCGACGCAAAAAAGGCAGCCTCGCTGTACGGACGCGCAATAGCCAAACGGCAAAAGGGCGATGTCGCGGGCATTGAGGCCGACATCTCCGCGGCGCTGGCCCTCAAACCAAGTG
This sequence comes from Bradyrhizobium sp. CCBAU 051011, assembly GCF_009930815.1. NCBI lineage: Bacteria > Pseudomonadati > Pseudomonadota > Alphaproteobacteria > Hyphomicrobiales > Nitrobacteraceae > Bradyrhizobium > Bradyrhizobium sp. CCBAU 051011. The sequence continues at coordinate 5,079,196 of NZ_CP022222.1, read as the reverse complement.
TCGCGGACGAACTGGCAATCTACGGCATCAAGTGACGGCTTTCGTCCATGACAACCTCACCTCGCCGCCGGCGTTGGCCGTGCGTCATGGCCCTCGCGCCGGCTGCACACACCTGATACCCCCACCACGAGGCCTCCCATGCTCGGACTACTGACACTGCCAATCGAGTTGTTGCGCCTCGCCTTCTATGCGTTTCAGGGTCTGGTCGATGCACTGAGAGCAACTGTGCTGGAAGTAGCCCGGTGATCGGCCGGCCTCAAGGCTGGCGCTGGCGCGCCCCCGCCTACGGCGGCTGCGGCCTTGACCCCGCCCGTTCACCGGTCTGTCGGCTTTGCAAGCGCTCGGTCGCGGAACCGATCGCGGTGGGCGCGCTCGTCAGCTCAACGCGTAACGGCTGGGATCCCATTTCTGCCGTCGTGCGATCATGGTGTTGAGGATGATGATCAGCTTGCGCATGCCGGCGATGATGGCAATCTTCGGCTCTTTTCCTTTGGCAATCAGGCGCTGATAGTAGGCCTTCAGCACGGGATTGTTCAGCGTGGCTGCGCCAACACAGGGCATGTAGATGGCGTTACGGACCCAGCGGCGGCCTCCCTTGATGTGGCGCTCGCCGCGGCGCTTTCCGCTGTCGTCGTCATAGGGGGCGACCCCGATCAAGGCCGCGGCGATCTTGTTGCTCACCTGACCAAGCTCCGGCATTCCTGCAAGGAGGTTTGCCGAACTCGTCTCGGCGAACCCCGGCACACTCTCGATGATCTCGGCGCGTTCCGCAAAATCCGGCATGGACTTGATTTTGGCGCAGATGGCGGCCTCGAGCTTGGCAATCTCGCAGGCCAGGTTCTTCAAGATGCGGGCATGCGCCTTCTGCACCAATCCCGGCGCGGCATGCTCGCTTTGGCTGACCAAGCGCATCCTAAAATCAATCAGGCTTAAGCGCGCCTTTACGAGTGCCTGCAGCTCCTCTTGTGCCGCATCGTGTTTCTGGCCCGGCGCATCGCTGAATGTCTCGGCGAACCAGGCAATCATCTCGGCATCGATCGTATCGTTCTTGGCCAGCCGTCCGGCTGATAGCGCGAAGCTGCGGACCCGTTTGGGGTCGACGATCCGAACTTCGATGCCGGCGTCGCGCAGCACCTTGGCCCAGGCACGCTCATAGCCGCCACTCGCCTCCATCACCGCCTTGTTCGCCTGGTGCTTGCGAAGCCAGGCGACCAGCTTACGGTGCCCCTGGGTCGTGCTCGGGAGGGTTTGCCGTAATCCCAACGCACGAATGCACGCATCCACCTTGTCCTTGGCGACATCGATACCCACGACAACATGAGCATTTTGTGCCATCATCCACTCCCTTCCTTGCTCGGTTCGGGCTCGAAGCCCTTGCAACTGTTCGGGTTGAGGAAGACACCGGAGCTGTCCCTCGCTCTGACACAGGCTCGGTCGCCTTTGGGCGCAACGGGCTCAGTTCCAGCAACGGGCGGTTGGTGCGCAACCGCCCGTTCGCACATTCTGACAGATTTCCTGGACACAAGGGCGCAGTCGGCTGCGCTTCGAGTTCACCGCCTTGATCAATGCATCGCGCGATGCCGTGTGGCGGCTTGGTACCGCGAACCACGTCGTTCTGGACGGGCCGCCGACGATAGAGATGTCATCCGAACCATTACCTGACAGCCCTGACCTTTGGCTGACACGTATCACCATCAGTGGCCAACCGCAGTCGCGGGTCGTCTCGTACGAGCTCGAGCGCGATGAGACCAAGGGGATCTGGCGCGCGCGGCTGGTAGCGCATCCGTTATGCAAGCCGCCAGAGGACGGGCGGGATATCGAAACGGGACTTATCGTCGAAGCGACGCCAGAGGGGACGGCGCTTACGATGTTCAACGAATTGACCGTGCGCTCTTTTCGCGACCGCATCATCTATCCGACGGCACCGCGCCGGATGGGGAACCTGATCAAGCAGCAATGCGAAAAGGATGCCGGTACCCACAGCCGCCTCGCCGCCCTGGGCAACCATGGCTTGCTCCTGTCGGCCGTGGCGCTCTTGAGCTTTTGCTACCTGTTCGGCTGGAAATTGGGGCTGCTTCTTTCGATCGTCATCGTCGTGCACGAGGCCGGACACGTCGCGGCGATGCTCATGGCCGGCGTCGGCGTACGCGGCATCTACCTCATCCCCTTCTTCGGCGGTGCTGCGGTCCCCAAGACGGCTTATCGGACCGAGGGCCGGCTTGGCTTCATTGCGCTGATGGGACCGGGCCTGAGCCTCATTCCGACGCTTGGCCTTTTCGCCCTCTATCGGGCAACCGGCGACATTCAACTCAGGCAAGCGGTGGAAATGTTTGCCGTCGTCAATGCATCCAACCTGCTGCCGATCTATCCGCTCGATGGCGGAATGATTCTTAACGCGCTCATTGGCTCGGTGAGCCGGAAGTCCGCACTTATCGTAGGTTGGATCGGGGTCCTGGTTGGCCTCGGCCTTGCGATATATCTGCAATCCTTTCTTATCGGGATCCCGTTTCTGCTGTTTGCACTGCAGCGCTACCTCAGCGGTGGCCAAACTCTCGAACTCGAACGGCTGTCGGTCGGCGGCGGATTAGCCCTTGCCCTCGCCTCGATCGCAGCGTTTATCCTGTATGTCGCTGTCATCGCTTTGATGAGTCCGGCCGTTCGCATCTAATGCGCTGCGGCGCATCCAAACGAATTGTGTCGCCTGTCATCGGGCGCCATTCGAGCGACGCGTTGGCTCGCAATAGCCCATGCCCGCCGGAACTCAGTCCAGATTCTTCCGCTTCAACTTCATCTGCATGTCGAACTTGAGGTCGTACTTCTTGCCATCCGCGCAGACCGCATCGTCGACCTCGAACTGTTGGTCGTCTTCATCCATTTCCAGCTTGCCGCCTGAGCACCCCTCGGCCAGGACCGCCGCGACGAGCTTTGCCCGCTCGTCTTCAGTGACCGGGCGATCAGCGAGCGCAGGAAGCACCGAGAGGCCGAGGATCGCAGTTGATGTGGTCAATCGCATTGTCAAATCCTCCTGTGGAGCCGCTTCGAGCCAGCCTGTTCGCATCCCCTGGTGGAGCGGCCTGGCGAGAAAGAAGCCCGGCGTGTTCGACCAAGGTCGTCTCCGCATCCCGTCTGTTGCGTGAACCCGAAACGCACACTAGCCGAATGCCCGCGACCGGAGTTTGTTCCGCACAGACAATTCAGTGGTGCACTGCCCCAATCACCGGGTGGGTTATTGCACAGTCCCTTCAACTACCGATAGACTGCACTGGCGTCACCGGATTGAAAGAGGACGTGCGATGACCGATATCCCCGCCAACGTCGCCCCGCAATCAAGCAGCGCTGAACCAAGCCTTCATCGGGTCATGGGCCCCTGGTTGCTCCTGCTGTTCATCGTCGGCGACATTCTCGGCACTGGGATCTACGCGCTCACGGGACAGGTGGCGAAGCAGGTCGGCGGTGTCGTTTGGCTGCCTTTCGTGGTCGCGTTTGTAGTCGCCCTGGTGACGGCGTTCAGCTATCTCGAGCTGGTTACGAAGTATCCGAGAGCTGCGGGCGCGGCGCTCTACACCCACAAGGCTTTCGGTATCCATTTTGTCACCTTCATCGTTGCCTTTGCGGTGATGTGCTCGGGTATCACCTCGGCATCGACCGCTTCCCGGGCTTTCGCCGCGAACATGTCGCACGCCATGGGGCTCAATCTAACGGGCTTCGGCATTACGATAACCGGTCTCGCTTTCATGGCAATCGTCGCCGCCGTCAATTTCCGCGGTGTCGGCGAAAGCGTGAAGGCCAATGTCGTTCTGACCTGCGTGGAGCTAACGGGTCTGTTGATCATCATCGTGATCGGCCTGTGGGCGATCGGGCTGGGCCAGGGCGATGTCTCGCGCGTCGTTCAGTTTCGCTCGACGCCGGACGGCGGCATGTTCTGGCCGGTGATTGCCGCGACCACGCTGGCCTTCTTCGCCATGGTAGGTTTTGAGGATTCGGTCAACATGGCCGAGGAATGCAAGGACCCCACCCGTCACTTCCCGAAGGTGCTGCTTGCGGGCCTTGTGATCACCGGTCTCATCTATGTTCTGGTCTCGATCTCGGCAATCACGCTGGTGGCGCCGGAGCAACTGGGCGAAGGCGAAACACCGCTTTTGAAAGTCGTCCAGCAGGGCGCGCCTAATTTTCCAATCTGGATCTTCGGATTCATCACCATGTTTGCCGTGGCCAATAGCGCGCTCATCAACATGCTCATGGCCAGTCGCCTTGTGTACGGCATGAGCCGCGAGCATGTGCTTCCGCCATCGCTCGGGAAAGTCCACAGGACGCGGCGGACGCCCTATGTCGCCATCGGCTTTACGACCTTGCTAGCATTTGCCCTGATCACGTTTGTCGGGGAAGTGCCGGCGCTCGGAGGCACCACCGCGCTGCTTTTGCTATGCGTTTTCACGGTGGTGAATGTCGCGGTCCTGGTGCTTCGGCGCGATCCCGTAAATCACCAGCATTTCCGTACGCCCACCATTCTGCCGATCCTGGGCGCTGTGTTTTGTGCCTTCCTCACGGGTCCCTGGACCGGTCGCGCCATTGTTCAGTACCACGTCGCCGGTGTCCTGCTCGGGATAGGCGTCGTTCTTTGGCTGGTGACAATCATGGTCAACCGGAGTACCGGGGTGAAGCGAGTCGAGCCGGATCTGGAACATTTGGGTCGCGGCGGGCCGGTGAACTAGCGAAGTGCCGGACGAAGAGAAGCAATCCAAATTCTCGCAGTCGGCGAGATGGCTCGCTTCATCGCTTGGCTGCTCGCTCCACTGCTGCTGTCCGCGACCTGTAACGCCTCTCCAGTCCGTTATCGTCCAGCCGGAGCTTCACGCCTAAGTACGCTGATCCGTCCGTCGCCTTCGAGCTTTGCGAGCCTTACTTCAGCAATGTCCTCGACTTGCTGCTGCCGCAACAGAGATGCGAGTTCGTCCATCGACAGCATTTCCTTGCGCATTGCCTCTTCGACAATCCGCCCGTCTCTTACCAGCGTCAGAGACGGAGGTCTGAGGACAGGCCTTAGGGCTGGAAACCGGTAAGCCAGCCAGTCGATAACGTATTCCCAAGCAACGATGGTTATGACCAGGACAAGACCTTCGGTCACGGACTGATATTCTTTGCCAAGCCCGTTCTGCGCCGCGTCCGCGATCAGCACAATCACCAGAAGATCTGCCGGTCCAAGATGCCCCGCCTGGCGACGCGCCATGAAGCGCAGGATTATGAAAAGGCCGAGATACATGAGCGTACCCCGGACGACAATCTCAGCGATACCAAGACTGGGAAGGAAGACGCCGTTCCAATCGATCTGCATGACAAGAGCCCTCGCGTTTCCGTGCCAACGCGGCATGGAAAAGCGAAGTTCCTGCCAAGCCACCAACAAGGGGCGCCGGACTAGCTCGCTGCCTGCGCGCAGGCAGGCACGAGGACAACCGCGAGAGCGCTCCAGATCACGCCAATAGCGGACAAGAAGGCGAGCAACCGTGTCGTATAGTGCAGGTATGCCGCACCCGTGTGCTCACTCGGCCGACCGTTCGCGCGTGGCGCTGGAACCGCGGCCAGAAGCAAAAGAGCTCCAAGCGCCGCCACGGTCACCGCAATACCAAGCCACACCATCGCACGTCCCGAGCCCACCGGCGGCGTACAGATCAGAGCTTCCGCGCCGTACAGCAGAGCAAGATGCAAGAACCAGACGGCCGGCCCAACGAACAGGCGCAGTAAATCGGCAAGAGGCCGGGTGCGAGGCGCGTTCATACGATCCTCGGAAAGCCGTGCACGAGCAGAAGACCGAACAGGCCTTGCGCGACCGTGTAATGCCAAAGCAGCGCGAGATTGTCGAACACGACGCGACGCCGGCGGCTGAGCATGCCAGCAAGGCAGCGCGCGATGGCAAAGCCCGCCATGACGACAAGTGCCAGCACGAGCTGAAGTTGAAGAAACGACGCCATGTAGGCGAACGCAGCGTGCGCGTCGGCATCAGGACGAAAGCCGGCGCGCCAGTGCGACAGGACTTCGACGCCGAGGCTTCCGCAAAGCGATACGACCGCCAGGCCGATCGCACCGACGAAGGCGGCAACGTTGCGTGATCGGACCGGAAGCGCGCGGCCACCGAGGACGATCAAGCCGCTGCTTGCTCCGAGTAACAACGCAGAGACGAAGGGCCACAGCGGGGGCGGCATTTGCTCAGGTTTAGGCCACACCTGCGGCGAGACTGTCCAAAGGAAGAGATAGGAGAACACAAACGAAAGGTAGAGCGAGCCTGCAACAAGCATCAAAACGACCATCGCCCACCAGGAATGCGAGAGCGGACCGCTCACATACGTCGGCACCTTGATGCCATGGCCGATCTCGGCACGAGGCAACGGCCTCGGATCGCTGCCCCACATCCAGATCAGGATCATCACGAGCGCGAGCACACCCGAGATGAAGGCGAGCGTCACATACTTCACGGTGAGCAGCATGAAGAAGCCGGCCGTGAACACCGCGCCGAGCAGTGGTGACCAGCCATAGCCGGGCAGACGCTGTAGCGCCTGCGGCGTTGCCTCGATTGGCGAGGTGATGATGGTTTCGCGCTGTCCCGTCACCGTGCCGGGCAGATAGTGGCGCCCCTCTTTCGATTGCTCCGAAAGTTGCGGCTGATCCCAGAGCGGATCACGGCTCGTCACCAGCGGAACACTGCGCGGTCCGTAGACGTGGTTGTGCATCCATTCAAGCGAGGCGCCCTTCCAGACGTCCCCGACCGGCTCGGACACGGTTGGCCGCAGGTTACGGACGAGGTCGAAGAGGAAAACCAGCACGCCGGCGGCAAACAGAAATGCTCCGACCGTCGAGATCATGTTCAGCACGTTCCACTCAGCAACGGCAGGATAGGTGTAGACGCGGCGCGGCATGCCCATGAGGCCCGTGACGTGCATGGGGAAAAACGCGACGTTGAAGCCGATGAACATGAGGAAGAAGGTCGCCTTGCCGAGTAGCTCCGAGAGCACGCGGCGGCTGAAGGCGGGCGCCCAGTAGTAGAAGGCACCGAACAGCGGAAATACCATGCCTCCCACCAGCACATAGTGAAAATGCGCGACCACAAAATAAGTGTCGTGCACCTGCCAGTCGAACGGCACCATCGCGACCATCACGCCCGTCAGCCCGCCCAACGTGAATATGAACAGGAAGCCGAGCACGAACAGCGATGCGGTCGTTACCTGCAGCCGTCCCGCCGCGATCGTGGCGATCCAGGCAAAAACCTGGATGCCGCTTGGAAGCGCAACCGCCATGCTGGCAGCCGAGAAGAAACTCAACGAAAGCGCCGGGATGCCGGTGGTGAACATGTGATGCACCCACAGGCCAAACGAGAAGAAGCCGGTCGCGATCAACGCAACGACGATCAGCCGATAACCGACGAGCGGCGTGCGGGCCATCGTGGGCACGATCATCGACACCATGCCGGCGGCCGGCAGGAAGATGATGTAGACCTCCGGGTGACCGAAGAACCAGAACAGATGCTGCCATAGCAGCGCGTCTCCGCCCTTCTGCGGAATGAAGAACGGCCAACCGAATGCGCGCTCGAGCTCAAGCAGCAGCGTTGCCAGGATTACGGCCGGAAACGCGAACACAATCATCCCGGCGAAGACCAGCATCGTCCATGCGAACATCGGCATGCGATCGAGCGTCATGCCGGGCGCGCGCGTGCGCAGCACGCCGACAATCAGCTCGACCGCGCCCGCGATCGCCGAGATTTCGATGAAGCCGATGCCGAGCAGCCAGAAATCCGCGCCGAGCCCGGGCGAAAACTGCACTCCGGTGAGCGGTGGATACATGAACCACCCGCCAGACGGCGCGACATCGTAGAACAACGTGCCGAAGAAAATGATTCCTCCGACGAAATAGGCCCAGAATGCGAAGGCGCCGAGGCGAGGAAACGGAAGGTCGCGCGCTCCCAGCATCTGCGGCAGAAGGAGAATGCCCATCGCTTCGACCACCGGCACGGCGAACAGGAACATCATCACGGTGCCGTGCATCGTGAAGATCTGGTTGTAGGTCTCGGGCGATAGGAAGGTGTTGCTCGGCACCGCGAGCTGGAGGCGCATCAGCAGGGCGAGGATTCCCGCGAGCAGGAAGAACAGCACTGCGGCCGCCACGTAAAAGTAGCCAACGACCGTGTTGTTGACCGCGGTGACGATCCGCCAGCCCTTCGGCAGCGCCCAGGCGGCCTCAAGCGCTTCCAACTCGCCCTTGGGACGCGGCAGCTTGTTCGGGTGGCCTGCGAGGTACGCTGGTAAGGGTTCGCTCATCGCAGGCTCATGAGGTAGCTGGCGAGCGCAGTCTGCTCGGCCGAAGAGAAGATGCGAAATTCGGGCATGCGGTTGCCCGGCTTGATGTGTTGCCCGTCGCGGATGAAGCGGGCGAGATTTTCGGCCGTGAGCGGCAACGTGTCGATTCCAACAGAACCGCGCGCGGCGAAGTGCGTCAGGTCCGGACCGATTGTCCCTGCCGCATCGGTGCCGCGCACGGCATGGCAGGCGCCGCAACCGGCCGCCACGAAGAGAGACTGGCCGCGCCGTTCGATGTCGGTTGAGCGGGCGGCCGGCGGATCGGCCACACGCGCAAGCCATGCGTCGTATTCGTCGTGGAGCATGGCGATGACCTTGAAGGCCATCAGCGCGTGCGGGCCGCCGCAATATTCAGCGCACTGCCCGCGATAGACGCCCGCGCGTTCGGCGGTAAGCCGCAGGCGCGTGATCCGGCCGGGGATCATGTCGACCTTGCCGCCGAGGCTCGGGACCCAGAAGCTGTGAATCACGTCGGCTGCCTTGAGCGTGAAGTCGACCGGCTGCCCGACGGGAATTCGAATCTCGTTCGCGCTCATGACCGGCGTCGGACCATCGTAAACGACACGCCACCACCATTGCTCGCCGGTCACCTCGATGCGCAGCGAATCGCCCGCATGCCCCGTCTGGGCGCGCGTGAGCCATACGCCACAGCCGAGCAGGATCGTGAGCGTGACGACCGGCAATGCGAGGCCGAGCACCATGATGGTGCGCTCGCGGGCGAGCACCTCGCGGATGCGCGGCGCACCGCGCACCGCGAGCCAGATCGCGGCCATGACCAGCCCGAGGATGACCGAACCGAATGCGAACAGCGCCCAGGCAAGCGTGGCGATCTGTCCAGCCTGCGGGCCGTGCGGCGCAAGCACGGACTGAAGGATCCCGTTCATCGCGAGGCTCCGGCAGAAGGATCGCCCGAAGCGTAATAAGCCGCGACGTCTTCGATCTGGCGCTCACTCAGCGCACGCGCGATCGGCGCCATAATGGTTTCGGTCGCCGTACCCGGCGCGAGGCCTCCCTTCCAGAGCCGCAGGCGATTGAGCATGTAGGGGAGATTTTGCCCGGCAAGGCGAGGATAGATCTTCAAAGCCTCTTCGCCATGGCAGCCCGCGCAAGCCGGTACTCTTGCCGTCGGATCGCCATTCTCCGCGACATTGCGTCCACGCTCGATCGCGGATCTATCCGTTGGTCCTTCCGGGACGTGCGGCGCTTGAAGCGCCGCATAGTAGTCGGCCACACGTCTGAAATCGTCGCCGGTGAGCGCGCGCGCGACGGGCTGCATGATCCCGCTGGCGCGCTGCGCGCTCGCGAAAGCCTCAAGCGACGCGACGATGAATTCGGCTGGCTGACCGTGCAAGATTGGAACGAGAGAGCTCGCCGGCCTCGCGTCGCCTGCGCCGTGGCAGCGGGCGCAGGCGCCGGCCGCGGGGGCCGTCGTCTCGCTTGTCGCCAGGCTCTCGCCGCCCTGCGGCGGCACCCGCAAGCCTCCAAGCGCGAGGTCACGGTACTGCGCCGCGTCGAGGCTCGGAAGACGGCGCAGGAACGCGGCGAGTGCCCACACCTCGTCGTCGCGCTGCTGCGCCGACCACGCCGGCATGCCGGTGTATTTGATGCCGTGCTTGATGATCCAGAACAACTCGCGGTCGCGCCACGGCCGCATGTTGGTCGCAAGGTCGGGCGGCGGAGGCAGCATGGCTCGCGCGATCGGGCTGATCGGGATACCCGGAGCGCCATGACAATACGCGCAGCCGCTCTGGAAATGCGCGGCTCCAAGCGTCACGAGATCGGCATTGTCGAGCAGCGGGACCTCGATGCCGAGCGCGTGCGTCTTGACCGAATTGCGCATCGCGAATGTCAGCAACCATTCGGTCACCGCAAAGTGCCCGCGACTGGCCGCGACGGTGTAGACGCCGGACCATATGAACAGGAAGCCAAGAAGCAGCGCTGCCAGCCCGGCTAACAGGATGAAGCGGATGCGCACGGGCGGGTCGATGCGCATGAGCTAGCTGGCGGTTCGGTGGATCGGCGGCCCCTGCCGCGGCGGCTCGTACGCACCGATCAAATGAACCGTCATGAAGACGGCCGCAACGAGGTAGCTCAGCGGGCAAGCCGCGAGCATCAACAGACCCGCAAGGTGCTGATCGCCGAGCCCGTGCGCGGCATGCTCCGTAGACCCGTAAAGCGCCCGCGGTGCGAAGACGAGGAGAGCCGCCAGCAGGCAGACCAGCTTTCCGTTGAGCAGAAGGGCCGGAATAGCCTGCCAGCGCGAGGAGCCCGTGAGGGAGAGCAACGACGCCCAGAACGCTGTGGCTACCAGCAATAGCGCAGCGTGTGCCACGATCATTGCAGTGGGCGCATGCAGGATGAGGTTCTGCGCGACAGGGGCATGCCAGACCCAAAGCCCGGCGATTTGGCCAAAGGTTGCGAACCAAAGCAAGGATACGCTCCCCGTGGGCCGCCTCCACCGCGCAAGCGCGATCAGAGCAAGCACGGGGGCAGCAACATTCATCGCCAGGATATGGGCGGCCATGTGCCGGGTATGGGGGCCAAATTCCAGGAAGCCTGCGAGAAGCGTGCCGACCGCGAGAACGCAAGTGGCGCTCGCGACGAGAGCAAGGACCTGCGGAGGTCGAGATTGCATGGCCCCCTCTTCCCTAGAAGTCGCCGGAGCGAACGCGACGCGGTTACCTCAACGTCTCAGGCACGATTCGGTTTCGTGACGGATTGCCGCTGGCCACCCTCTGCAGCAGCCGTTTGGCCAAGTTGACGTTGTTCCCTGGCTGAGAGGTTTGTTATGACGGGGTAGCGTGCAAGAGCACTCATTGAGAAGATACCCCCCTGCGAGGGATCATGAGTTTCTTCGATCGACTGAAAAATGCGGCGTCCACCGAATGGCGGGCCTATACCGAACACCCCTTCACCGAAGGGTTGGCGGACGCTTCGCTCACTGAGGCGGCATTTCGGCACTACCTCGTTCAGGACTACCTGTTTCTCATCGAGTTTGCGCGCGCCTACGCGCTCGCCGTCTACAAGTCGCCGACGCTTGCCGATATGCGCGAAGCCGCCGGCGGCCTCTCGGCCATTCTCGATGTCGAGATGAACCTGCATGTGAAGCTTTGCGCCGGCTGGGGCCTGTCGGCCACCGATCTTGAACAAGCCCCTCCGGCGGTCGAAATGCTGGCCTATACGCGCTACGTGCTCGACGCCGGAATGCGCGGCGATCTGCTCTCGCTCAAGGTGGCGCTTGCGCCTTGCGTGATCGGCTACGCCGAGATCGCGACGAGGCTCGCCGCGCGGCCCAATGCGCTCGCTGCGACGAACCCGTATCGGGTCTGGATCGCCGAGTACGCCGGGGCTCCTTATCAGGAGGTGGCGGCGAATGCGCGGGAGCACCTGGAGCGCCTCGCCGATCGCTACGCTACACCGGCCCGCGAGGCAGAGCTGATCGAAATCTTCAAGGAAGCCACCCGGCTCGAAGCCGACTTCTGGGAAATGGGATGGCGGGCCGGTAAGCGTTGAATAGCGACTGACCGCGTACCGGGTCGCGCCAGTGGAAGCGCGAGACCGCTCAGTTCAGCCGCAGCTCCGTAACGTGCCGCGGATCGGGGCTCAGCTCGCCCCGCTCCACCCGCTTGACGAGATCCGTCAGCGCAGCGTTTGCCTTGCACGACAGGCCGAGCTTCTCGCCCTCGCGCACCACAAAACCGTTGAGGAATTCGATCTCGGTGCGCCGGCCCTTCTGCATGTCCTGGCCCAACGAGGGACGCTGCGCTGCGGAGGTGCGCTTACTGTCCTTGAAACGCTGCTCGTCGCAGGCGCGCATCGCCGCCTCATCGCCCTCCCCGGCGCGCGCGATCGTGTCGGGCGGCAGGTGCAATATCTCTTCCAGTTGATAGCCGTGCGCCTGCCCGACCCGGATCGCCTCGCTGCCGAGCCGGGTGGAGAACCGGCGCAGCGGCTCGCTCTGCAGGATTTCGCCGCCCGGCAGGCCGGTGCAGGCGGAGAGCCCGTTGCCCATGACGTTCGCGACCAGCTTCGACCAGCGCTCGCCCCAGAGATTCTCCGTCACCTTGGCGCTGTCGGAATAGCCGACCAGGCGGCAGACCTCCTCCGCCCGCGGCGTGATACGGCCATGCACTTCGCCGGCGCGAAACACCGTGTGCGCCGCCCCGCCCTTGCCGGCACCGCGGTGGATATGGCCGGGCTCGGGCAGGTTCACCGTGATGCTGCTGGCGATGCAGCCCAGCGTCTTGCCCCAGCCGACGATGCCCGCAATCGTCTCCTCGTTCATGCAGTTCTGCAGCGACACCACATAGCCGTCCGGCGCCAGATATTGCTGGATCAGCATGGTCGCCCAGGCCGTGTCGTAGGATTTCATGCAGACGAAGGCGATGTTGACCGGCTGCTCCTTGGCAAGCTGCTGTGCGTCCGTCACATGCAGCGCCCGCACCGGCACCGAGAACTCCGCGACGTCCATGGCGTGGGTGACGCGCAGCCCGTGCTTGCGCATATGCTCGACATGTTCGGGCCAGGGATCGATGAAGGTGACGTCCTCACCCGCCTGCGCCATATGCGCGCCCGCATAGCCGCCGACGGCGCCCGCTCCGACGATTGCGATCTTCCGGCTCATGTTCTCTCCCGAATTTTCTTGCAGCAGAGGACTGCCCTCGCCGTTCATTCGTTGGAGACAGTCTAGCGGATCGTGGGCTTTCGCCAACGGGCCGTTTCGCGCCTGGAGCTGCCCTCACACCAAGCCCCCATGTGAGTCCACGCGAACGTTGCGCAACTTTATTCACGAGCAACGCGGTTACGGGCCGCACTTTTTGGCTGGTCAGCAAGCTGCGCCCTGAGACGTGGCACCGCGAAGTCGAGAAACGCACGCAATTTGGCCGGCATAAAGCGGTTCGGCGAATACACAAAGCTGACGGGTTGCGGCGGCGGCTGAAAATCCTGCAGCAGCGGAACCAACTCCCTGGATTTTATCGGTTCGGCAACGAGATAAGAGAACGCCACGGTGATACCGAGGCCTGCGCGCGCAGCGTCGCAGGCCGACTCGAGATTGCTCGCAATGAAGCGCGACCGAACCGGCACCACATACTCCGTCTGGTCTCGCCTGAATCTCCATGTGCCTGGTGACTGCATCGGAGGATAGCTGATGCAGTCGTGCACCGAGAGATCATCGGGCGATTTGGGCGTTCCGCGAGATTTCAGATAGGCCGGGCTGGCGCAAGCCACGCGGTGAATTTCCCCGACACGCACCGCGATCAGGCTGCTATCGGCGAGATCGCCGACTCGAAGCGCGACGTCGATGTGCTCTTCCAGGAGATCGACGGTCCGATCCTGCAGATTGAGGTGAACGTCCACCTCCGGAAACGTCACCAGAAACTCCGCCAGAACCGGCTGCAGACATAAGCGGCCGAGCGCGACAAGGGTTGAAACACTCAGATCTCCGCGTGGCGTCGTGTACTCGCCGGACGCGGCGCGCTCGGCTTCGGCAATATCGGCAAGGATTCGTTTTGCGGCGGCGATGTAGGAGAGCCCTGCATCAGTCGGGACGAGTGCTCTGCTCGACCGGTTGAACAGCTTCGTGCGCAGGTGCGCTTCGAGTTCGGACACCTTTCGGCTGACGGTCGCCAGCGGCAATTTCTGCCGGCGAGCCGCGGCCGACAGGCTTCCGGCTTCCGCAACCGCCAACACAATCGACATGCCTTCGAGACGGTCCATGGATGCTTCCATTTTTTGGAAGGATACATCTCGATTTTGCCAGATACCCATCAAGCTCGGAAGGGCCTATCCATCACCGCGAGGCAACAAACCCGACCAACCGACGGAGAAGGAAATGACCAAGCCCAAAGGCACTGCCCTTATCACCGGCGCATCCACCGGCATCGGCGCGATCTATGCCGATCGCCTGGCAAAGCGCGGCCACGATCTTATTCTTGTTGCGCGTAACAGGCAGCGGCTCGCATCGCTGGCGCGGCGGCTCAACAACGAGACCGGCCGGAAAGTGGAAACGGTCGAGGCCGACCTCACGTCGCCAGCAGACCTGCAACGCGTCGAAGACATCCTACGGACCAATGCCGGCATCTCGGTGCTGGTCAACAACGCCGGCGTCGGCGCTTCAGCCCCGCTGGTCGCCTCCGACATTGACAAGATGGAGGACATGGTCCGTCTGAACGTCACCGCGCTGACGCGGCTGACCTATGCGGCGGCCCCGGGATTTGTCGCCCGCGGCAACGGCACGATCATCAACATCTCGTCGATCGTCGCGATCGCGCCGGAAGTGCTGAACGGCGTCTATGGTGGCACGAAAGCGTTCGTGCTCGCATTCAGCCGCTCGCTCGTTCACGAGCTCGCCGACAAGGGCATCCGCGTGCAGGCAGTGCTGCCGGGCGCCACCGCCACCGAATTCTGGGACATTGCCGGCACGCCGGTTCATCAGCTACCGGCGCAGATCGTGATGTCGGCTGACGACATGGTCGATGCGGCGCTCGCCGGTCTCGACCTTGGCGAGACCGTGACGATCCCGGCGCTGGCGGACAAGGCCGAGTGGGATCGTCATGAGGCAGCGCGCCTTGCCATGACGGACAAGCTCTCGAGCGTCATCCCGGCCCCTCGCTACAACCTGCGCAAGCGCGTGAATGCGTGAGCACCGAGTCAATCAAGCAGAGATCTCATCAAGGAGGTTACCATGTCACACATCATCACCCAGCACGCGGCACCGGTTCTCGCACCGGGCTCCATTGTCCGGTGGCGCGATCATGCCGAACGCGTCCTCACTTACGCCGAGCCGGTCAGCCGAGTTGGCCTCTACGTGTCGCTCGCGATCATCTACGCCTGGTTCGGCGGCATGAAGTTTACCGAGTACGAGGCCAACGGACTGGTGCCGCTGGTGGAGAACAGCCCGCTGCTGAGCTGGTTCTACGCTCTGTTCTCGGTGCGCGGCTTCTCCACTTTCCTCGGCTTCATCGAACTCAGCATCGGGCTGCTGATCGCCCTCAGATTGGCGAACCCGATCTTTTCCGCAGCCGGCGGTCTTCTCTCGGCCGGGCTCTTCGTCACGACCGTCAGCTTCATGGTCTCGACGCCGGGCGTCGTCGTGCCGGAGCTCGGGCCGCCCGCGATCTCGGTCGCGCCGGGTCAGTTCCTACTGAAAGACATCGGCCTGTTCGCCGCTTCGTTCTGGGTGTTCGTCGACTCGCTGAAGACCATCATTCGCCGCTGAGCACCGATAACCATCAGCACCTCACGCAACCAAGGGAGACGCTACCATGAAAATGCGATCCATCTTCAGCGCGGCTTTTGCTGCCATTGCCATCGAGGAGCGAGAACTCGTGGATCTCACGATCGCGATTGGCTTGATGAACGCCTACAATCGCCTCGCAATCAGCTTTCGGAATACGCCGCAGGCCGCGCTCGGAAAATAGGCGCAGGCCGATCAAAGGACATCGCGCTTCCGCGATGAAGCAAACCGGCAGGAGAAGGCCATGAAAATATTGAACACCCGCACGAGCCTCGAGGTCATCGACCGCGACCGCCGCCGGCTCTTGAGCGCGGCAATAACCGGCATCGTCGGCATGGCCGCCGCGAGCCTGCTGCCGTCGCGGTTGATGGCTGCCTCCTCAGGTGACGTCATTCGACCTTTCCGCATCAACATTCGGGAAGAGCAGCTTGTCGACCTCCGCAGGCGCATCCTTGCCACGCGCTGGCCGGATCAGGAGACCGTGAATGATCGGTCGCAGGGCGTCCAGCTCGCAAAGTTCCAGGAAACGATGCGCTACTGGGCAACCGATTATGACTGGCGAAAGCTGGAGGCGCGGCTCAACGCCTTGCCGCAGTTCATCACCGAGATCGACGGGGTCGACATCCACTTCATCCATGTTCGCTCCCGCCATGAAGACGCGCTGCCGCTTATCGTGACGCATGGTTGGCCGGGCTCGATTGTCGAACAACTCAAGATCATCGATCCGCTCACCAATCCTACGGCGCATGGCGGAGAAGCATCGGATGCCTTCCATCTCGTGATCCCGTCAATGCCGGGTTACGGCTTCTCCGGCAAGCCGAAGGGCACCGGCTGGAATCCGGACCGCATCGCCCGTGCCTGGGCGGAATTGATGAAGCGTCTCGGATATACAAGCTACGTCGCCCAGGGCGGTGACTGGGGCTCGCCCGTCTCCAGCGCCATGGCGCGTCAAGCATTGGCCGGATTGCGCGGCATCCACATCAACCTGCCGGCGACGGTTCCTCCCGAGGTCGCCATGGCGCTTGCCGGCGGCGGAATTGCGCCGGCGGCACTTTCCGAAAAAGAACGCGCGGCATTCGAGCAGCTCGATACGTTCTTTAAAAAGTACCGCGCCTACGGCGCCATCATGGGCACGCGCCCGCAGACGATCGGCTACGCTTTGGCAGACTCTCCGGTGGGTCTTGCAGCCTGGATCTACGACTACAATAACGGCGAGCCCGAGCGCCTGCTAGGCAGGGACGATGTGCTCGACGACATTACGCTGTACTGGCTGACCAACACGGCGACATCGGCTGCACGCCTGTACTGGGAAACGGCCGGCCAAAGCGTTGTTCTCTCGGCTGCGCAGAAGACCGCCGACATCTCGCTTCCGGTCGCCATCACCGTATTCCCCGGCGAAGTTTATCGAGCCCCCGAAACGTGGGCCCGGCGCGCCTATCGCAACCTCATCTACTTCAACGAGGCCGACAAGGGCGGCCACTTCGCGGCCTGGGAGCAGCCGGAGCTGTTCGCCGCCGAGCTCCGTGCCGCCTTCAGATCACTTCGGCCGGCGCACTGACCAGAGAACAGGACGAAAGGACACATCATGTCACAGCGGATCAACGAGGACGCGATCGGTTTCTTCGAGATCGACAAAGACATCACGCTCAGAAGAATGGTGCTGCGCAACCCGAGGCCGAAGGCGACCGTGCTCTTCCTGCATGGGTTTCCAGAGACGCTGTACGCCTGGAAGGATATTTCCCTGGCTCTGGCCGAAGACTACGAAGCTCACGCTTTCGACTGGCCTGGCTATGGTCTTTCATCTAGGCCAACGGTCGACAGGTTCTTCTATGCGCCCAAAGACTACGCGCACATTCTCCATCAATACATCGCGAAAGCAGGCATCGACACGTCGAAGCTTACGATCTACGCAACCGATATCGGCGCCCTGCCGGCGCTCCTGCTGGCCGTAGAAAAACCTGATATCGCAAGGACGATCATCGTCGGCGACTTCGCCCCATTCAACAGGCCCCAATACATGTATGAGAGCCTGCAAAACCTGAAGGCAGGGCCTGCGATGGATCAGGTCCGCGCCAGCCTGAACAAGAATCGCGACGAGATCCTCGCGAACACCTTCACAAGAGGTCTACCCAAGGAAGCCCAATTCGAAGTTTCGCAGGAATTCAAGGACGACATGTACAGGCAATGGAGCCAGGGCGCGATGACGACGGCAGACGCGTTCTCCCATTACTACTCGCACTTCACGCGGGACCAAGACCATTTCGAATCGCAACTGCCCCTGCTCAAAACTCCAGTGAAGGTGATTTGGGGCGAGAAAGACCTCTACATCAAGAACGAGATGGGAGCAGAGCTCGCCCAGAGGATCGGCGCGGAATTCGCGCTTCTTCCGGGCATCGGGCACTTCCCTCACCTGCAGAACCCGAAGCTGACCATCGATGAGGTTCGTGCCTCATTCGGATGAGTGCAAGGTGAAAGGCTCAACCGGCCTTCATCTCCGGCATCACCCCGCCAAGCGCTACCGTCAGCTCCGCCGCCACCTCGCGCACGGTCTGGCCAAGTTGCGGCAGCCGCTCGTCGGTCAGGCGGCTGGTCATGCCCGAGACGGAAATCGCCGCTAAGGGCTCGGCGCAGTCGTTGTAGACGACGGCGGCGATGCAGCGCAGGCCCATGCAGGCCTCCTCGTCGTCGATCGCAAAACCCTGGCGGCGGATTTTTTCGAGTTCCTTGAACAGATCGCTCGGCCGCACGATCGACTTTTCGGTCAGGCGCGGCATGCCGTGATGATGGATGATGGCGCTGACGTCGTCGTTGGAATAGGTCGCAAGCACCGCCTTGCCGACGCCGGAGGCGACCATGGCGACGCGGCCGCCGACCTTGGTCAGCGAACGCATGATCTCGCGGCTCTCCATGCGCGTCAGCACGATGATGAACTCGTCGTCGACGACGGCGAGATTGGCGGTCTCCCGCGTCAGGTCGCGCAGCTTGCGCAAATATGGCACCGCCTGCGCCGAAAAATTGCGGCGGCGGGCAAATGTCGCCCCCACCGTGAAGCAGCGCGCGCCGACATGCCATTTCGATTCGGTGCGGTCGAACTGCACGAAGCGGCGGCTTTCCAAGGTCGCCAGCAGCCGATGCACGGTCGAGGTTGACAACCCGGTGCGGATCGCGAGATCGCTCAGCCGATAGCCTTCGTCGTCCTCGGCAAGCGTCTCGATGATCGAGAGCGCACGATCGACGGACTGGACGCCGCCATCGCGGGCATTCTCATCCTGGTCTGCACTGGATTTCGGCTCGATGGCCTTGCGCCGGATCACGTCTCTCTTCATCGCGACCTGCCGCTTTTTGCGTTCGTCATTCCGGGATGGTCCGAAGGACCAGACCCGGAATCTCGAGATCCCGGGTTCGATGCTTCGCATCGCCCCGGGATGACCTAGAGAAATGCCGCTCCGGGTCGCTCCGAAGCGGCATTTGTTGTTGATAAACTTACAGCAGGCCCGCGCCGCGCGCCCACTTGTACTTCGCGCCCAGCACTTCGACCGGCAATTCGGTCGAATAGGCATAGGCCGGGATGCCGTTCTCGTAGAGATATTCGGCGGCCTGTTCGACCTCGACGTCGCCGGCGAGCGAGGCGACGATCGGCTTCACAAAGCCCTTGGCCTCCATCTCCTTCTTCACCTCGACCATGTTGCGGGCGAACACCATCGGCGGCGTGACGATCGTGTGCCAATAGCCGAGGATCAGCGAATGGATGCGCTCGTCCGACAGGCCGAGCTTCACCGTGTTGATGTAGGTGATGGGCGGCTCGCCACCGGTGATGTCAACAGGATTTCCAGCCGCGCCGAACGGCGGGATGAATTTGCGGAACGCCGCGTCGAGATCCGGCGGCATCGACATCAGTGACAGGCCGTTATCCACGCAGGAGTCCGACAGCAGCACGCCCGAACCGCCGGCGCCGGTGATGATCAGCACGTTCTCGCCCTTCGGCGTCGGCAGCACCGGCATGCCACGCGCGAATTCGAGCAATTGCCGCAACGACCGGGCGCGGATCACGCCCGACTGCTTGAACACGTCCTCGTAGATTTTGTCGTTGCCGGCGAGCGCGCCGGTATGCGACGAGGCCGCTTTCGCGCCGGCCGAGGTCCGGCCCGCCTTCAGCACCACCACCGGCTTCTTCTTGGAGACGCGCTTGGCGGCTTCCGCGAAGGCGCGGCCGTCCTTGAGGTCCTCGCAGTGCTGCGCGATCAGATTGGTGTTCGGATCCTGCTCGAAGAAGGCAAGCAGATCGTCCTCGTCGATGTCGGACTTGTTGCCGAGGCCGACGATCGCCGACACGCCCATTTTCGCCGAGCGCGAAAAACCGATGATCGCCATGCCGATGCCGCCGGACTGCGACGACAGCGCCGCATGGCCCTTGACATCATAGGCGGTGCAGAACGTGGCGCAGAGGTTCGACCAGGTGTAGTAGAAGCCGTAGATGTTCGGGCCCATCAGGCGGACATTGTACTTCTTGCCGACCTCGACGATCTCGGCCTGCAATTCAGGCGCGCCCGCTTCGGCAAAGCCTGACGGAATCAGCACGGCGCCGGGAATTTTCTTCTCGCCGCATTCGGCCAGCGCGCCCGCCACGAATTTTGCGGGGATCGCGAATACCGCGGTGTCGATCACGCCGGGAACGTCCTTGACGCTCTTGTAGGCCTTGTAGCCGAGGATATCGGGCGCCTTCGGGTGGATCGGATAGATGTCGCCCTTGTAGCCGCCGTTGATCAGATTCTTCATCACGGAGTTGCCGATCTTGCCGTCCTCGGCGGAGGCGCCGATCACGGCAACCGCCTTCGGCTGCATGATGCGGTTCATGGCAGCCACGATTTCTTCGGTCGGGCGCGGCGCCGGGCGTGGCTTGTAGTCGAAGTCGACGACGATGCGCACGTCGGCGGCAATCGCGTCCTTCTTGGTGGCGAACACCGGATTGAGGTCGAGTTCGACGATTTCGGGGAAGTCGCTGACGAGCTGCGACACTTTGACAATGACGTCGGCCAGCGCGTCACGGCTGACCGGATCGCCGCCGCGCACGCCCTTCAGCATATCGTGGGCCTGGATGCCGTCGAGCATCGACAGCGCATCGTCCTTGGTGGCGGGCGCAAGGCGGAAGGTGATGTCCTTCAGCACTTCGACCAGCACGCCGCCGAGGCCGAATGCCACCAGCTTGCCGAACGAGCCGTCGGTGATGGAGCCGACGATGACCTCGGTGCCGCCGGCCAGCATCTGCTGAACCTGGATGCCCTCGATCTTGGCGTCGGCCTTATACTTCTTGGCGTTGGCGAGAATGGTCTCGTAGGTCTTTTCTGCATCGGCCGCGGTCTTGACGCCGACCACGACGCCGCCGGCTTCGGTCTTGTGGAGGATGTCCGGCGAGACGATCTTCATCACGACAGGGAAACCCATCCCCGTTGCGAGCTTGGATGCTTCAGCGGCGGATCTCGCCACGCCCTCTTTCGGAACCGGGATGCCGTAGGCATCGCACACCCGCTTGCCTTCCGGCGCGGTGAGGCTGGTGCGCTTCTCGGCCTTCACCGTATCGAGCACCCGGCGGACAGCCTCATGGGCGTTGGGCTCGGCGATCTTGCGGGCCGCATCTGCAGAATTTGACATTGGCTTCCTCCTGGGGCTAGTTTTATGGCATTTGGTATGCCAGAGATTGGATTGTCAAGACAAACTATCGCGCGGAAACAGCGAAAACATAGGCATCTTGACATTCTGGTATTTGGTATGCCAAAAATATTCGGGTGTTTCTTCTGCTAAGAAGACGTCTCCAAAACAGGGAGGAGACGAGTCGTGCCCGCACCTAAACAAACCAAGGCGCCGCCTGTCATGGCTGATGCTGACATCGCAATCGTCCGGATCGCGCCGGAGACGAGCTTCAAGAACAAGGCCTATGAGGCCTTGAAGGAAGCCATTCTCAAGATGGACATTTATGCGACGCCCGAGCAGGTGATGCTCGACGAGCGCGCTCTGTCCGAGCGCCTCGGCGTCAGCCGCACCCCAATCCGCGAAGCCATCGCGATGCTGGAACAGGATGGCTTCGTCAAAACGGTGCCGCGCCGCGGCATCGTCGTAGTCCGCCGCACCAAGACCGAAATCGTCGACATGATCCGCGCCTGGGCCGCGCTCGAGAGCATGGCCGCACGCCTGATCACGACCACCGCGCGCAAGAAAGACATCACGGCGCTGCGCGATTTCTTCAAGGATTTTGGCAAGGACCGGCTGCCACAGGATCATGTCGAGGAATACTCCAAGGCTAACATCGCCTTCCATCAGGCGCTGATCTCGCTGTCGGAATCGCCGGTGCTGGTCGACATGACCAACGACATCCTTTTGCACGTGCGCGGCTACCGCCAGCTCACCATCGGGCGGAAGGATCGTACCGCGACTTCGCTGCCTGAGCACCTTGCCATCATCGAAGCGCTCGAAGCGCGCGACACGGAACTTGCCGAGAAGCGCGCACGCGATCACACGCTTGGCCTTGCCGCTTACGTCGAAGCGCACGGGCAGGAACTTTTTAGCTAGACGCAACCTTCGCACCAGAAGACGACCAAAAATCGTCCGAACCAAAACGATCAGGGAGATGAAGCCCATGCTGAATACCGCTACCAAGTCCGAAGCACCGGGCACCGAGCAAGAGCTGACGGATGGCTTTCATCTCGTCATCGATGCGCTCAAGCTTAACGGCATCAACACCATCTACAATGTGCCGGGCATCCCGATCACGGATTTGGGCCGCATGTCGCAGGCCGCCGGTATTCGCGTGATTTCCTTCCGCCACGAACAGAACGCCGGTTATGCCGCTGGCATCGCCGGCTTCCTCACCAAGAAGCCCGGCGTCTGCCTCACCGTGTCGGCGCCCGGCTTTTTGAACGGCCTCACCGCACTCGCCCACGCCACGACCAACTGCTACCCGATGATCCTGATTTCGGGCTCGTCCGAGCGCGAGATCGTCGACCTGCAGCAGGGCGACTATGAAGAAATGGATCAGCTCGCGATCGCCAAGCCGCTGTGCAAGGCGGCCTATCGCGTGCTGCACGCCCAGGACATCGGCATCGGCCTTGCCCGCGCGATCCGCGCCGCCGTCTCGGGCCGTCCCGGCGGCGTCTATCTCGATCTGCCGGCAAAACTGTTCGGACAGGTGATGAATGCGGACGCCGGCGCGAAGTCGCTGGTAAAGGTGATCGACGCAGCTCCCGCGCAGATCCCCTCGCCTGCCTCCGTCAAGCGCGCGCTCGATGTGCTCAAGAGCGCAAAACGTCCCCTCATCATCCTGGGCAAAGGCGCGGCCTACGCGCAGGCCGACGAGGAAATCAAGAGCTTCGTCGAGAAGAGCGGCGTGCCGTTCCTGCCGATGAGCATGGCCAAGGGTCTTCTGCCCGACACGCATCCGCAATGCGCCGGTGCGGCCCGCTCCACCGTGCTGAAGGAATCCGATGTCGTGATGCTGATCGGCGCGCGGCTCAACTGGCTGCTCTCGCACGGCAAGGGCAAGACCTGGGGCGAAGCGCCCAAGAAGTTCATCCAGGTCGACATCGAGCCCAGGGAAATGGACTCCAACGTCGAGATCGTAGCCCCCGTCGTCGGCGACATCGGCTCGGCCGTCTCCGCCTTCGTGCAGGCGATGGGCTCGGGGTGGACCGCACCGCCGGCCGACTGGACCAAGGCCGTGCAGTCCAGGCGCGAAGACAACGTCGCCAAGATGGCGCCGAAGCTGATGAACAACAAGTCGCCGATGGATTATCACGGCGCGCTCGGCGTGCTGAAGAACGTTATCAAGGAGCGTCCCGACGCCATCCTCGTCAACGAAGGCGCCAACACGCTCGACCTCGCCCGCGGCGTCATCGACATGTACAAGCCGCGCAAGCGTCTCGACGTCGGCACCTGGGGCGTGATGGGCATCGGCATGGGCCAGGCGATCGCGGCTGCGCTCGAGACCGGCCACCCCGTCCTCGCGGTGGAAGGCGACTCGGCCTTCGGCTTCTCCGGCATGGAGGTCGAGACCATCTGCCGCTACAATCTGCCGATCTGCGTCGTCATCTTCAATAATGACGGCATCTATCGCGGCACCGACGTCAACAACGTCAACTCCGATCCCGCGACCACCGTGTTCGTCAAGGGCGCGCGCTACGACAAGATGATGGAAGCCTTTGGCGGCGTCGGTATCAACGCCACCTCGCCCGACGAGCTGAAGCGCGCCGTCAACGAGGCGATGGATTCCGGCAAGCCGACGCTCATCAACGCGGTGATCGATCCGGCGGCCGGCTCCGAGAGCGGCCGCATCGGCAACCTCAACCCGCAGAGCGTTCTGAAAAAGAAATAGCCCCCTTCAACCCATTTCACCCTGCAGGCGCAGGGCCAACAGACACAGTACGGAGCAAAGACGATGACAAAGGCGCTTACGGGCGTTCGTATTCTTGATTTCACCCACGTTCAGTCGGGTCCGACCTGCACGCAATTGCTGGCCTGGTTCGGCGCCGACGTGATCAAGGTCGAGCGCCCCGGCGTCGGCGACATCACGCGCGGTCAGTTGCAGGACATCCCCAATGTGGACAGCCTGTATTTCACCATGCTGAACCACAACAAGCGCTCGATCACGCTCGACACCAAGAATCCGAAGGGCAAGGAAGTCCTCACCGCCCTGATCAAGAGCTGCGACGTGCTGGTCGAAAATTTCGGTCCCGGCGTGCTCGACCGCATGGGTTTCCCCTGGGAGAAGATCCACGCCATCAACCCGAGGATGATCGTGGCCTCGATCAAGGGCTTCGGCCCGGGACCTTACGAGGACTGCAAGGTGTATGAGAACGTCGCCCAGTGCACCGGCGGCGCCGCCTCGACCACCGGCTTCCGCGACGGCCTGCCGCTCGTCACCGGCGCGCAGATCGGCGATAGCGGCACCGGTCTGCATCTGGCGCTCGGCATCGTCACCGCGCTCTACCAGCGCACCCACTCCGGCAAGGGACAGCGCGTCACCGCCGCGATGCAGGACGGCGTGCTCAACCTCGCCCGCGTCAAGCTGCGCGACCAGCAGCGCCTCGCCCATGGTCCGCTCAAGGAATACAGCCAGTTCGGTGAAGGCATTCCGTTCGGCGATGCGGTGCCGCGCGCCGGCAACGATTCGGGTGGCGGCCAGCCCGGCCGCATCCTCAAGTGCAAGGGCTGGGAGACCGATCCGAACGCCTACATCTATTTCATCACCCAGGCGCCGGTCTGGGAGAAGATCTGCGATGTAATCGGCGAGCCCACCTGGAAGACCGATCCGAACTACGCAAAACCCCCGGCCCGCCTGCCGCGCCTGAACGAGATCTTCGCCCGCATCGAACAGTGGACGATGACCAAGACCAAGTTCGAGGCGATGGAGATCCTCAACAAGGACGACATCCCCTGCGGCCCGATCCTGTCGATGAAGGAGATCGCCGAGGACCAGTCGCTGCGCGCCACCGGTACCGTGGTCGAGGTCGATCACCCGACCCGCGGCAAGTACATCTCGGTCGGCAACCCGATCAAGCTCTCGGACTCACCGAGCGAAGTGACCCGCTCCCCGCTGCTCGGCGAGCACACCGACGAAATCCTGCGCCAGGTGCTCGGCTTCTCCGACCACCAGGTCGCCGAGATCCACGATTCGGGCGCGCTCGACCCGCCGCGCAAGCAGGCGGCGGAATAAGTTCCGTTGTACCCGGAATGCAAAGGCCGCCGGTTTTCGGCGGCCTTTTTCATTCTGGAATGCCACTTTCGTTAATTTTGTTGCAATGCAACCCACCAATTGCTGCTATGCAAACAAGGCGGTTGTAGCTGGCATCTGGTATACATAATCTGCCCCAGATCACGAAGTGGAATGGTTCCGCGACCAAGAAAAGGGGACATCCATGTCCAAGACTGCACCGATCAGCCTCCTGCCCTCCACCACCCTGTTCGCGCGCGTGATGGCTTCGATCGTCCGCCTGCTGACCGCCAGCAGCCGCATTGCCGTCCGCAACGGCGACCTGCCCCGTTTTGGTCTCTAAGCCCTGAAAATAAAGGCTTTCTGCAAACGGACACGATCCGAAAAACGATCGAGCCTTCGATGATCTGAATTTGATGGCCCCGGCTTCCGGGGCCATTTTTTGTTTGCGCGCCGCCGCCGCCTTTACCAACGACTGCGACAAATCAGCCGGGGTGACGATCGGAAAGCATTATACAGTTGCTTCCTGGCATATCGCATACAAAGATGCCTTCCACACAGCGTTCGACAAAAACAAGAGCGCTTCGGGAGGTGGGCCGTGCAGTCCAAAAGGACAGTCAGGGCGTTGGGGCGACAGGCGCGAATGGATTTCGCGCGCCGCTTCCTGCTTTCCACAATTCCACCATTGGCCGAAAGGAGCGGATGCCGCCCTGGACGGCCCCTCCTACAATTCGAGCTTGAAATCCTTGCATGGAAGGAACCGTTGCGGTGTGACGGCCTTGAGTGCGAGAAGTCCGCATGGGCATTGGAATGAAATGACCAAGCCGGCAACAGACCGGCATAATGACAATTGGATGGGAGTGAAACAAATGAAACATGCTGCACATACTGCGTTGGGGGCACTTGCTAAGTTGTGCGCCGTCGGGCTGTCGGTTCCTGCGTCAGCCGCATGGGAGCCGGTGCGGCCCGTCGAATTCATCGTTCCTGCCGGCACCGGGGGCGGCGCCGATCAAATGGCGCGGACGATCCAGGGCATCGTCACCAAGCATAATCTGATGAAACAGCCTTTGGTTGTCATCAACAAATCGGGCGGCGCCGGCGGCGAAGGCTTCCTCGACCTCAAGGGTTCGGGCGGCAATCCGCACAAGATCATCATCACACTCTCCAACCTCTTCACCACTCCGCTCGCGACGGGCATTCCATTCAACTGGAAGGATCTCACGCCGGTAGCCATGCTGGCGCTCGACGAGTTCGTACTGTGGGTGAATGCGGACAAGCCCTACAAGACCGCGAAAGATTACATCGATGCGGTGAAAGCTGCGCCCGCGGGCAGCATGAAGATGGGCGGCACGGGCTCGAAGCAGGAAGACCAGATCATTACGGTCGCGGTCGAGAAAGCCACCGGCAGCAAGTTCACTTACATCCCCTACAAGGGCGGCGGCGAAGTCGCCGTCCAGCTCGTCGGCAACCACGTCGATTCGACCGTCAACAATCCAATCGAGGCGGTCGCGCAATGGCGCGGGGGCAAGCTGCGGCCGCTCTGCGTATTCGACAAACAGCCGATGGCCTATGACGAGCAGGTCGCGGACGGCAAGAGCTGGAAGGATATTCCGACCTGCAAGTCGCAGGGCCTCGACATGGAATACCTGATGCTGCGCGGCATCTTCATGTCGCCCAGGGCGACCAAGGATCAGATCGAATATTACGTCGAGCTGTTCAAGAAGATTCGCGCCACGCCAGAGTGGCAGGACTTCATGAAGAGTGGCGCGTTCAACACGACCTTCCTGACCGGGGCCGATTACGCCAAGTGGGTCGAAGTCGAAGAGAAACGTCACGAGGCGCTGATGAAGGACGCCGGCTTCCTCGCGGCCGCAGGAAACTGACGAACGATTGACCCACGACGGATCGTAACCCCGACGCCGGGCCTTTAGGCCACAGGCCCGGTTTCGCATGGAGTTTTGATGACCACAGGCAGCTCAAGCAACACCGGCCCCACCCACAAATTGGTGGAGGCAGGAATCACGCTGTTGATCGCCCTCTTCGGCGTGATCGTTATCGCCGGCAGCCTGAAGGCAGGCATCAACTGGGGTGCGGAAGGCCCGCGCGCCGGGTTCTTTCCGTTCTACATCGGAATCTTCATCGTCGCTTCGAGCGCGATAAATCTGTGGAACGGACTGCGCGACGACAATGACGGGCTGTTCGCCGAATGGGGACAGCTTCGCCAGGTCCTGAGCGTGGTCATCCCTACAGCGATCTATGTCGGGTCCATGCCGTTCACCGGGCTGTACCTCGCCTCGATCATCTTCATCGCATGGTTCATGCGATGGCTGGGCAAATACCCCTGGCTGACCGTGCTGGCGGTCTCGCTCGGCATGCCAATCATCACTTACTTCATTTTCGAGCGCTGGTTCATGGTCCCGCTTCCCAAGGGGCCGGTTGAAGAGTGGCTTGGTCTGTAATTACTCGCACCGGCAGGGATCACGGGGATGGAAGAACTCGTCAATCTTTTTCACGGCTTTGCAGTAGCGCTGCAGCCTTTCAATATCATGGTGATGGTCGTCGGCATCGTGCTCGGCGTCCTGATCGGCGTTCTTCCCGGATTGGGCGGCGCCAATGGCGTGGCGATCCTGTTGCCGCTGACTTTCAGCATGTCGCCGACGTCAGCCATCATCATGCTCTCATGTATCTATTGGGGCGCGTTGTTTGGCGGCGCGATCACCTCAATTCTGTTCAACATACCTGGTGAGCCATGGTCGGTCGCGACGACGTTCGACGGCTATCCGATGGCGCAGAAAGGCAAGGCCGGCGAAGCGCTGACGGCGGCCTTCACCTCATCGTTCGTGGGCGCCCTGTTCGCCGTTGTCATGATCACGCTGGTCGCGCCGCTGGTTGCCAGCTTTGCCCTGCAATTCGGGCCTGCCGAGAAATTCGCGGTCTATTTTCTGGCGTTCTGCAGCTTTGTCGGGCTCAGCAAGGAGCCGCCGTTCAAGACCATTGCGGCCATGATGATCGGATTTGCGCTTGCCGCCGTCGGTCTCGATTCCATCACCGGGCAGTTGCGGCTGACGTTCGGCGTCACCCATCTGCTTAACGGCTTCGACTTCCTCATCGCCGTCATCGGGCTGTTCGGCATCGGCGAGATCCTGCTGACGATGGAGGAAGGGCTCGCCTTCCGCGGCGGCACCGCCAAGATCAATCTGCGGGTGGTGCTGCAGACCTGGAAAGAGCTGCCGGCCTACTGGATCACCTCGCTGCGCTCCTGCCTGATCGGTTGCTGGATGGGCATCACGCCGGCCGGCGCAACGCCCGCATCCTTCATGAGCTACGGCATCGCAAAGCGCATGGCCAAGAAGGGCAACAATTTCGGCAAGGGAGAAATCGAAGGCGTGGTCGCGCCGGAGACCGCAGCGCACGCTGCAGGCACCGCGGCTCTGTTGCCGATGCTTTCGCTCGGCGTGCCGGGTTCTCCGACGGCTGCGGTGTTGCTGGGCGGCCTCCTGATCTGGGGCCTGCAGCCCGGGCCGATGCTGTTTGTCGAGCAGAAGGAATTCGTCTGGGGTCTGATCGCCTCGATGTATCTCGGCAATCTCGTCGGCCTGATCGTCGTGTTGACCTGCGTGCCTGTCTTCGCGGCCATCCTGCGCGTCCCCTTCAGCATCATCGCGCCGCTCATCCTGGTGCTGTGCGCGATCGGCGCCTACTCGGTCCACAGCTCCACGTTCGACGTGGTGCTGATGCTGGTGTTCGGCGTGATCGGTTATCTCTTGAAGAAGTGCAATTATCCCCTCGCACCGCTGGTGCTGGCCATCGTGCTCGGTGACAAGGCGGAAGAGGCCTTCCGGCAGTCACTGCTGGGATCCCAGGGCTCGCTCGGCATCTTCTTCTCCAACACGCTGGTCAGTTCGATCATGATCCTCGGATTGATCGCGCTGTTCTGGTCGGTGATCCAGCAGGGCTACACGCGCCTGCGCGGCACGACCGCCTCAAGTAGTCAGGCGCTTTAAAGCACCTCAAACGGATGTTGATGGCCGGGGCGCACTGTCCCGGCCATCAACTTTTTTGACGCTGGGATATCAGGCTCAAGATCGTGCAAGCTCTGGCAATGCAGCGACGCGACCAGAGCTCATCGAACAATTTCTTTTTGTTTCAGCCCCTTAGCGCGCGGCTTGATCACCGCTGCTTTGATGACGCCTGTTGCACGGGCCACAGGAAATGCGACAATCTGGCAAGATTTCTCTTGTCTACTGGCATAACATATACCAATGTCCGCCCTCGGAGCTGTCGGGTAATTGATAGAACAGCCTATGGAGGGAAGATGACGGATACAGTGCACGGAGCAGCCTCCGTCGAGGCGGCTCGAGTCAGCGATGCCTATCGCTGGACGCAATTGGCCATCGGCGTCTTGGCGATGGTGATGATCGCCAATTACCAGTACGGTTGGACTTTCTTCGTCCCAGACATCCAGCAAAAATTCGGATGGGATCGCGCTTCGATCCAGTGGGCATTTACGCTGTTCGTGCTGTTCGAGACCTGGCTGGTGCCGGTCGAAGGATGGTTTGTCGATAAATACGGCCCGCGCCTCGTCGTCCTCATCGGCGGCATCCTCTGCGCCATTGGATGGGCCATCAATGCTCACGCCACCACGCTCAATGGCTACTATCTCGGCATGATCATCGCTGGCATCGGCGCCGGTGGCGTCTACGGCACCTGCGTCGGCAACGCGCTGAAATGGTTTCCCGACAAGCGCGGCCTCGCCGCCGGTATCACCGCGGCCGGCTTCGGCGCCGGCTCTGCGCTGACGGTCGCTCCGATCCAGGCGATGATCAAGGACTCCGGCTTCCAGACCACCTTCCTCTACTTCGGTCTCGGCCAAGGCCTGATCATCGTCATCCTCGCCTTCCTGATGTTCTCGCCGAAGGCCGGACAAGTGCCGACGGTGCAGAACACCAACGTGATTCAGACGCGCCGAAACTATCAGCCGACCGAAGTGATCCGTCAGCCGATCTTCTGGCTGATGTATTTCATGTTCGTGATCGTCGGCGCCGGCGGATTGATGGTCACCGCCAACCTCAAGCCGATCGCGGTGGACTGGAAGGTCGACAGCGTGCCGGTGACGTTGATGGCGGTGACGATGACGGCAGTGACGTTCGCGGCCACCATCGATCGCGTGCTCAACGGCCTCACCCGCCCCTTCTTCGGCTGGATCTCCGACATGATCGGCCGCGAGAACACCATGTTCATCGCGTTCGGCATGGAAGGCATCGGCATCTGGGGCCTCTATATGCTGGGCCACGATCCGGTGTGGTTCGTGCTGCTGTCGGGCTTCGTGTTCTTCGCCTGGGGTGAGATCTATTCGCTCTTCCCGTCGACCTGCACGGACACCTTCGGCTCGAAGTTCGCGGCCACCAATGCCGGCCTGCTCTACACGGCCAAAGGCACCGCCGCATTGCTGGTGCCGGTGGCCAACTACATGCAGCAGTCTTCGGGCACCTGGGACACCGTGTTCATCGTCGCTGCCGGCGCCAACATCCTGGCCTCGTTGCTGGCGATCGCGGTGCTCAAGCCGTGGCGCAAGAATGTGATCGCCAAATCGCAAGCGTCGGCCTGATCCAACAAGACCGATCACAACAGACGCGCTCACCCTCCGGGGTGGGCGCGTTTTCTTTTGGCCGCCTGGTATACCTGATGGCGTTTTTAACCGGACCTGGCCACTTCCCTCACCCCGAATATCGGCCACTCTCCTGCACAAACGTCAGTAATACTGCCTATTTACTGCGATTATCGCGAAGGATTTTCACTACCGCGCGTGTTGACAATTGGCATTATGTATACCAGAATTGCGCCTAATAATTCAGCCAAGGAGGTTGCCATGCTAGTCGGAGATATCCTGCGCAAGAAGACCGCCCGTGTCGCAACGGTTCGCATGAACGAGACCGTCGCCATTGCCGCGCAACTGATGCGCTCCAGCAATATCAGCGCGCTGGTCGTCAAGGATGTCGTCCGCACCGAAGGCAACACGGCGGTCGGCATGTTCACCGAGCGCGACGTGGTTCGCGCCATCGCCGCACACGGCGCGGCCGGCGTGAACATGCGCGTCTCGCAATTCATTTCGGTGCAGCAACTCGTCTCCTGCACCTCGACCGATACGCTCGAGCATGTCCGTCACCTCATGAGCAAGCATCACATCCGCCACGTGCCGGTGATCGACAATTACAGCCTGATCGGCGTCATCAGCATTCGCGATATCTTCAACGCGTTCGACGACGAAGCAACCCCCTTCAATCTTGCCGCGTCGGCCTGACCGGTCACTTCGAACTCTGCCGGCATTCCCTGGAGTTGCACTCCAGGGAGACGGTGTCGCACCGCAAAACTCGGCTTAACTCCTGTCGCTAAGCAGGCGCTCGCAAAATCTGCGCCGGAGTAGTGGCGCGCCGGAAATCATCTGTGGGAGGGCGCATGGCGCGTAACATTCTGATCCTTGGAGCCTCGTACGGCTCCTTGCTGGCGACAAAGCTTTTGATGGCGGGTCATAACGTGACCCTGGTTTGCCGGAAGCAGACGGCAGAACTCATCAATCGCGACGGCACCGAAGTTCGCATCAAGCTGCGGGACGAAGCGACCCACCGGCCGATCTTCTCGCGCGACCTGCCTGGGAATTTGGATGCGGCCGAACCTGCCGGCGTCGATCTCTCCCGCTATGATCTGGTTGGTCTTGCGATGCAGGAACCGCAATACGTCGACCATGCGATCCGGGCTCTGATGATTAAAATCGCCGAGGCGAAGCTGCCTTGCCTTTCGATCATGAACATGCCGCCCCTGCCCTATCTCAGACGGATTCCGGCGCTGGCGAACATGGAACTGGACGAGGCTTATACCAATGCCGCGGTATGGGATCGGTTCGAGCCGGGTCTGGTGTCGCTCTGCTCCCCTGATCCGCAGGCCTTCCGTCCACCGGAAGAGGCGGCGAATGTTCTTCATGTCGGCCTGCCGACAAACTTCAAGGCAGCGTCATTTGCGGATGAGAAACACAATTTGCTGCTTCGGGAGCTGGAAGCCGACATCGACGCGGTGAAGCTGGACGGTCAGGACGTTCCGGTAAAGCTCAAGGTGTTCGATTCGATGTTCGTCCCTCTGGCCAAATGGTCGATGCTGTTGACGGGCAACTACCGCTGCATCACACAGCATGAGCCGCAATCGATCCGCGACGCGGTGCACGGCGATATCAATCTCTCGCAGTCGATCTACGACCATGTCGATGCCATCGCCCAGCGTCTGGGCGCCGATCCCACGGATCAGGTACCCTTTGCGAAATACGCCAAGGCGGCGGAAAGCCTTCTCAAGCCCTCGTCGGCGGCCCGGGCGGTCGCTGGTGGCGCGCCTTGCATCGAGCGCGTCGACCTCTTGGTGAAGCTGATTTCGCATCAGCTTGGCGTACCCAATGCCGAAATCGACCGTACGGTCCAGATCGTCAATCAGAAACTGAATGAGAGCATCGAGGCGGAGAGCGCGCCGCGGGGCGCTCCAGTCGCCGTGACGTAGAGCCTCTCGGTTCTGATTGAATCGAAGGAACCAGGAGCGCCCTCCACCGTCGCAACGCCCATCCACCGCGAAACTGCGTTGTGTCGGAATTAACGATGCTCGATCTCGCCGCGGCGAAGAATGGGCGTTTAACAACCAGTTAAGACTTTTGCGCAAATGATAGACAACCAGCGCAACATTTCAGATCGCCGCAAGAACTGCGAGCGGACCTCAGGCCCCTTTTTGATGAGGGATTTGCATGAGAACGCTTTTCGTGGGTTTTCTGGCTGCGACCCTGGTTGGTTGTAGCTGTATTTTGCCGCCGCAAGTGAGCATGGACGCATGCACGGACCCAAACGGGTTCGGCTGTTTCAACGGAATTGCGGCTAGCGAGCCGAGTGAACCGAAGCCGGCATCGTCCAGGACCAACTCCGTGAAAGCAGCGAAGTCCACGATCGCGGCGAAGACGGAAAAGCCGTCGATTGCCCACGTCCGCGACAGGCCCCCACTCGCCGAGAAAAAGGCGAAGTCCACCATGATCGAAGCGAAAGTCGAGGCTCCGGCATCTGGTCGGCCCGCTGAGACGTCCGATCCGGTCATTATCAAGGCGAAGACCACGATTGCTGCGAAGTTGGAGGACCCGACATCTGCCGAGTTCGGTGAGATGAAACGGGCCATCCGCAAAAATACACTCGGGCAGTCCGTCGACACCATTTGCGGCCGTGTCAAAGGAAAAAACGTGGCGGGCGAAGATACTGGAGATAGGCCGTTTCTATATCTCGTGACAGAAGATGAAGCATACGTCGTCGATGGCCCCGCGAAGTCGGCGGTGGCGAGCGCGTATCGCAATATTTGCAGCTAACTTGGAACAACAGAACCGCTGCCAAGATCTATTGCAACGGACCAGAAGGTCCCTGACGACGTTCCTGCGAACGAACTCGAAGTTCGGTAGCAACGTCGTGATAAGCAGCAACTAGCTGCAGAGTGTGTGGGGCAGACTTGCTCCATGGAAAATGGAAATCAAAACTGGAGTGATCGGCGTTTCTCTGAACTCGGGGATATCATGGACGATTTTACTAATCTCGCGGAACTGGCCCAGGGATCGCAAACCTCGCCGGTGATCGTGATCATCGAGCAGCATGTGCTGGCGCGTACGTGCATCCTCAACATCCTCAAGAGAGAGCTCGCCGGATTCGAGATCGTCGAGATGGCAACGACGAGTGGCCTGAACTGGCTATCAGGCCGAGATATCCGCTTGATTGCACTGAATATCGGGGACAAGCAGATCACTGATCCTTCGATCGAGGATAGCCTCGCCCGCCTCGCAGAATCCTATCCAAAAGCGTCCCTTGCCGTGTTGTCAAATCGCGACGACGAAGCGACCGCTTCAGCCGCGATGCAACGGGGAGTGCGTGGCTTCTTTCCGAGATCGATCCCGATCGAAGTCGCTATCGCCGGACTCCGCCTTGTTCTTGCCGGTGGCGTCTACCGACCGCTACCAATCGTCGCGCAGGATGGGTCGTCGAGCCCCAAGGCGATATCGGAATGCCCCGAAGCGCCCGGGCCACTCGGAGCTTACGGGAGTAACGGCGCCACCAGGATTGTGCCGGAGCAGGCGATGGGTGACCTGACGCCACGCGAGCAACATGTGCTCGAGGCGCTGCAACTCGGCCTTCCCAACAAGTTGATTGCCGTCAGGCTCAACCTTTCGGAAAACACCGTAAAGATGCATATTCAACGCATCATGCGAAAATGCTCTGCGCACAATCGTACCGAGGCGGTCGTTCGCTGGAGCCGAGCCAACGGTCACGCGCAGCCCTCACGCGTGCGGTCATCTTGAGAGCTGCATGAGCTCGCAGTTCGGGTCGCAGCCTAGTCCTCGCGGAACGCGCCGTGGAAGCTGTCGAGCAGCGGCCTGAGAGCATAAAGCGCCACGGTACCGTGGCCTGTCTTGATGAATACCTGGGCCGGCATTCCCGGAACAATCTGGACACCATCGGTCCCGGTGCTTGCGGGATACTGCACCCGGATCTTCGTTGCGTAGTAGGGCTGATCGGTGCGCTTGTCGACCAGACGGTCGGCAGAAACGTGCGTCACAGTGCCATTGAGCCGTGGTACGCGGCGTTGATTATAGGGCAGAAGATTTACATCGGCACTCAGTCCGGGACGGACCACATCGATGTCCTCGGGCCTGACGCGCGCGATCACGATGAGCCGATCCTGCCGGGGAACGAGATCCATGAGAGCTGCCCCGGAGCCGATCACGCCGCCTGGCGTATGGATCTTCAGGTCGGTTACAACGCCATCCTCGGGCGCCTTGACCGCCGTTCGTGACAGCTGATCGTTGGCCGCCTGCAGTCGCTCGCGTAGCTGAAAAATCTGATTTTGCACCTCACGCAGAGACTGCGCGATCTCGTTATGGCGGTCGTTCTCCATCTTGAGCAGAACTGCATGCGATTCGTTGATGACCTGCTCGGCGCGTGATATCTGCGCGACAATTTCACCCCGTCGTCCCTCGATGTCGGCGACTTCCCGCTCAAGGTTCAGAAGCCTCGGGCGCCGCTCAAGTCCCTTGTTGACGAGCATGGCGACGGTTGCCGCTTCTTCGCGGACGATTTCGATGCGCCTCGACGCCGCGCTTTCCTGCGCCCTGAGGCCCTCGATCTCCTTTTCGACCTGCAACCTTTTCTCCCGGTTCACAGCCACTTGCGACTGAAAGACCTGCCGGCGCGTCTCGAAGATGGCTTGCTGACCAGCAAGGACATCCGCGACCGACTGACTGGCATTCTGCGCCGTCTCCAGCCTGGCCGGGAACGACACCCGCCAGTCGCCGTGCTGTTCCGCCTGCAGCCGTGCCTCTCGTGCCATCGCCTCCCACAACTGGCCTTGCAGGCTCTGGGCTTCGGCGCGGGCCTTGGTATCTTCCAGCGAGATCAGCGTTTGTCCGGCGCGGACCACGTCGCCATCCGCGACCAGAATTTCCCTGACGATGCCGCCCTCGAGATGTTGAATCGTCTTGCGGTTCGACTCGGATTCGACGGTGCCGACGGCGATCGCAGCGCTCTCGAGAGGCGCATAGGTTGACCAGATACCGAGGCCAACGACAAAGCCGAAAGCCAGCACGTTTCCTGTCCACGTGATACCGCGAAGCCTGTCGCGGAGCGCCGGCGGCGCCGATCTCAGCCACCGTGGGACCTTCCAAATCTCGGCGTGAGCGAATGCTGTCTTCAGACAATCCCGTCCCATTCGGGCAAAGTGGAAACGTTCGATGCGGATCCGGATGACACCGCGAAGCCGGTCGCAGGGCGCCAGAGCCGATCTCAACCACCGTTGAACCTTCCGAATGTCGAGGTGAGCAAATGAAATTCTCATGAGATCCCATTCCCCTCGGGCAAAGCGATCATGAGGATGTTTGCCGCGGATCACGGCAAGCTCGGCTGCGGCCAGGCGCCGACGCCGCCTTCGTATGTCTGGTCGGAGCGACCCGGTACCGGATCGCGCGAAGCGACCTGGGGCCGGGCCAGGCACCTCTCAAAAATCTCCCTGCTGTCGCCGAATGCGCTGACAGCACCATCCTGCATGATGGCAATCTTGTCCGTTGCGCCGAGGATCCCGATCCGGTGGGTGATGATGATGACAGTCGTATTGGCCGCCTTCATCCATTCAATAGCGTCGAAAAGCATGCGCTCGCCGAGCGCGTCGAGGCTGGAGTTAGGCTCGTCGAGAACTACGAGGTGCGGGTCGCCGAAAAACGCGCGTGCAAGACCGAGGCGCAGCCGAAACCCGCGCGGCAGATTGGCGCCTCCGCCAACAACGACCGTATCGTATGCCTGCGGCAGCCGGATGATCGTCTCGTGAATGCCGGCCAGCTTTGCTGCTTCAATGACCTTCTGCAAATCGGCGTCGTCCAGCCGTGCAATGATGTCCTTTACGGTTTCTCCGAAGAGATCGATATCCTGCGGCAGATATCCAAGCCGCCGGCCGCCGCCCAAATGGCGCACGGATGAAATGTCGATGCCATCGAGCAGCACCGAGCCTGCCGTTGGAGTGGAGATTCCGGCGATGATCTTGCCGAGCGTCGATTTGCCAGAACCCGATGGACCGATGATCCCAAGGCATTCACCTGGCGCGAGACGAAACGACACACCCTTCACGAACAGGTGGTGCGATCCAGGCAGGGCGGCGCCGATATTGTTGACGATGAGATCGCCCTTCGGTCTGTCCGGGAGAGCCCTGGCGCTCGCAGCCGGAGTGACCGCGGACATGACGTCGTTGAGCCGGCGATAAGCGGAAAGAGCCATCGCGAATGCCTTCCATCCCATGATCGCCCCTTCAATGGGCGGGAGCGCGCGTCCGAACAGCATGCTCGCGGCAAAAATGATGGCGGGACTTCTGCCCTGATCGAGAACGAGCCATGCGGCAGTGCCCATGATCACTACCTGCGTTAGCGCCCGCACCGGTTTGGAGATCAGCATGATGGTTTCGTTGCGGCGCTGAGCCACCTCTTGCTCGCTCCGCGCATCCTGCGCAGCCTGGCGGATCAGGCGCGCAGCGCCGTCGAGCATTCCCATGGCCCGGATCACGTGGAGGTTTCCGACGGCCGCGCCGAACCATCCCTGGCTCCTCGTCAGCGCAGCAGCCGATCGAGCCAGCGGGCCTTGTGTGAGCCGGTCTCCGGCAAGCCCTAGACCAAGCAGGGACAACGCGCTGAGTGTGCCGATTACGCCCAGCAAGGGATGCACGAGGAAGAGAACGCCGAGGAAGAGCGGCGTCCAGAGCGCGTCAAACAGCGTCGAGCAGGCTCCGGACTGAGCGAACTGACGCAGGGTCGCAAGATCGCGATAGGCTTCGGTTGCCCGCGCCCGATCGGCGTCATGGGCGTATGTGAAGCACGCGGAGAGCGCCGCCGGATGGAGCTCTTCTTCAAGCCACTCGCCCATCCGGCCCAATGCAGCGCGGCGCAGTGCATCGAGCACGCCGCCAACCACGACGGCAAACGCAACGATCAGCGTCAGCATCAGGAGCGTAGCGCCGCTGCGACTCGCCAGGACGCGATCATAGATCTGAAGCAGATAGATCGAAGGTGCGAGAAGAAGGAGATTGTAGCTGCAGCTATACGCGAAAACGAGCGCGAGCGACCCTGCGCAGGCCCGCAATGCCGCTTTCAACGGCGTCCGCGCTGGTGACATCGTTTGCAGGCGAAGCGGTGGCGTCAGCATTGCGTTCCCGCCAAAAATCTAAAGCCCGATCCTTACCGCCCCGTCGTCCGCCGACTTCGCTGGCGAAGTGAGAACCGGCAGCCCCCGCTGCCGGGTTCTCTGCCCCTCGGAAACGTCGATCAGCCGTGTCCCATGCCTGAATCGTCGATATAGTAGGTCTCGTGACTGTTGAGCGAGTCGTTCAGGATATTGACGTCAACGTCACCACCTTTCGCGTAGTTTTCGTCTCCGCCTTCGCCGCCGATGCCGGCCCACACGTTCTGACTCATGTCCACCTTGAGGTAGTTTTCCTGATAGGCCTTCGTGTTGGCATCCACGTCGGATTTGTTGTGGCCGCTGTCCGATTCCTGATCGCCATTCGATACGGCTTTTCCACCCTCCGCTTTCGAATCCTTCTCCGCCTTCGCATTCGCGCCCCCGGCGTCCCAATAGGCCTTCTGATAAACGTGGTCGCCGGTCTTGACGTCGACGTCGGCGCCATCAGCCTTGTTGTACGGGTTGAACTCGATACTGGGCTTGCTGGTGATGTCGCCCTTGTTGACGCCGTCTCCACCGTTGCCTGCGCTGTTGCCGCCGGTCGAAATCTTGAACGCGATCGTGTCGGAAGGAAACGATGCCTTTGCCTTTGCCATGTCAGTCTCCCTGAGCTGGTTTGCACACTGTACGTCCCAATGTGGACGGCACGAGTTTTGGATTTCGATTCGGGATTGGTCTAGCCACCAAAGCTGATGCCATCCTTTTGCGAACCGTGTACGCCCGAAGTGCTATCCTAATCGCCGCCGAGCCACGGTGAATTCCAATGCCGCCAGAAGTGTTTTTCAAGCGAAGCATGCCCCGGACCTGATCCGGGGGTGGAGACCGTTCGCGTCAGGAAAACGTGGCAGATCAAAATCCGGATCGCCGCTTCGCTTCTATCGAAACGGAGAAGGCGCTAGGCATGATCCAGCAAGTGAAGGTCCGACAACAGGTGCATGGCGAAATCGCCGCCAAACGCGGTGTTGCCGTGGCCGCCGTCGCCACCGATTCCAGCGATCTGGATCGTGCTCTGATCGAACTGGACATTATTGCTCTGATAAGCCTCTGCTGTTGAATTGTAGCCGGCGATCGCAATGTTGATCGGGGCGTAGATCGCCACATCGATGTCGACGAGGCTTCCGGAGAAATGGCCGTTGCCGCCGTTGCCAGCGCCGTTGTTGCCGGTCGCGATGACGTCAGAGCCGATCAGGTCGAAGATGGAAGAGAATATGTCCGCCGTTCCGCCGCTCGCATGATTGCCGTTCCCGCCATCACCCCCGACGCCGGCCATCTGAAAAGCGGATTGATCGAACACCACATTGTTTGTCTGTTCGGCGTTGGCCGTGGAATTGTATCCCGCCACCGCGATGTTGATCGGATAGTACAACGCAAAGGACGCGTGAACGAAGCCCCCGTAAGCGTATCCGTCTCCGCCGTTGCCGGCCTGGTTATCCCCGCTCGCGATCACATTGGAGGCCATCCCGCCGTGACCGGAGACAGACAAACCTCCACCGATCGCGGCATTGCCGTTCCCGCCATCACCCCCAACGCCGGCCATCTGAAACGCGGATTGATCGAGCACCACATTGTTTGCCTGATCGGCGTGGGCACTGGAATTATATCCCGCCACAGCAATGTTGATCGGGGCATAGACCGCGACAGGAGCATGCACCATTGCTCCGAAGAAGTAGCCATCGCCACCATTGCCCGCGCTGTTGTGACCGGTGGCGATGGCGCCAGTACCGACGGACCCGAATGTGCCGACGCTTCCGCCCAGGGCGGCATTCCAATTGCCGCCATCACCGCCAACTCCCGCGATCTGGGTGGCGGACTGATCGAAATACGCGATATTCGTCTGATGCGCGAGGGCTGTCGCATGGCCGCCCGCCCACGCCACGTTGAGCGGTTCGAAACCGGCGTAGCTGCTATTGATCAGGCTCCCGGCAAAATAACCTTTGCCGCCATTGCCCGCGCTGTTATCTCCCGTGTGGATCGGGAAGCGTGGCAATGAATCCGCGGAGAGCCACCATGCGCTTGGCAGATCGTGCCCGAGCAGAGCCTTGCGGTCGAGGGGAACGCTGTAAACAGGGTCCGGTACGCTCCGATGATCCATGACTGTTGCCCTACCGAAATTGCTTCGCGCCGACCGGACGGACGCCTCCCGCACTCAAGAGAGAATGTCACTTCGGCAGGCTAAAAGCCGAGTCGTCAATTCGGACTGCAAACGTTCGGGCGATAGCCACGATATCGGTTACACCCGTTCGGGTGGGTGTACCTTGCGTGAATACTGACATTTCCGCGGAAATACCGTTCTCCATCCGGAATGTTTCGCCCTGCGGAAACAAGTCTCCGCTTTTGCATGCTGGCGTTGCCCTGGCCATCGCCCGCCCCCGTAGACTTTTGCGGAGGGTAGCGGCATCCTGCCCATCGAAATCTCACAAATGACGCGCGGCCTCCCGCGGCGAGGAAACAGAGGGCAGACATGATCAAGACGCGATTCACCGAGCTCGTCGGCGTCGAACACCCGATCGTCCAGGGCGGCATGCAATGGGTCGGCCGCGCCGAGCTGGTGGCGGCCGTCGCCAATGCCGGCGCGCTCGGGCTGATCACCGCGCTGACGCAGCCGACGCCGGAAGATCTCACCAAGGAAATCGCGCGCTGCCGCGACCTGACCGACAAGCCGTTCGGCGTCAACCTCACCATCCTGCCCGCGATCAAGCCACCGCCTTATGCCGAGTATCGCCAGGCCATCATCGAGGCCGGCATCAAGATCGTGGAAACCGCCGGCAATAAGCCGCAGGATCACGTCACCGAATTCAAGAAGCACCGCATCAAGGTCATCCACAAATGCACCAGCGTCCGCCACGCGCTGTCGGCGGAGCGGATGGGCGTCGATGCGATCTCGATCGACGGCTTTGAATGCGCCGGCCATCCCGGCGAGGACGACACCCCCGGCCTGATCCTGATCCCGGCCGCCGCCGACAAGGTCAAGATTCCGATGATCGCCTCCGGCGGCTTCGGCGACGGCCGCGGCCTGGTCGCCGCGCTGGCGCTCGGCGCCGAGGGCATCAACATGGGCACGCGCTTCATGTGCACCAAGGAAAGCCCGATCCACCAGGTCGTGAAGGAGCGTATCGTCGCCAATGACGAGCGCGAGACCGAGCTGATCTTCCGCACCATGCGCAACACCTCGCGCGTCGCCAAGAATGCGATCTCGACCAAGGTGGTCGCGATGGAGAAGGAAGGCGCCAAATTCGAGGACGTCCGCGAGCTCGTCGCCGGCGCCCGCGGCAAGATGGTCTACGCGACCGGCGATGCGGATGAAGGCATCTGGTCGGCCGGCCAGGTCCAGGGCCTGATCCACGACATCCCGACCTGCGCCGAACTGGTGTCGCGCATCATGCGCGATGCGGAAGCGATCATCCGCAGCCGGTTCGAAGGCATGTTGTCGGGGGCGCAGCGGCAGGCCGCCGAATAGACGGTCTGTTCGCTCAATAACAGAGAAGAGCCCATGAAAGCCTATGTCTATGGCGCCAACGGCGCCGAAATCACCGAGGTTGCAAAGCCCACACCGAAGGGCACGCAGGTCCTGGTCAAGGTCCATGCCTGCGGCCTCAACCGCGCCGATCTCGGCATGACCAAGGGTCATGTGCATGGCGCGGCCGGCGGCGTCGGCACCGTGCTCGGCATGGAATGGGCGGGCGAAGTCGCCGAGCTCGGCCCCGACGCAAAAGGTGTTAAGGTCGGCGACAAGATCATGGGCTCCGGGGGCGCTGCGTTTGCCGAGTACACGCTAGCGGACCACGGCCGGCTGTTCCGCGCGCCCTCGAACATGAATTTCGAGGAGGCCGCCACCCTCCCCGTCGCGCTCGCCACCATGCACAATGCAGTTGTCACCAACGGCGCGCTGCAGCCGGGCCAGAGCGTGCTGATCCAGGGCGCCAGTTCCGGCGTCGGGCTGATGGCGATGCAGATCGCGAAGTTCAAAGGTGCAAAACTCGTGATCGGCTCCTCGACGGATGCGATGCGCCGCGGCCGCCTGAAGGAATTCGGCGCCGACCTCGCGGTGGATTCCAAGGATCCCGGCTGGGTCGATCAGGTGTTGCAAGCTACCGGCGGCGAAGGCGTCGATCTGATCGTCGATCAGGTCTCAGGTCCGGTCGCGAACCAGAATCTGAAAGCCACCAAGGTCAAGGGCCGCATCGTTAATGTCGGCCGGCTCGGCGGCACCCATGCCGATTTCAATTTCGACCTCCACGCCGCCCGCCGCATCAACTATATCGGCGTCACCTTCCGCACCCGCACCATCGAGGAGATCCGCGAGATTTTTGACGAGGTCCGGAAAGACATCTGGGGCGCGGTGGAATCGCGAAAGCTGCAGCTGCCGATCGACAAGGTCTATCCGTTCGCCGAGATCGGAAAAGCGTTCGAACACATGGAAGCCAACAAGCACCTCGGCAAGATCGTGGTGACATTGTAGCCGATGAACCTGCGCTGCGTGCTCGACGGCGGACGCTACTATGAAGGGCCGCGCTGGCATGCGGGCCGGCTCTGGTTCGTCGACTGCATGGAGCGCACGCTGCTCAGCCTCTCCCCGTCAGGCGAATGCGAGCAGCATGCGAAACTCGACGACGACACGCCGTGCGGCCTCGGCGTGCTGCCGGACGGCACGGTGCTCGTGCTGACGATGTTCCGCAAGCGCCTCTTGGCCCACCGCGACGGCGCGCTGTCGCTTTACGCCGATCTCTCGGGAATCGCGACCGGCACCATCGACGACATGATCGTCGATGGGCTGGGGCGTGCCTATGTCGGCGATCTCGGCTTCGATCTGCCGCCACCGCCCGATCGCGGCGCTCCCGGCCGCATCCTTCTGGTGACGCCCGACGGCGCGGTCCGCGTCGTGGCCGAAGGCTTGCGGTTTCCCAACGGCATCGCCGTCTCGGCCGATCACAGCCGGCTCGTCGTGGCCGAGATGGATGGCGGATGTCTCAACGATTACGACATTGCTGCCGACGGCAGCCTGAAGCTGCGTGGGCGCTTCGGCAGCATGAAATCTCCCGATGGCATCTGCCTTGATCAGGAAGGCGCCGTGTGGGTCGCAGCCTTCGAGGAAGACGCCTTCATTCGCCTCGACGCCGAGGGGCACGAATTGCAGCGAATAGAAGTCCCCGGCCGCCGGGCGCTTGCCTGCGTCCTTGGCGGCGCTGAGCGAAAAACGCTCTTCTGCCTGAGCGCCGCGACATCGTACGAAGAACTACGGCAACGCAAATCATCCGCGCGGATCGACGTGGTCGATGTCGAAATTGGCGGCGCCGGTTATCCCTGACGCTTGCCATCGTTGGGCGTAGGATGGGTGGGGCGAAACGATACCCATCAATTCTCAATCGGCTCGATCAACGCGACTCGCCCGCAAACGCCTGCCTCAACTCCGACAGCCGATCGAGCGCCGCCTGCGGCAATGGGCCTTTTTCGGTCGCGGCGAGCGCGTCCTCGAACTGTTGCGGCGTCGCCATGCCGACAAGGATCGTGCCCATCGCCGGGTGCGACAGTGCAAACCGCGTCGCGGCTTCCGTCAGGCTGGCCGCAAACCCCTCCTCGATCAGCGGCATCAGGCGGCGTGCGCGATCGATGTCGGCATCGTAACTGAATGCCGAACCGATCGGCTCCGGCGCGGCGCCCGCAATTGGGTGGCGCTCGGCCGAACCCGACAGCGCGCCGCCGGCCAGCACGCGGATGCCCACGACGCCGACGCCGGCAGCCTTTGTGTGGTCGAACAACCGTACATAGTCCTGCGCCGGATAGCTTTGCGGTAATTCCTCCGCGGCCGATGGATTGAGCATGTTGTAGACGACCTGCGCGCTGTCGAACACGCGGGCATCCATCACCTGATGCAGCGCCGCGGTATCGCCGAGCGCCGTCATGCCGAGAAACCGGATCTTGCCCTGCTGCCGCAGCCGCTCGAACGCCGGCACGACGTCGTCGAGCACCTGCCGCACGCTCAGCGCCGGTCCGCCGCCCTGTTCGGTTACGGGATTGTGCAGATGAAGGATATCGACCCGCTCGAGCCGCAACCGCGCCAGACTGCCTTCGAGCGATATCC
Organism: Bradyrhizobium sp. CCBAU 051011; assembly: GCF_009930815.1. Taxonomy (NCBI): domain Bacteria; kingdom Pseudomonadati; phylum Pseudomonadota; class Alphaproteobacteria; order Hyphomicrobiales; family Nitrobacteraceae; genus Bradyrhizobium; species Bradyrhizobium sp. CCBAU 051011. The sequence goes on along the minus strand of NZ_CP022222.1, from coordinate 5,035,065 downwards.
TCACTGCCTCATCGATGCGGCCACGATCGCTGGGCGGCAGCCGCACCTTGGTGCCGACGACCACATCAGCCGGTTTCAGCTTCTGCAAAATGCGGCCAAGGTTCTTTTCGGATTCGCCATCGCCATACTGCACCGCAGTGTCGAAGTAATTGACGCCGGCGGCGATCGCCCGCGCAACCGTCCGCTCCTGGTCGGCCGCATCGCCGCGCACCATCAATCCGCCCACCGCGCCGCAGCCAAAACCCAGCACCGAGAGCTGCAGTCCCGTCCGCCCAAAGACCCGCGTTTGCATTGGTGTTTCCTCCGGCTGAGTGGGAGATTATGCAGGGACGAGCGGCCGTTGCTCAACCCTGATATTCAGATCGTGGGGCGGATTAGCCGGCGCGGCGATATCGCGCCCTACTGCGGAGGTCGCAGCTCGACGCCGTAGCGCGCATAGATCCGCGCGATGGTGCCATCAGCCAGCAGGGCCTCGATTGCCGCGTCGACACGCGCTCGCAGCTTGTCGTCGGGGCGAAGCAGCCCGGCGGCAATATTCCAGTTCAAATCCTGATCGTTGTCGAACGCCGGGATCAGGCGCAACGGCTTGTCGGCATGCTGCAGGTTGAACCAACCGACCGTCATCGGTGTGACGGCAGCCGCCTCGATCTCGCGATTGGCCAACGCTGCGACAATATCGTCCTCGTATCCGAACGGAGACGTGGCGGCGCCGCCCTTGGCGAGCGTCATGGAGACCAGCGAGCCGACCGGCACCCCGACCCGCTGATCGGAACCGAGACTTGCCAGCGACGACGCCGGCGAATCCCCCCGCACCGCGAGCACGACGCCGCTGCGATGATAGGGGCGCGATACCTGCACACCGCCGGCGGGCGGTGTATCCTTGCGGGCGATGACGTCGAGCACGAGGTCGCAGTCGGCACGGCGATACTGGATCGCGCTGACCACCCACTCCCGCGTCAGCTTGACACCGAGCTGCTCGGCAATTTTCTCGCCGAGCTCGATCTGAAATCCGGGGACCGGTCCGGTCTTGCTCGCAAATGGCAGCGCGTTGGGGCTGGCGCAGAGCGTCAACGCGCCGCGCTCGATGACGGCTTCCAGCGAGCGGGCATCCGCCGAAGCGTTGCAGAGCACCAGCAGTGAGAGGCTTGCCGCGTATCTGATGAGACGACATCGCGGTTTCCAGGCTGCGGAAAACGCCCTAGTCATCGAGGCCTCGAATGTAGGCCAGGATGGCGATGATCTGGCCGTCACTGAACACCCCGCCATACGCGGGCATGGCGCCCGCCTTACCCTTCTTGATACGCTCGATGATGTACTCGTCGCTACGCTCGGACTTCGACAGCTTCGGACCTTTGCCAGCATGGCGGCCGCCATCCACGTGACAAAAGCCGCAGGTGGTTGCGAACATTTTCCCGCCTTCGATGTCGTCCGGCGAGGCTTCGGCTTGCGGCAGCGGATTTGCAGCGCCCGCTGGGATGGACTGTTGGGCAAACGAGGCGGTCGGCAGCCATGGCCAGACGATGGCCAGGGAAGCAACAATTACGAACGGTATTCGCATTCCAGTATCCGTATTGACCGCAAGAGCGGCAACGAATTGACCGCAAGAGCGGCAACGAATTGACCGCAAGAGCGGCAACGAATTGACCGCAAGAGCGGCAACGAATTGACCGCAAGGGCGGCAACGAATTGACCGCAAGGGCGGCAAGGAAGATGGATCCCTGCCGCCCACGCCATCGTCACTGTCTGAGCGCGAAGACAATCAGGGCACCGGTATTCTTCGTCATGCTCTTGAACGGCTCGCCAAAGAGCGCGACAAATTCGTCGCTTACCAGGGTTCCCCAGCCCGCCGGTACGGCGATGTACTGCTTGCCACCGGCCATGTAGCTGATGATACCGGCATTATGCCCGATGCCGTTGTTGCGCGACCAGAGCTCTTCGCCGGTGTCCGCATTGTAGGCGTGCACGATGCCTTCGGCGTCGGGCACGAATACCAGATTGCCCGCAGTGGCGAGAACGCTGGCGAGCGGCGGGTACTTGTAGTTGATCTCCCACTTCTTTTCGCCGGTGACCGGGTCGCGGGCGCTAAGATGACCACGGGCTGGCCCGTCCGGAGGCGCCACAGGCTTGAACGTGGCGCCGATGTGGAGCTGGGCCATCGGCTCCAGGATCGGCGTAGTCTTCTCGACGGTTATCTCCATGCACCACTCCTGCCCGATCCGGTAGAAGAGCCCGTTCTTCGGGCTGTAGGCGCCAGAGTTCCAGCTGATGCCGCCCATGACTGCCGGGCACAATGGCGGGTCCGCCTTGCCTTCCGCGAGGTCGCGGCGACCGATCAGTTCGCCGGTCTTCGGATCGATGCTCTTGACGAAGTTGATGTTCTTTACCAGCTGCCAGACGTTCTCGATCTTGGCGTTGGAACGATCATAGACGAAGATGTGTCCGCCCTTGTTGGCGTGCACGACGAGCTTCTTGCCGCCCCGGTCGATCATGACGAACTCGCCGACGGAAGAGTCGAAGTCCCAGGCATCGTGCGGCAGCTCCTGGTGGTAGAATTTGAGCTTGCCAGTATCGGGATCGAGCGCGATGACCGACGTCGTATAGAGATTCTCTCCCGGCCGCGGTCCGCTCTTCTTCCAGTCCGCGCCCGCCCAGTCATAGAGCGGTGCCGGGTTGGCGGTGCCCCACCACACCGAATTGGTTTCCGGGTCATAGGTTCCGGGCATCCAGCCGCCGCCGCCGCCGGTCCGCCAGGAGTCACCACCCCAGGTCTTCATGGCCTCCTCGGTACCGGCGACCGTGAAGAACTCCCATTTCTTCGCTCCGGTCTTGCCTTCGACGCCGAAGATCGGTCCGCGATGGGGCCATTCGCCGCCCTGGGCGCCGATGATCACCTTGTCCTTGACCACCAGCGGCGCGCCGGTGAAGCCGACGGTCATCTTCTTGGAATCCAGCAGCTTCGTATCCCACACCGGCTTGCCGGTCTTCAGATCGAGCGCGATCAGCCGCCCATCGACCGTGCCGACGTAGAGATTGCCGTGTCCGATGGCGATGCCGCGGTTGTATGGCGAGTGCGTCTGCTTGGAGACCAGGTCCTCGTCGAGTTCCGGCGCATAGGCCCAGATTGTCTTGCCCGTCGCGCCGTCCAGCGCGTAGACTCGGCTGTAGGAGCCCGAATAGTACAGCACGCCGTCAAGGGCCAGCGGCGTTGACTGAATGCCGCGGGTGGCGCGCTCGGGAAAATGCATCCAGGCGACTTCGAGATTCTTGACGTTGCCGGTATTGATCTGGTCGAGGCCGCTGTAATGGTAGGACTTGTAGGTGCCGTGATAGGTCGGCCAGTCGTTCTGGGCCGCCTCGGCATTCAGGGCCGCCTCTTGCGGCTGCGTCGGCACTTGAGCGCGCGTTGGCGAGGCCGCGACCAGGGCAGCCGCCGCCAGCGCGGCACAGCCGACGACATATCGTTCATGGAAAATCATCTGCGTCCTCCCTTTGTAGTTGTTTGTTGGGCCGAATTTTCTCGCGACCCTTGCAAGGGATACTCTGTTGTCAAAGCCTCATAGGGTCAGGAGTTAGAGCTAGATGGCGTGGACGGGCGGAACGACCGTCGTGAGGAGACGGCAGCACTTCTTGTCGCCTGGGTGAGAAGCGGGCAGCGGTTCGGGCGAAGGATTTGTTTTCGAGGAGTGCACTATTCAGTGCACGGCGGCACATGCGACCGTTGCGTGGGCCGGCCTGCCCCATGCTGCCTCTGGCGATGTCGGTGCGGTGCACCATGACATGTCCCTCGATGCAACCGCTATTAGTTGACCGGATTGTTGTTTTTTTGTGGAGCGCCCGTCGGTTGCGGCAACCTTGAGCTGACTCCGGCTACGGCGCGGGGCGGGCTGGCGTCTGGTCCGCCGTAGCGAGGCTGCCCACGACACCTCGGACCAGCACCACGGTCTACCTTTCCATGGTCGTCCAGGCCTCGCCTTGACGCTGCACAAGTATTGGTCCGATCGCCATCAACGCGAAACGAGGATCTTGCGCTCGACATGCTGCGAGTGGTCAACTCGCTGATCGGAATACTCGTGCACTGCGGGGGAGAACAATGATGTTCAAGAAGATTGCGATCGTGGCTGGTTTGGGACTGGCGCTCTCCGCCACGGCGGAAGCCCAGACACCGCGCAAGGGCGGAACCATTCGCATGACGGCGCCCTATGGCTCGAGTTTCACCAGCATGGACATTCATACGACACAGCGCGCCCAGGACGAGATAGTCGCCAAGGGCCTGCATCGGTCGCTCTACATTTGGGACTCCGCGGAGGGCAAACCGGTTCCGGAGCTTGCTAAGGAGGTCATCGTCTCCGGTGGAGGACTTGTTCATACCTTCAAGCTGCGCGACGACGCTTATTTCCACCACGGTCGCAGGATGACGGCTGACGACGTCATCTGGAGCTTCAATCGCATCATGGACGGCACCAAGGCCTATCCCGGCGCGCGTTTTGTCCGCGTGATCGAGGGCGCGGCCGAGGTCGAGAAGGGCCAGGCCAAGGAAATCTCGGGCTTAAAGAAGATCGACGACTTCACGCTCGAAATGAAGCTGACCGAGAAAGTCGATCCAGGTTTCTATTTCTTCACCGCGCTGACCTCGGTCTATCCCGCCGATGAGGGTGCCAAGGAAGGCTTCATCCAGAAACCGATCGGCCTTGGGCCATTCAAGTTTGTCGAGCACGTGCCGGGATCGCGCGTCGTCCTCGAGCGATGGGACCGGTTCTACAAGCCCGGCAAGCCGTATGCCGACAAGCTCATCGTCTCGATCATGGGCGAAGCCGCGGCGCGCGATGTCGCCTTCCGCAACAAGGAAATCGACACCTCGGTGCTCGGGCCGGCGCAGTATGTCGCCTATCAGGCCGACCCCAACCTCAAGGGTACTATCGCTGAAGTCGCCGAGGTCTTCACGCGTCACATGGGGATGAACCCGGCATTCAAGCCGTTCGCCGACAAGCGGGTCCGGCAGGCGATCAACCACGCGATCGATACCGACCTGATCATCAGCAAGCTGGTCAAGAACAAGGCCTATCGCGCCACGAGCTGGCTGCCTCTGACCCCGACCTCGCCGCTCTACGACAAGGCCATGAAGCCCTACGCCTTCGATCCCGCGAAAGCAAAGCAGTTGCTCGCCGACGCCGGCTATCCCACAGGCTTTGAATTCGAATGGACGACCAGTCAGAATGAAAGCTGGGGCCTGCCGATCGTCGAGGCCATTATCCCGATGCTGGACCGGGTAGGCATCAAGGTGAAGGTCAAGCAGGTCGAGACCGCGGTGCTGGCGGAGGCAATTAAGAAGGGCGACTTCCAGGCCTATGTCTATTCCATGGCGACAGGTCCGGATCCCCAGGCGGCGCTGAAGTGCTTCCATTCATCGACACCGCAATCGGCCTGCAACTACACGGCCTTCAAGAACGCGGACTTCGACAAGATGATCGATGAGGCCGGGCAGACCGACGATTCCGCCAAGCGCGTCCAGCTGCTGCAAAAAGCCAATGCCCTGCTCTATGACGAAGCGCCGGTCTGGTTCTTCAACTACAACAAGGCGGTCATGGCGGTGCAGCCGTGGCTCAAGGGTGTTCAGTTGAATGCGACGGAACTGACCCATCAAAACGTCGAAGACCTCTGGGTCGATGAAACCTCGCCCGCGAAGTGACGCGCGCGCTCACCCTCCCTCCATCGCAAAAAACGATGGCGGGAGGGAGGAACAGTTCCAATGCTCGCCTTCCTGATCCGTCGAATCCTGCAAACCGTTCCGACCGTGCTGGCTGTGGTGCTGGTGATCTTTGTGCTGTTCAGCGTCGTTCCGGGCAGCATCGTATCGAGCATGAACGATGACGGCCGGGGTCCGACCGACCCGCAGGTCGTGGAGCGCATGAAAAAGCAGCTCGGACTCGACGATCCCGTCTACGTCCGCTTCGGCGCCTACATTGCCAAGCTCGCGACGGGGGATTTGGGGACGTCGTTCCGGACGCGCGAGCCGGTCACGACCATGCTCGCCAAACGGATGTGGCCGACGCTGCAATTGATATTCGCCGCCATGACGTTTTCGATTGTGATCGGCGTACCGCTCGGCTTCATCGCAGCGCTAAGACCGGGCAGCATCGTCGACACGATCTCGATGGTCTTGGCGGTGTCGGGCCTTTCGATGGCCAAGTTCTGGCTGGGGCTGCTGCTAATGTACCTGTTTGCGTTGAAACTCGGCTGGCTGCCGAGTTTTGGCTATGGCGATGGGGGGCTCAAATATCTGATCCTGCCTGCGGTGACACTCGGCGTCTCGCCTATGGCGCTGCTGGCACGGACGACGCGCGCCGCGGTTCTCGAGATCATGACCGCGGATTTCGTTCGGACGGCGCGCTCGAAGGGCATGAGCGAGACCCGAGTCGTGAAGTGGCATGTGATGCGCAATGCCCTCGTCATCATTCTCACGACGATCGGCCTGCAATTCGGCGCGTTGATGGGCCAGGCGGTCGTGGTCGAGAAATTGTTCTCCTGGCCGGGCATCGGTTCGCTGCTCGTCGACAGTGTGCTGCAGCGCGACATTCCTGCCGTCCAAGGCTCTATTTTCGTTGTGGTGCTGTTCTTTCTCGCGACCAATATGTTGATTGACGTGCTCTATGGCGTGATCGATCCCAGGATCAGATACGCATGAGCGGTGATTGGCTCCATCACGCCCGTGCGCGATTGACTGAACCGCCTGCCGCGGCAGGGCGACCGCGATGAAGCTCGGAGCCAGTCTCATCATCGGCGGGGCGTTGTTCGCGCTTGCGATCTTCGTCGGCCTGTTCGCGCCCTGGCTGGCGCATACCGATCCTGTCATGGACGCCAATCTCATGAATGCGGAAGAGCCGCCGAGCTGGATCTGGTGGTTCGGCACCGATGCGCAGGGCCGCGACATTTACTCCCGCGTCGTGCACGGCGCGCGGATCTCGCTGACGGTCGGCATCGTCTCGCAGTTGGTCAACAGCGTCATCGGCGTGACGCTGGGCCTGACCGCGGGTTATTGGGGCGGCTGGTGGGACGACTTCGTCAATGGGCTGACCAACCTCATGCTCGCGATCCCCTCGCTGATCTTCGCGCTTGCCATCATGGCGGTGCTTGGACCCGGCCTGACCAGCCTGCTGATCGCGCTCGGGCTGACCAACTGGTCGTTCACTTGCCGGATCGCACGTGCCTCGACGCTCTCGCTCAAGAGCCAGGGCTATGTGCAGGCCGCAAGGGTGCTCGGCTACGGCGATTTGCGCATCATGATCACACAGCTGCTGCCGAACATGCTGGGACCCATCATTGTGATCGGCACGCTGGGCATGGGCGGCGCGGTATTGGCCGAAGCCGCACTTTCGTTCCTTGGCCTCGGAATCCGCCCGCCCTATCCAAGCTGGGGCAGCATGCTGTCGGAGGCCCGCGACCAGATCACAACGGCGCCGTGGCTCTCGATTTTCCCGGGCCTCGCCATATTCCTGACGGTGCTCGGCCTCAATCTGCTCGGCGATGGCTTGCGTGACATTCTCGATCCACAGTCGCGGAGCCGGCGCACATGACGGGCCCTCCCCTGATCGAAGTCGAAGATCTGCGCATCGATCTCGATGTCGGATCGAGCCATGTTGCGGCGGTCGAGGATGTTTCGTTCCGCATCGATCGTGGCGAGACATTCGGCCTTGTCGGCGAATCCGGCAGCGGCAAGAGTATTACGGCGCTCGCGCTGATCGGCCTGTTGCGCCAGCCGCTTTCGATCGGCGCCGGCGCCATACGATTTGAGGGCCGGGAGATCCAGGGACTACCGGCGGCCGAGCAACGCGCGCTGCGCGGCCATCGCATCGCCATGATCTTCCAGGAGCCGATGACGGCGCTTAATCCGGTCTCGCCCGTTGGCCGGCAGATCGCCGAAATGTTCGTGCTGCACAAGGGCAAGAGCTGGCGGGAAGCAAACCAACTGGCCGTCGAGGCGCTCGCGAGCGTCCGCGTCCCTGCACCCGAGCGGCGGGTGAACGATTACCCGCACCAGCTTTCGGGCGGCATGCGTCAACGCGTGATGATCGCCATCGCACTCGCATGTGGGCCTGATCTTCTGATCGCCGACGAGCCGACAACCGCGCTCGACGTGACGGTGCAAGCGGAGATCATCGAGCTGATGCGGAATTTATGCGCCGAAAGAGGTACGGCTATTTTGATGATCAGCCACGATCTGGGCCTGGTTGCCAATGTCTGCCGCCGCGTCGCCGTCATGTATGCCGGTCGCATTGTCGAGGAGCGCGGCTCGGCCGATATCTTCCGCGCATGCGCGCATCCCTATACGCAAGGCCTGGTCGACTCGCTGCCGCGGCTGGGGAGTCGCGCAGCACTGGGCCGAACGCGGCTCAGGGAGATCGCGGGCGTCGTGCCGGCAATCGCGGATTTCCCGAGCGGCTGCCGGTTCAATCCGCGTTGCACGCGGGCGACCGACATTTGCCGGACCACCGCGCCGGAGACGACGTTGCTCGGTGCAGGCGGATTCGTCAGGTGCCATCACCATGCATGAGCCTGCGGGAAGATTTGGTGACGATGTCATCCTCAGCGTGGAGGATCTCGCGGTCCATTTTCCGGTTGGTGGCGGCTTGCTGGGCGGCGGCCGGCGGCTGTTGCGCGCGGTCGACGGCATCGATCTCGAACTGAAGCGCGGTGAATGCCTTGGTCTCGTTGGCGAGTCCGGTTGTGGCAAATCCACTGTCGCGCTTTCGATACTTGGCCTGCAGATGCCGACGCGAGGCCGCATCGTGCTGGACGGGCAGGTCGTGACGGGCCGGCAGTCGGGCGATCGCAAAGCATTGGCCCGCATCGTACAAATCGTGTTTCAGGATCCCTACGCCTCCCTCAATCCACGTCAGACCGTTCGTCGCACGCTTGAAGCCCCGTTGCGCCTGCATGGTGTGACGGCCAAAAGCGAGATCGAGGAACGCGTCGCGACGATGCTCAGGCACGTGGGCCTCCGGCCCGAACAAGCTGGCCGCTACCCGCATGAATTCTCGGGAGGCCAGCGTCAGCGCATCGGCATCGCTCGCGCGCTGATCCTCAATCCCAAGATTGTCATCTGCGACGAACCTGTATCGGCGCTGGATGTCTCTATCCGTGCCCAGATCATCAATCTGCTGCTGGAATTGAAGGAAACTCTCGGCCTCTCCTACATCATGATCAGCCACGACCTCGGCGTTGTCGAGCACATGAGCGACAGGGTCGCCGTCATGTATCTCGGCCGCATTGTCGAGACAGGCGACTGGCGCGAAATCTTCGAACGGCCGGCGCACCCGTATACGCGAACCCTTATCGCCGCCATTCCCGATCCGCTACGCCATGCACCGCTCGCGACGACAAAGGGCGAGCTTCCCAATCCGCTCAGTCCGCCAGAGGGATGTGCGTTCAGTCCGCGCTGTCGTTACGCGGAAGCCGTGTGCCATCGTGAGCCTGTGCCGCCGCTTGAAACGCGGCCTGACGGGCACTCGGTCCGCTGCTGGCGAGCCGACGAGATTGCCGGTCAGACGGCGTTGGCCTCACACTAACCCTTCTTCGGCCACCAGCCATAGGCCCTGGCGCAGGCGCCGCCCATCAGCATCGCCCGCTCGGTGTCGCTCAAGCGGCTCGTCTTGAGGAAAGGCTCGACGGCCTGCTCGTAATTGACGACGGCGAACGCGCGCGTCCAGTCCGTGCCCCACAGGCAGCGATCGAAACCCCAGGCATCGAACACGCGGGCCAGCGGGTCCCAGATATCGGGATAAGGATACGGCTCGCGCGACAGCGTGCAGGCACCGCTGACCTTGATCACGGCGTTCGGCCGCCTGGCGAGGTCCAGCACCTTCGGAAGGTCGGCCCACGGCTCAGGCGGCGCCGGCGGCACGCGTGGCTGCAGGATGCCGAGATGGTCGATGATGAAGCGCGTGTCTGGATGGCGATCGATCAGCACCCTGCCCGCGTCCAGATTGTCCCAGCACAGCAGGTTGACCGGAAAATCATGGCGAACCGCCGCGCGCGCGATCCGGTCGAGGCCGGGATCGTCAGGCGCGCGCGCCGCCTCCTTCCTCAGCATGATGCGGATTCCGACCGCACCCGGCGTCTTCTTCCATTCGGCGACAACGTCGGCCACACCGGCATCATCAGGATCGACCGGCTTGACGATGGCGAGCCGGCCCGGATGCGCCCGCTGCACTTCCACGGCATAGCTGGCGTCGTAGCGGTACAACGAAAACGCCGAGATGAAGATCGCGCCGTCGACGCCAACCTTGTCCATCGCCGCCACCATCTCGTCACCCGTGACGTGATCGGGCCAGTTCGGCACGGTGTGCCAGGGCCGCTTCGGACTGTTCGCCTCATAGGCATGAACCTGTGAATCGATGATCGGCATCGGCGCCTCCGCTGTTTAGCCGGCGATCTTGGACAATGCGGCCTGCCCATGTCCAGATGCCAGGGACGCGGCACAGCAATGCGCCGGGCGGGCGCGCAGGCGTGGACCAGCGATGGAAGGCGGAAACACCATCCGCCATTCTGTTTGAGAAGCGCCGGCAGGTTACGAGAGAGCCGGTCATCGGGCCGCGCGCTGCGCAAACCCGTTAGCGCGTACCGGCGTCGGAAACAGGCTTGCTTCTACTCAAGGCATCAATGCGCTTGGCTTCGGCCACATCGGAAAATGCACCCTTCTGATCGCCCATACGGTGCAGGACAATCCCGCGATCAACATAGCAGTCCGAACAAGCGGGATCCTGCTGGATCGCCAGATCGAAATTGGCCAAAGCGATGTACAGATCCCCGCTACGATATGCCGAGCTGCCTCGTTCGCGATAATATTTGACGTCTTTGGGCTTCGAGTCAGTAGTCGGGACAACATCTCTTGCAGCAGAAGCACTGCCTGTCGTCACCGCAGGTGAAACGCTGGCCACCTTGGTCGGCTCTTTGAGGTCCTGCGGATTCAGGTCCGCCCCGACATCTTCAAGCTTGTCGCCTGGGCTGGCTCGCTCCTGTGAAGATAGTTCGGTCGATCTGCCGGCGACTGTTTGCACTGGTTCGTACCTGGATATCTCAGTCACCGCTGCGGAAGCGAGCGGCAGCCTTTCCACAGGCTTAAGTAGCAGGTAGCCACCGATAAACACTGTCGCCGCAACCGCACTCGCCATCGCGTCAACGCCGAGCCTGCGGATGGCGGCGGCGAAGGCACTGCGCTTTGGCTTCTGGCGCTGCTGCCGGCGCGCGGCCTCGAGCAGCCGATCATAGGCCTCTCGTTGCCGTTGATCGCTCAGAATGGCGTTAGCACGCACGATCCGCCGAAACGTGTGTGCAGCTTCCGGATTACCGGGATTGAGGTCAGGATGGTTCGCCTTAACGGCCTTGCGAAATGCAACTCGCAAATCTTCCGCGTCGTCGTCCGGAAGTGCGCCAACAATATCGTAAAGAGTTTTCATAACTACTCTCTAAAAAGTTAATACTCTTCAATTCCTCCCCAGCAAAGCACAGTAAAATCGAATCCCACCGGCGAAAACGTGAAACGGCGGCACGGCAAAAGAACGACAAAATTAAGGACGAACGCCACACCATTGTCATCTGGAAGACACAGGGCTTACGCCTCGACAGTGGATGCTGAGCACAATCTAGAAGTGCGCGCCGCACCTGTGCACGGGTCATGCGAAGCGCAACCGACACGCAGTCGGCGGTGAGGCGCTGGCTACCCTGGGTTGCTACCGGACTGGCGTTCGCTGTCGAGCCGGCTCGATTTCGCACGTAGCTGACGCCTGCAGCAAGATCAGGCGGTCGCGCGCAGCCTTCTCTGCATCCTGATAGCACTGTCGCTCGTACTCGACCTTCAAGCGGGCCCACCGATCCGGATCCACGGTCTTCAGGTCGGATATTTTGAACTCGCAATCGGGCGCAGGCTGTGGGGAAAGCAGCGCCGGGTCCGGCCGCCGAATTCTTGGCTCCGAATATCGACGCTGTTCAGAGGGGCGGCGGGCGCGCACGACCGCACGGGTGGGAGATGCTTTGACTTCGCGCTGGGCTGGATTGAATTCACGCGGCGCGGGATTGCGCGCGCAACCGGCGACCGAGATCGAGAACAGGACAGCGCAGGCGGCCAGCAACTTTGGGGCGTGCGATTTCAAGCTGGCGGAATGCAGCCGCCCGGTTAGAAGTCCGCAAGAATCCTGAGCACGAAACGCTGCACCAGCGATCGCCATGACAATGCTTCCGTAGCAACGCGAGCCGTGTTGGAGCTGCCGATCAAAAATGAAATGCCGCGAGAAACGCGGCGATCATGAACGGAAAATTTGAATCGAACTCTAATAAGTACGATGAATGAAACCTAAATCATCCGCGGTGGCGACCGGCTCGTTGATGACCGAAGGCGCCTTCAACTGATCTCGCCGAGCAAGGCCTTGGCCTTTCGCAGATCGCTGGTGTCAAAGCCTTCGGTGAACCAATCGTAGATGGGCGCGAGAAGGTCACGTGCCATTTTCCGTTTGCCCTGACAGTTCAAGAGCCGCGCCGAGCTGGTGGCCGCGCGCAATTCCCACGATTTTGCATGCTGCGCTCGCGCAATGGCCAGGGAATGCTCGAAATACGCTTGCGCCTTCGCCTCGTCCCGCTGCGGCCATCTGAGCGCGATTTCACCGGCGACACGATGAACCTCAGCCTCGCACCATCTTTCCTTGGTTTCCCGCATCGCTGTCATTGCGTTGCCGACGCAGCGCCAGGCATCATCGAATTGGCCCGAATCCGCATGCGCAATTGCCAGCATGAACTCCTGCTCCGGCGTAAATATCGTCGATCCGGCCGACCGCCATAGATCAATACCCGTCGAGACGGTCTCGACCGCTTTCGCGGCTCCCGTCAGGGTCAGGATATAGCCCCGCCGCAACACGCCTTCCGCTTTCCGGAACGGAGCGCTCTTCTCCTCCGCCAGCGCGACAAGCTCTTTGAGATGCGTATTTGCCGCGTGGTAATTCCCGCAATAGGTATTAACAAGGATCGGAAAATTCAGCGTAAACATCAACGTGGCCGCATGATCGATCTGGCGCGCTTCCATCAGCGCGCAGTCTGCGTCGTTCAGCGCAGCCTGGGGATAGCCGAGCAGCCATGAGGCCATTGAACGGAAGGCCAGGCACGTCACCCGCAGGTCCTGGCCAAATCGCGTCATCAATCGGCGGTGCTCGGCAGGACGATAGAGGGCGAGGGCTTCGTTGTAGTGCACCTTCGCTCCCACGAGGTCTCCCCTCAGCGCGAGCGTACTCGCCATGGTGCGGTGCCCGATCATGCGCGGCACCGCCGCCCCCTCGTTCTCGCCGAGCGCCAGAAACCGCGCCGCGAGCTCGCGCGCAACGTCACCATTAAAGTTTATGAAATTGACGATCCACTGCCCAAAGAGGGTTGAGAGCAGCAACGAGGGGTCATCGGGAGACTCTCCAAGCTGTTCCGCTTGCTCGATAAACGCCCTCGCCTGCGCCACGGCAGTCTTGGTTTCGGGCGCGCCGTATCCCTTGACATGCATCAGCGTGTTCAAGAGCGCAACTTGCAGGATGATCTGCTCGCGCCGCAGGTCGGGCGTGCTGGGCAACGTTGCTATTTGCGCCAGAGCCTGGTCAAGCTGTTCTGCTGCTTCGATCAGCGCCGAGCGCTCCTGTGACCGCTGTCCCGCCTTGCCCCACAGCCGCGCTGACTTCTCGATCAGGTCGGCCTTTGTGTAGTGACGAGCGAGTAGTTCGGGCTGGCTATCGGCTATTTCCGGGAACTGGCTTTCAAGGATTTCGGCGATGCGCGCATGCAGCGCGCGCCTCGGCTCTCGCAGCAGCGTATTGTAGGCAACGTCCTGCACCAGCGCATGCTTGAACAGGTAGCTCGCATGCGGCGGGGTGCCGTGTCGAAACAGCAGACCCGCCGCAACGAGCCGTTCGAGGTCGGAGTCCAGTTCTTCCTTTGGCTTTCGCACAAGCGCAGCCAGCAACATGTGGGAAAATGCCCGGCCGATCGCCGCGCCGACCTGCGCGATGTCTTTCGCCGGGCCGAGCCGGTCGAGCCGCGACATCAGAGAAGCCTGCAGGCTCGCCGGAACCGCCACGACAGGCGTCGGCGTCCCCGCAAAGGTCCGCTGCACATCACTCTCACCCTCAGCGTCCAGCACCGCTTTGGTCATCTCCTCGGCGAACAGTGGAATGCCGTCGGTGCGCTCGATAATGTCCTGGCGGATGCCCGCCGGCAGCGATCGGTTGCCGACGACTCCCTCGATCAGGAAATCGATGTCGCGCGGCGCCAGCCGATTGAGGGTCAGCTCAGTCACGTGCGGCCGTCCAGTCAAGGGCGGTCTGAATTCCGGCCTGAAAGTAACGAGTATCAAGAGCCGGTGGCTCACGGCCAGGTCCGCCGTCCGGGCGAATAGTTCGAGGCTGGTTGGATCGGCCCAATGCGCATCTTCGAAAATCACCAGCACGGGATTGATCCGCGCCAGCGTCTCGATTTGCGAAGCAAGAGCTTTCAGTGTTTTCTGACGACGGAGCTGCGGCTCCGCTTCAACCGCAGGGTAGCGTCCATCGTTGGGCAGCGACAGCAGTTCGGCAAACAGCGCCGCATCCTGAGGTGGCGTGGAGCTTTGCGCCAGCAACGCGTCAAGCTTGTCCCTTTTTACTTGCTGGCTGTCATCGTGAGCAAAGCGAGCGGCGCGCAACATCTCGCCGATCACCGGATAGAGCGTGCTGTCGGTATGCTGCGGTGAGCAGAAGCAACGCACACGTATGTGCGGCTCGCGAGCAAGCTGTTCCAGCAGCGCGACGGTGAGCCGTGATTTGCCGATCCCCGCTTCACCGGAGAGCAGCACCACCTGACCTTCGCCGCCCTTGGCCCGCTTCCATCGGCTCAGCAGCAGCTCCATTTCTTCATCACGACCGATCAGCGGCAGCAAGTCGCGGCTTTGGAGAGCGTGCGATCGGCTGGTCACCGCTGTCTTGCCTGCGACTTGCCAGGCAGCGACTGGTTTTACCAATCCCTTGATCTCGACCTTACCGAGATCGAGATACTCGAACTGCGGTCCCGCGATCGTCTTTGTGCGACCCGAGATAACAACACAGCCGGGCTCGGCGAGCGATTGCAGTCGGGCGGCAAGATTCGGCGTATCGCCGAGGATGCCATGCTCCTCGGAAATCGCGCTATCAGACATATCGCCGACAATCGCAACGCCCGTTGCAACGCCAACGCGCGCGCTCATCTTCGCTTTCGCGGGCAAGGCGGCGATCGCTTGCACCAGTGCGAGACTGGCCTGAACGGCGCGCTCCGCGTCGTCCTCGTGCGCGTGAGGATAGCCAAAACATACGACCGCGCCGTCCCCATGATGTCGCGCGACAAAGCCGTCGAAGCGGGCAACGGTTTCAGCAATGCAGCGCCGGTAGCCGGCAATGATTGCGCTGAAGTCTTCGGGATCGAGCCTCGCGGAAAGTTCAGTCGACCCGACCAGATCACAAAACAGTACGGTAAGCTGCCGGCGCTCGATCGGCCGCGCGTCACGCGCCGTCGTCGCCACCGCGTGAGATTCCACGCGTAATTTGGTCCCGCAGTCGCCGCAAAACCTGTTCAGGGCCGGGTTCGCCACGCCGCAGGCCGGACAACGCCGCACGACCGCCGCTCCGCACTGGCCACAGAATTTTCTTTGCTCCGGGACTTCGGCTGCGCAATTCGTGCAGTGCATCCGTACCTCAACGGACATCAATAACGCCAATACGATGCGTCGAAAGTCGAGCGACCCATATGATCTTGGTCACAACTCCGGGTCATCGGTCTCAGGGTTCCACAATGATTCTAAATCGGAAGCCAGCGTTTGGAGTTGACCATGTCAGGCCCACCTCTAAAGCGTGGCGGTGCTGCGAGATCGCAACGCGTGTTTTCGCAGGATGGGTAGAGAGCGCAGCGAAACCCATCGCCGGTGTGAACGGACGCATTGATTGATATCGCGGAGCCTGTCATCGGGCGCGCGTTCGCGCGACCCGTTGGCTCCCCATCCTACGAACCGCAACCGAACGACCTGCAGGTGCTCGTCATATGTTGTGCACGCGGTGGTCCGGTCGCGATACCGAAACGCAACAGGCGACCACAATCAGATCGCAGGATCAGAGTTGTAATGAAGGAACCAGCCAGACTCAGGTTAGATTCAGTGCGATTGAAACTTGGCTGGGGGCTGGACAATGCCATACTTCAATTTTGATCTCGTCATCGGTGCGGAGTTCAAATACCAGGGCGGTATGATCCTCGAGAATACGGAAAACGCGATCGATAAAGCTGAAAGCCTCGCGAGCGAGCTACGTATCGTTCGTCCCGAGCTGTGTTCCACCGGATGCGCCGTGCGCGTCACCGACGGTGACAGTAACGAGCTCTACCGAACTCCGGTCGAGCTCGCCGGCCGCGGATGAAATCGTTCCGTCGCGCACGATGCGCGCGTTGAGCGCACGCGGCCGAATTAGTCTATAGCTCACGGCAAGGGCGCTAGTTGCGTTGGCAGCGATTTCTTGCCTACGGGGCAGCCCGTTGATCCCTTGGGCGGCTGAATCCGAGCTGAAGATTCCTCGGAATGGCTCGGATCAGATGCCCTCGGATCAGATGCCGACGACTCAGTCGCACGCATAAACTCGGCTACGACGGTATTCGATGACCATTCGACGTAACTAACAACGGCGAACGCAAGTGCGAGCAAGATGAGAAGCTCGACCACCACCGTGGCAGCCATTCCCCGCCAACTGATGTGGCTGTTGAACAAGGGCATCGCACGCCTCCCGAAACCGGGTTTGCGAGGGCGTTAAATCAACTCGCGATTTCCAGATGTGAACCGCCTCACATATCACGCTCACTTGATGCCGCGACGGAACGACGGACGTCTTTTTGCGTGGGTCCGTCGCGCCATGCGTATGATTGGGGGAAGAGAAAGGTCAGGAGGTACCGGTAATAATACGGGCCGCTTGTGCGGTAGAACACCAACAGAAAAACAACAGTGGTGCTTAAATGAGCGGGTCGCTCAGAAAATGCGATTCCATTTTCCTATGAGTGTGGCCTGATTGGTTGCCGGAGAATTCGTGTGATTCGCGTTTGGTGACAGTCCAGAATGGAGGCTGCCATGAAAGCGTTCGGTCGCGTACTGACGGCATTCGGTCTTCTTGTCTTGTTTTCCTTTCAGGCTGACGCGCACGATCCGTCGATGCCCAACCACGAATGGTTCAACAAGCAGGAAATGAACGCCGCCGCTCGGAAGCGTCTCGGTGTTCCCTGGAAATCCTGCTGCGACAACGGCGACGTCTTCAAGACCCGCTTCAGGGTTGGCGAAGATCGCTCGGACCAGTGGCAGTACCTGAAAGACGGCGAGTGGAAAACCATCCCGCCCGACATCATAAAAGAAGAAGACACGCCTGATCGCGTCCCCGTGCTGTTCATTAACCGGCACACGGGAATCGAGCTTTGCTTCTTCCTACCGCGAGGAGGTCTTTGAACCCGCAGCGTGGAGGCTAATCCTACTGCGTCATGCCCCTTACGGTGCGGAGCGCGTCTCGAACCATGAGGCCGCAGGCGGGCCTGCATCCTTCGAGACGCCGCGGAGCCTATCATCGGGCGCGCGTTTGCGCGACCCGTTGGCGGCTCCTCAGGATGAGGATTTGAATGGGTGTGACGCAGTAGAACTATCGGCGAGAGTTGATGTCCGCCGCCGAATACCGGCGCACGGGCGGACACACCGGTAGCTTGGTGTGCGCATCAAAGGACTTTCTCTTGTCCCTTGATTTGGATCAACGCGATTTCGCGGACGCGATCTCTGTTGCGCGATGCCTGGGGGCCATCTACCTAGGAGATCGCCGATGATCAAAATAGTAGTGGTTGGAGCAACTGCACTCTTCCTTACGGCATCGCCGATTGCCCACGCGCAAACTCCCTCTCCCGCGACTCCGGAACGGCTGAATATAGCCGACCGGAATTCGCTGACGGACTTGCGCATTGAACTGGTGAAGGCCGCGTTGCAGCTCACACCTGACCAGGAAAAATTATGGCCGCCTGTCGAG
This sequence comes from Bradyrhizobium sp. CCBAU 051011, assembly GCF_009930815.1. Taxonomy (NCBI): domain Bacteria; kingdom Pseudomonadati; phylum Pseudomonadota; class Alphaproteobacteria; order Hyphomicrobiales; family Nitrobacteraceae; genus Bradyrhizobium; species Bradyrhizobium sp. CCBAU 051011. The sequence continues at coordinate 5,017,003 of NZ_CP022222.1, read as the reverse complement.
AGCGCCATTCGTGCCAGGGCGGAGGACCGGAAAGCCCGCGTTGCAAAAGTCTCGGAAACGGTGGGCAGACGGGTCGACCAGAACTCCATCGAGGTCATGCGCAATCGTGATCCCATCGCGTTCATGCAACGACGCTCGGAAGCTTTGGCTCAACGATCAGCCGATTTGGACAAGCTCGCCGAAGCGTGGCAGCCACTCTACAAGACGTTTAGCCCCGAACAGCGGCGGCACATGGCGGCCCTCGCGCTCTTTGTACTCCATGATATGAGCGAGGCCGTAGAACGGCGCCGTGCACAGCCCGACGAAGAGGACTGAAGCAAGGCAAGTCGAATAATGAGCTGCCGCATCGTGCGCGGAGCATATGCGGTTGACTGATTTCAAGCCTGGGCAAAGTCGGCTTTGGGTCAAGGGCCGACTTCCCCAGGCTTTTCTGTCTGCTTCTGCCTACGAAGGCGGAAGCCAGTGCGTAGGGCGCCTTAGTTCTGTTGGTGCAGAAGTCAGCAACCGGCCGTGCGGCTTTGTCCCGTTCGTTGGCAAATATCCGGCGGGCGCAAAAATCGATTTTTCTCGAATAATCTATTTTCCATAACAACTTCAACGTGATTTGCCCGTCCAGCCGTCGCATCAAAATATTCCGCTTCGTCCTCACCCCAAATCACGCTTACAAATCCCGCCATCCCGTCCCGACAAGAGGGGCGTTGGCCATCGTCACGAACGTGGGGCGGGATGCGGTGGACGCGGCAGCGTCGGCGCGAGAGGCTGTTCGCGGGGCGGCTTTGGCCGTGAGCGGACACGGCGCGCAGGACGTACGGCGCTGAAGCGTACGGCAAAACCGTGTGGTCCTGACACCCGTGGCTGGTGCCAAGCTGCCGGTGGCGAGTTTGATCCGACCGGATCGATTGGTCATCAAGCCGGCAGCGATGGAGGCAAGAGGAATTCGTCTCCAGGGAGAGCTCGGCATAAGCCGTCAAACCATCGCGCAGGGAATGCCGGAGTGCCTCGGCTGTACCTGTATGTTCGTGTGCGTTTTTCCTTTCGCTATTTGCACACGAGACCGCGGGTGCAGCAAGCACCCGGCATTCCCTGCGCCCTCTTCTCCTTGGGCGAATGAATTTGCAAAGCTCGGGCTGAGCGCCGCGAGAACGCGGAGGTGTATTCAATGGCTGCCACGTCATTGCGAGCCAACGGGGCGCGCATTCGCGCGACCCGTTGGCTCGCAATGACGGTCTCCAAGCTCAGGTACAATTCGCAACAAATGCTCCTGCAAACGAGTTGCGATAGCGCCTGCAACCCCTGCCTTTCATGTTAGCTGCCCCCCTGCTAAACCGCCGGCCATGACCAAATCCCCTACACTCAAGACCAATGTCGCGGCGATCTCGATCTTCGCCAGCGCCGGCATGGCGGCGGCGAAATTTGCGGTCGGCATCGCGATCGGCTCGCTGGCGCTGATCTCCGAGGCGCTGCACTCCTCCGTCGACGTGATCGCGACCGTCATCACCTGGCTGGTGGTGCGGGTGTCCGACCAGCCGGCCGACGCGGAGCATCACTACGGCCATGGCAAGTTCGAGAGCCTGTCGGCGCTGTTTGTCATCGCGCTGCTCTATGTGCTCGCCGGCGGCATCCTGGTCGAATCCTGGAGCCGGCTGAGCGAGGGTGCGCCGCCGCCCACCCTTTCAGCGATTCCCTTCGTCGTGCTGGTGATCGATATCGCAGTGAATTTCTGGCGCGCGCGGGCGTTGCATCGCACGGCGCGCCAGACGCGGAGCCAGGCGCTGGCGGCGGATGCCCTGCATTTTGCCTCCGACGTGCTCGGCTCGATCGCCGTAATCATCGGCCTCGTGCTCACCGGCTTCGGCTTTGCCTGGGGCGATTCGGTCGCGGCCATTGCCGTAGCCGTAATGATCTCGATCCTCGGCCTGCGGCTCGGACGCTCCACCATCGAAACCCTGCTCGACCGCGCGCCGGAGGGCGCTTCGGAAAAGGCGACGGCCGCGATCCGCGCGGTACCTGGCGTGGTCGGCGTCGAACGCGTGCGCGTGCGCATGGTCGGGCCGACGCATTTCATCGACGCCATCGCCAAGGTGCCGCGCACCTATCCGATCGACCGCGTCGAGGCGATCAAGAAGTCCGCGCAGGCGGCCGTCAGCAAGGCGCTCGGCGACGCCGACCTCACCTTCACCGCGGTGCCGGTCGCGCGCGACAATGAGAGCGTGCGCGAGCGCGTCATGGTGATCGCCCGCAATTCCGGCCTCGCCGTCCACCATGTCACCGTGCACGATCTCGGCGAGAAGCTGATCGTCAGCCTCGACCTCGAAGTCGACGGCGACATGGAACTTTTGGCCGCGCACGACATCGCCCACGACCTCGAGCACAGCATCCGCGAAGATTTTGGCGAGGACGTCGAGGTCGATACCCACATCGAGCCGCTCGAGCCGGAGCTGCCGCACGGCACCGACGCCGCGCCCGGGCGCGTCGAAGAGATCAAGGCCGCGCTGATGCGCTTTGCCGGCAACGGCGCGATCCACGACATTCACAATGTGCGTGTACGCGACACCGACGCCGGCGAAATCGTTAACTTCCATTGCCGCGCCGCGCAGTCGCTGAGCGTCATCAAGGTGCATGAGAGTGTCGACGAGATCGAGCGCGCGCTGCGCCGCGCGTTCCCGTCGATCAAGCGCGTGATCAGCCATGCCGAGCCGCCGCGCGCGTAGCTTTGCGGACCCGTTCCCGTTTCGGACTCGCCTCGGCGATGCCTTAATTTGCGTTGGACAAGATTTATTTCGAATTAACGAATCGTTGACTCTCGACAGCCCCAAAAAAGTGGATTCAAATCGTTCTGATTCGGAAGCTGTGTGGCGCGCTTCCGATCAGTGTGCAAAAAGGCTTTCGGCGGGGGTCTACGGCATGGCGCGAGCGCACGCGGCGAACGCGTACGTTCAATCCGATTCGATCAAAGGATTGGCGCAATCGATCGCGAAACCTGCCTATCACCGGCTGCTCACCGCCGAGCCGGCGCTTCGTCGCGCCGTGCCGACGCTCATCATCGCCTTCCTCATCACAATCTGCCTCGGCGCCTTCGTTCAGGTGATCGACCAGAGCCGGCAGAAGCGCGCTGCGATGAAGCGCGACCTCTCTGCGCTCACCGATCTGCTCGCCGAGCGCCTCGACCGTGTTGCCGCGGTTCGGCAGGACCGCGCCCTCAATATCGAGCGGCTGCAGAGCCTGCTGCCCGACCTGATCCCGGCCTGGGGCGTTGCCTCTGGCCGCCATGTCATCATCACCGGCGCCGATCACCGGATTCTGGCCCGCGTCCCGGTCGAGGGCGCCCTCGGCGGCAGCGACCGCGTCCTCGACGTCATCAGCACGGCGCAACTGCTCGCCACGCCCGGCCAGCAGGGCGTCATCAACGACATGACGCTGCCGAACGGCAATGGCGCCATGGCGATTTCGAAGCTGATCAAATCGCTGCCGGGCCAGGTCATCGTCATCCAGGAAAAGAACGAGCCGCTGTGGGGTTCGGATGCCGCGCTGTCGGTGACGCTGTCGGCCACTACCGGCTTCGTCGTGCTGATCCTCGGCTTCGCCTTCCACTGGCAGTCGACCCGCGCCCGCGAGGGCGATCTCATCAACGATGCAGTGCGCGGCCGGATCGACACCGCGCTCAATCGCGGCCGCTGCGGCCTGTGGGACTGGGATCTGTCGCGCGGCCGGATCTTCTGGTCGGCATCGATGTTCACGATGCTCGGCCTCGATTCCCGCAATGATCTTCTCACCTTCGGCGAAGTCAACGCGCTGGTGAAGTCCGACGACATCGACCTGTTCGAGATTGCCGACCAGATGATCGCCGGCAAGCTCGACCACATCGACCAGTCGTTCCGCATGCAGCATACCGGCGGCCACTGGATCTGGCTGCGGGTGCGCTGCGAGCTCAGCCAGACCCTGGCCGACGGCGGGCTGCATTTGATCGGCATCGCGGTCGACATCACCGAGCAGAAGAGCCTCGCCGAAAAGACCGTGGAAGCCGATCTGCGGCTGCGCGACGCGATCGAGACCATCCCGGAAGCCTTCGTGCTGTGGGACGCAGAAGACCGCCTTGTGCTCTGCAACTCGCACTTCCAGCGCCTGCACAAATTGCCCGATACGGCGGTGACCCCCGGCACGTCGTATGAGACCGTGATCGAGGTCGGCAGCATGCCGGAAGTGCGCACCAGACTGCAGGAGACCGGCGCGCAAGCGCCGGGAGCGCGCACGTTCGAGGCGCAGCTCGACGACGGAAGCTGGCTGCACATCTCCGAACGCCGCACCAAGGACGGCGGCTACGTCTCGGTCGGCACCGATATCACCCGCATCAAGGAGCACGAGCAGAAGCTGATCGAGAACGACGCCCGTCTGCGCGCCAACGTCATCGATCTGAAGCGCTCGCAGGCGGAGCTGGCTGACCTCGCCGAAAAATATTCGCGGGAGAAGAACCGCGCCGAGGAAGCCAACCAGGCCAAGTCGAAATTCCTCGCCAATATGAGCCACGAGCTGCGCACGCCGCTCAACGCCATCATCGGCTTCTCCGAGATCATGGGCAGCGGCATGTTCGGCGTGCTCGGCTCGGACAAGTATCAGGAGTACTGCCACGACATCCTGACATCAGGCAAATATCTGCTCGAAGTCATCAACGACATCCTCGACATGTCGAAGATCGAGGCCGGCCGCATGAAGCTCGACATGGAGCCGCTCGACCTGTCGAAGATCCTGGCGGAGTCGCTGCGCGTGGTCTCGGGCCGCGCCGAGGACAAGAACCTGACGCTGGACGCCGATATCGAACGCACCATCTCCGTCGTGGCCGATCGCCGTGCGGTCAAGCAGATCTTCGTCAACCTGCTCTCCAATGCCGTCAAGTTCACCCCCGACGACGGCAGGGTCACGGTGCGCAGCCACGTACTGCCCAATTCGATCGTGCTGATGATCGCCGATACCGGCATCGGCATCGCGACGGCCTCGCTGCAGCGGCTGGGCAAGCCGTTCGAGCAGGTCGAGAGCCAGCTCACCAAGACCTACCAGGGCTCGGGCCTTGGCCTTGCCATCGCCCGCTCGCTGACCAGCCTGCATGGCGGAACGATGCGGCTGCGCTCGAAGCTCGGCACCGGCACCGTGGTGCGCATCGTGCTGCCACGCGAACCCGAGCAGCCGAAGGCAATGGCAAAGATCGGGGCCGCCGCCTGATCTACTCCAGCGTCGGCGCCACCTCGCGGGCGACCTGCACCAGCGCCGCGATCAGCGGCGTCATCGGGTCGCGCTGCGGGACCACGAGGCCGATGCTGTAGTCGACGACGGGATCGACGATCGGAATGCTGCGCACGGAGTCCGACAGCCCCAGCGTCTCCGCGAGCTTGGCGGGCATCACGCTCGCCCAGCGCCCGGTCTTCACATGCGTGTAGAGCACCAGCAGCGAGTTCGAGGTCAGCGTCGGCGTCGCCTCGGCGCCGACGGAGGCCAGCGCGCGATCGATGATGCGGCGGTTCTGCATGTCCGGCGTCAACAGGCACAGCGGCACTTGCCCGACCTCCTTCCAGGTGACCCGGTCGCGATCGCCGAACATGGCATCGGGCGCCGTCAGCAGGCGATAGCTCTCGTTGTAGAGCGGAATGGTGCGGACCTTGCCGATCGGCTCGTTCTCGATATAGGTCAGCCCGGCATCGACCTCGAGATTTTCCAACAGGCCCAGCACGTCGGCCGAGGTGCAGGACTGGATCCGAAAGCGCACGTCGGGATAGCGCGCGCGGTACGGTGTCGTAAGCTGCGCCACCATGCCGAGCACGGTCGGGATCGCGGCGATCCGGATCTCGCCGGAGAGCTTGTCCTTGAGGCTGTTGATCTCCTGCCGCATCGCCCGGGCATCGCCGACAATGCGCCGCGCCCAGTCGAGCGTGCGCTCGCCTTCCGGCGTGAAGCCCTGGAAGCGCGAGCCGCGCTGCACCAGCATGACGCCCAGGATCTCCTCGAGCTGCTTCAGGCTGGTCGACATGGTCGGCTGCGTGACGCCGCAAGCTTCCGCAGCCCGTCCGAAATGCCGCTCCTTGGCGAGCGCGAGCAGAAGTTCAAGCTTGTCGATCAAGGCATCATTCCCAGGAAGTTAAAGATCCGGTGGCAAGGGTCCCCCGCCCGGCTGCCACAAATAGCACGGGCGGGCGGGGGCCCATACTTCAAAAGCGGCGTCGGATGAGCATGTTGCGGGATCATTGGGCTATCAAATTGAGCCATTTCCAGCCGTTATCGTGCCGGCCTACGAGGATGGGTGGAGCGAAAGCGATACCCATCGCCATGCCGGCTGGCGTTGAAGCCGTTAGCTGACGAGATCCAACTCAGGCGATGTGTGACGCCGCATCGGGACTCCGGTCCGGACCACGGCGAAAACCTCGAGAGCATGATCGTAGCCCTTGATGGTCCGCTCTCCGATCGATGCAAGCGCGATACTGTCCCTGACATGCTCGGTGACAACCGGGTCCACCAGTATCTGCGCGTCATCAGCCAAATCGCAAAGCCGCGATGCAAGATTGACCACGTTTCCGATGGCTGTGTAGTCGAGGCGTTCGTGCCAGCCGAGCGTTCCGACGGTTGCAGGTCCCATCGCGATACCCACGCCGAATCCCATGGCGCAGCCAGCGGCGTTCCAGGCCCCGGCCAGGGACTGCACGGCAGCTTGCATGTCGATCGCAAGGCGAACGCCGCGCTGCGCCGGGTTCTGGCAAGCCACGGGCGCATTGACGAGGACCATCACGCCGTCACCGGCGAAGCGGATCAAGGTCGCCTCATGGCGGGCCGTGACGGTGCCGATGGCTTCATAGTACTGCCTCAGCACGGCCAGAATTGCATCGGGCTCGGCACGCGCGGTAAACGCGGTGAAGCCACGCAGATCGCCGAAAATCGCGACCACCTCCCGCCGCTGAGCATCCAACAGCCCCTGATCGGAGTGCTCAACCAGTTCAGCCACCTGCGGCGCCAGGAACTGTTTCAGGCGATTGATACGCTCGGACTTCTGCTGCGAGACCGCGAGTTCCTCCGCCATCTGGTTGAACCGGACCGCCAGCTGCTCCAGTTCGTCGCGGCTCTGGATCGTGATGCGATGGTCGAGTTGCCCCATCCCGATCCGTTCGACGCCGGCCTCCAGTTGTCGGATCGGTCCCCACATGCGGCACGCTCGCCAATAGGCTAGGACAAGCGCGAAGACGATTCCGAGGCCAATGAGTATCAGGGAACGCCAAAGCGCCGCGCGGATGGATTCGAACGCCTCCAGGACCGGCTGCTGGGCGATCACCGTCCAGCCCACGTTGGGGGCGCGCACCGAGAGTGCAACGACGGGCGTACCGTCCTCGCCTGTCGTGGTGACCGCGGATCCGTTCGCAGCGCTGACTTCTGACTCCAGCCGGTTGAAATCGGCTGCCCCGGCACCGCTGCGCAGCACCAGGCTGATGTCGGGGTGGGCGATCAGCCGTCCGGAATCGTCGACGACAAGGGCGTGGCCGGTGTCGCCGATCTTGATCGCCGCGATGATGTCCCAGATCAGTTTCAGGTTGATGTCGGCGACGACGACCCCGGCGGCCGCACGGTTTCCCGCCACGGCGATCCGCATGTAAGGCTCGGAATCACGCCGATAGTGCACCGGGCCGTACCAGACCCCGTTGGCGCGTGCGCCGACAACGGCAGGATCGGCCGACATATCAGCGCCAGGGCCGGTTCGGTTCATGCTGACGCGGGAGACGAAAACGCGTTCGGTGCCGGTCGGGTCGATCAGCGAGAGCGAAACGATCGCCGGCACCTGCTGCAACAGACGCAGCCCGTCGATCCGGCGCCGGTCGTCCTCGCCCTGCGTCCACGGAAACTGCACGACCCAGCCGAGCTGATCGCGAATTCCATCGGTGAAGGCCTGAATCCGATCGGCCGCCGAGCGGGCCTCGACCCGGAGAAGCTCATCCAGATCGAACCGATTGTCACGAAAGGCAAACCAGGCTTCGGTTGCCGAGCCGAGCAGCAGCGGCACCACCACTGCGACGAACAGCGTGGTGAAATACTTGGCGAACAGGGAGCGGCGCGGACGGATCACCGAAAGAACATCCAAGCAAAAGTGTTTCAAACCAATATGAGATATGCCCGATTCATTCGATCACCCTGTTGGCGCGAAACAGGACGGACGATTTGTCGAGGTCAATGCCGAGTTGTTCGGCCGTCCTGAGATTGACGACCAGTTCGAACTTCGTGGGTTGCACGACGGGAAGATTGGCCGGCTTCTCGCCGCGCAAGATCCGATCGGCGTAGGTCGCGAGCCCAAAATAGGTCGCGCGCTGGTTGGCCCCATAGCTCAGCATTCCGCCAGCCTCACAATATTCGCTCCAGCCGAACATCGACGGCAGCCGATGCGCGATGGCGAATTGGGCAATCTTGTTCCGATGTACCATCGTGAGAACATCCGGGAACACCAGCAAGGCGTCCGCACGCGCCTTACCCGCCGCGGCAAGCCCGCTGTCCAGTTCGTTCGGACCGGCGAAGGGAACATAAACCGTTTCAATGCCCAGCTTGGTCGCGGCCTCCCTGGTCGCACGCCACTCCGATTGCTCTCCCGGATGGTTGCTGTTCGAAAACACGGCAAGCCTGCGCAGGGTCGGCACGACCTCCTTGAGCAGCTCAACCCTCTTCCCCGCCAGTTCAAGCGACAGGAACGTCGAGCCGGTGAAATTGCCGCCGGGCTGACCAAGACTGCTGACGAGGCCCAACGCCACCGGATCACCGCTGAGGGCAAACAGGACGGGAATGTCCTTGACCTCCGTCAGCGCACGCGTCGCAGGACCGCTAGATACCGCAAGATCGATGTTGCCGCGCCTCAGCTCGGCGACCACCTCGCGCAGCGCCTGGGGATTGCCGAAGTGAAGTTCGAGGGTGAGGTTCCTGCCCTCGATGTAACCGCGCGCCCGCAATCCCTCCCTGAACCCATCCAGAAACGGGTCGGGCTGGGATTGGATGGAAACCCAGAAAATACGATAAACTTTTGCCGAATCCTGAGCGAATGCGGTGACCGGCCAGGCCATCGCAGCACCCGCAAGCGCCATGAATTCTCGTCGTTTCATGCCGACGAATATGACCTGCATCGGCGCGCCGCGCTTAGAGCCCGTATGCAGATAATCTGAAGATAATCTTGATTTTGGCTTGGCAGGCGGTCGCCGGTCGCAGCCAGCACTCCTGCCCAAATACGTCACGGCAGCTGACCCACCGTTATCAAACCCCAAGACTCCCTGTGGGCGGCATGAACGGGGCGATCCGGCCTATCCAAACAAACGTGCTATTGTGCTGCACCGATACGCGAATGTTGCGCCGACACCACACAATCGAGATGGGGTGTTCAGATGATCACAATCCCGGAACTGGTTGCGCAGGCCCTGGGATCGTTCCTGGCCTCGGATACCAGAAGCAGATTCGGCTCCTCCCAAGCCCGGCTGGCTGAATATCTCCCCTATGCAGCCAGGCTCACATTGGAATGCATCGGCAACAGCGACGCCCTGTATCACAACATCGAACACACCATGCTCGTGACCCTTGCGGGCCACGACATCCTCATGGGCCGGACGATGCTGCGGACAACGACACCGGACGATTACACCAATTTCATCCTGGCGTGCCTCACCCACGACATCGGATATGTTCGCGGAATTGTCCAGGGAGATGACGGGGACTCCTATGTCGCAGATCTCGGCGGCCGTACCATTCGCCTGCCACGCGGTTCATCCGATGCCGCGCTGGGGCCGTACCATGTGGACCGCTCGAAGCTGTTCGTCTTCGAGCGGCTCGACGGTACCGACGAAGTTGATGCGAGCCGGATCGCCAAGGCAATCGAGTACACGCGATTCCCCTATGTTGCCTCATCGTCAAACGACGAACTGAACGAAGAAGAGGGCCTGTTGCTGCGCGCGGCCGACCTCATCGGGCAGCTCGGCGACCCCAACTACCTGAAGAAAGCGAATGCCCTGTTCTACGAATTTGAAGAAGTCGGCATGAACAAAACGCTCGGCTACGAGACGCCGGCAGACGTCGTTTACAAATATCCGCAATTCTACTGGAACAACGTCGCTCCGCAGATCCAGACGGCAATACGCTATCTCAATGTCACCTCAAGTGGACGTCAATGGATCGCAAACCTGCACAGCAATGTTTTCCGGGCCGAGCGTGAAATGAACTTGTCCGGCCCGCAGCCGTGATCAAAGTCTAGAGTCATCGGAACGGAAGGGGCTCTAGGCCTTTGCAACACCGGCTACACGCAATCCTTCGACGAACCGATTGATGAAGCCCACATCATTGCAGAAGAAGAACTCCTGTCGCGCCGTTTCAGTGTTGTAGTTTGGCTTGCGTTGCAGCAGTTCCGTGGCCACCGATTCCGCCTGCGCCCGATCCCCGAGAAGTCCGAGCGACGCTGCAAGTGTCGCAAACGCCTGATAGGTAGCATTGGGCTGCCGTGTCGCCCGCCTCGCGAATTCGACCGCTATGTCATACTCGCCCAGGGAGAAGTGCGCCCACGAGCGGACATGGTGGAAAGCAGAAATATGGCTGTCGCGCGGACTAAGCATGATTGCCCGATCGAGCAGCGTCTCCGCCTCGATCTCCCGTCCGTACCACAGCATGTTGAACCCTTGAGCGAAATAGGCCTGCGCAAAGCTCGGATTGAGCTCCAGCGATACGTCGAGCGCTGCCAGCGCCTCGTCGTTCTGATGGGTCAGGCACAAAGCGCGTCCGAGCGCGCAGTGGCAGAAGCAATCGAGCTCGTCGAGCGCCACCGCATGGCGCCCCTGGCGCAACGCCGTTACCAGCCGCACCGCGCGATCTTTCGGTTCGTCAATGAACGCGCGTTGAATATTGACGTAGCTGAGAGCGCCATGGCCGCGCGCAAAATTCGGATCGGCGGCAATCGCCCGCTGAAAATAGGTTTCGGCCGAGTCGAATCCCGGCGTGGTGAAGCGCCACAGATTCCATAAACCGCGCTGGTAGCAATCCCAGGCGTCCAGGCTTTCCGGCGCCTTGCGGGCAGCGAGCTGCTGCTCGACCTTCGACAGTTCGGGCTCGATCGTTGCAGCGATCTGCCTTGCCATCTCCTCCTGGATATCGAAAATATACTCCAGCTGCAGGTCGTATTTATCGGCCCACAATTGCTTTCCATCCGCAGCGCGGACGAGTTCCGCCGTTATCCGCACAGTATCGCGGTTCTTCCGAACGCTGCCGACCAACACATACCGGACGCCCAGCGACTCACCGATTTCGCGTGCATCAACCACACGTCCCTTGAACGCAATGGTCGAGTGTCGCGAGATGACCGAAAGCCACCGGTTACGGGCGAGAAGGCGAATGATGTCCTCCGTCAACCCATAGCTGAAGTAGTCGTTCTCGGGGTCATCAGACATGTTACCAAACGGCATCACGGCGATCGACGATCGCGTGACGGCCTCGGCCTTTACGGATTCCGAGACGATATCATCGAGGCGGGACACTTCGGCGGAAACCGAGACGCGGCCTGGAACGTTGCCCGGCACGTCTGGAACAAGCCGAGCCGCCTCCGCATCGGCTTTCGGCGCATCGATCGCCTGAACATCGCCGACAAACCGGAATCCCCGCTTATGCAATGTCCGAATAAAGAGCTGGTCGTTTCCGTTGTCGCCAAGCGCGCGCCGGGCGCCGTTGATGCGACTGGAGAGCGCGGCTTCGGAAACGATCCGACCATTCCAGACCGTCTCGATCAGCTCGTCCTTGCTGACGATCCGGTCATGGTTGCGCACGAGGTGAACGATGAGATCGAATACCTGGGGTTCGATATGCACGGCTTCGCCTCGCCGGCGCAGCTCATGCTGGCTGAGGTCGATTTCATACTCGGCAAATCGGTATTGCAATACCACCTCTGTTATTACGACGCGAGGCAGATCCGCCACTGTCCGGCGGTTCACGATACAAACTAAGTAAAAACAGTCACTTCCGGAGGAAAAACAAAGGTCTTCTCAAGGACTCCGTCAAGCGAGAACAGGAATCCCAATCTACAGACGGGTCAATCCTCGTTCAATCGGAGATGACCATGATTGGCCTGTTGCTCAATCCCACCAAGGGGGATGTTTCGCCAGAAGGCCTGTTGCCGCACGACGGCGCCATACGGACCCACGCACCGATCCAGGCAAGCCCTGTCGCTAGGCCTGTCGTCCTGCCCACGCGGCTGCGGGGCCTTCTCGACGGCTGGATGGCCGCCGCCATCGCCTACCGCGATCGGCAAGCCGCCTGGCTCGCAGCGCACCAGGCTGGAGATCGTGACTTGAAGAACAAGCGCATCTACCGCAGCCCGATCGACCCCGCCCTCGAGAGAGCCGCGCGGCGTCGCAAGCACAGACGCATCGAGCAGTCCTGACCAAAGCCATTGCCCGACGTCACCATTCCAAATCGAGGAGATTTCAAATGTCGATTACGATGCAAAATGGACCGAATGCGGCGTCTCCCGCCGTCGCCTCTCTTGCAACGAGGCTGCTCACCCTTTGCTACGGCGGCATCGTCTACCTGATCTTCTTCGGCACGTTTCTCTACGCGGTCGGCTTCGTCTCGGGGTTTGTCGTACCCAAGACCGTCGATACTGGTTCGACGTCCTCGCTGACGACGGCCCTGCTGGTCAATTTGGTGCTGATGTCGATCTTCGCCGTGCAGCACAGCGGCATGGCGCGGCAGGGCTTCAAGAAGCTGTTCGCGCGCTTCGCGTCGCCTGCGATCGAACGCTCGACCTATGTGCTGCTGGCGAGCCTTTCGCTGATCCTGCTGTTCTGGCAATGGCAGCCGATGCCCGCGGTGGTCTGGAGTATCGAGAATCCAACTCTCGCCGGCGTCGTGACCTCAGGCGGTTTTGTAGGCTGGCTCATCGTGCTCTACAGCACCTTCCTGATCAGCCATTTCGAGCTGTTCGGATTGACGCAAGTGGTCTCGCATTTTGCCGGACGCGTAGTTGAGCCCATGAAGTTCAAGACGCCGGGGCTGTATCGCCTGATCCGGCATCCGATCTATCTCGGCTTCATCATCGCCTTCTGGTGCACGCCGACCATGACGCTGGGCCATCTGCTGTTCGCTGCAGTGACGACGGCCTACATTTTCGTCGGCATCTATCTCGAAGAGCGCGATCTGGTGGCGATGTTTGGCGATCAGTATCGGCGCTATCGCGAAAAGGTGGCGATGCTGGTGCCGGGCGTTTTCTGACCAACGGTTAAGCGTGCAAGACGCGCCCGTCACGGCATGCCTGACGGGCGCGTTCCATTGCGCAAATGTGACGATATCGGGCGTTAACTCCAATTCGCCCGCCATCAGCCCATAGGCATTGCCTATGCCCTTGTCTTGATTGCGTTTTGAAATCGCAACATGAGACAGCTTTCATGAGACAGCTTTATTGATATCCCGCGCGATTCCCCTACTCATCGGAGCGCACAACCTCTGATGAGAACGCGAACTGGCCGCAAGATTCCGCCGGTCGCGCAAGCAACCGGCAGAACCCAGGCGTCCGGAGATCGCAGCGGTCGGCTACATTCCCATGATGGCAATGTCCTTCACCGTGCCGTTGACGCCGGCGATCTTGGCGGCCTCGGTCGCCTTTCCGGTAGCGAGGTCTACGCTGTAGAGCGTGCCGCCCGCCATCAGCCAGGCCTCGTTCTTGCCGGCGCCATCGGACCAGATATCAAACGCGACGGCATCCGCCTTGACCCCGAGCTTGCCGATCGCACCGAGCACGCCGTCATTCGGCGGCGCCTGCTTGATCAAGCCGCCGATGGTGCCGTCGATATCGAACAGCGCGGTCTCCTTTGCGCCCTTCACCGAATTGGTATAGGCGCCGGCGACGATGTTCGGCTTCTCGCCCTTGTGCATGTCGCTGTCGGCAAACTTGTGGTCGCCGTCCTTGGTCACCTTGCCGTCATCGACATTGGCCCGCAGATTCATCCCGTCCGCACCCATCACGCGCAGGCGATCCGCCACCGGATTGAAATCGACCGTCGCGGCCACGCCCTTGGCAAGCATGGTGTCGAGCTTCGATTTCATCGTGGCCTTGCCGTCCATTGCGATGGTCACAATGGTGCCATCGTCGACCAATCCATAGAGCAAGCCGTCGGCCGGACGCACGTCGATGCCGACCAATGCACCGGAAATGCCGGTTACCTTGACGGACCCGGTCGCCTTCTTCTGCGCGGTATCGACCATCGCAATGGTATCGCCGCCGATCAGGGCTGCGACCTGCGCGGCGTTGGCGGCTGCGGATGACAGCAATAATGCGGCCGAGGCGGCGAAAATCGAACGATAGTTCATCGGTGAACTCCCTGTGTTGCTATGATCCTCTCGGGACCAACACAGCGGGTACCGGCGGGCGCGGCGAAACGGATGCAGCACACCGAAAATAATTTTCGGCACATGCATCCAAATGCCGCATCTCAAGGTAGACAGCTATGCAAAGGCATAGACATGACCGGAAATGGCACCATCACCGCAAGCCCGCATGCTCCCGCCGTGCTCGATCGGGAGCGCGAGGCGCAGCTTGCTGCAGCCCTGGCGCGTTGTGCGGCCGGCGACCGCACCGCATTGCGCGTGATCTACGACAGCGAGGCGCCGCGCATGGTCGGCATCGCGCGCCGCATCCTGTTTCGGCAGGACCTTGCGGAAGAGGCCGTACACGACGCCTTTATCCGGATCTGGCGCGGCGCGGCAGGGTTCGATCCACGCCGCGGCAGCGCGCGCGGCTGGCTCTATGCGGTGGTGCGCAACCGGGCGCTGAGCATTCATCGCGACGAGCACCGCTATGAAGCATCGGATGAAAGCGCCGGGGATGTCGACTGCGAGGCCACCCTGTCGCGGCTGCCGGAGACCAGCGCGCTGCGCCGGTGTCTCGAGCAGATCGACCGCCCCCGCCGAGACGTGGTGGTGCTGGCCTATGTCCACGGCATGAGCCACGGCGAATTGGCGGGAAGGCTCAAGGTTCCGCTCGGTACGGTCAAAAGCTGGGTACGGCGCAGCCTCTTTGCGTTGCAGGAGTGCATGGGATGAACCCGCACGACGCCGATAACGCCATGGCGGCCGATTACGTGATGGGCCTGCTGGACGGTGCCGAGCAAGCCGCCGCCGAACAGCGCATCGCAACCGACCAATCGTTTGCTCAGGCCGTCAGCGCGTGGCGGGAACGGCTTGCGGACCTCGATCTCACGGCCGAGGAAACCCCGCCGAGCCCGGCACTTTGGCAGCGCATCGCGGATGCAACCAAAATCGCGCCGATCGACGCCCTGCCCTCCGCACGCGCCGCGCTGCGCGGCGCTACACTGTGGGACAACATCCGGTTCTGGCGCGGCCTCGGTATCGGCAGCGCCTTCGCCGCGCTGTTTTTTGCGACGATCATGATCGGCGCATTGACAACGTCGCGTCACCTTCGCAACGACCTGATTGCGCTGGCGCAGAGTAAACCCGTCTACGTCGCCGTGCTGGTGAACGACGCGACCAAAGAGGCCGGAGCCATCGTCAACGCATTTTCGAATGGCCGCGTCGAGCTGATACCGTTACGGCCGATCGAGGTTCCCGCCGGCCGCACGCTACAGGTTTGGACCTTGTGGGATCGCGCGGTGGGCCCGAAATCGATCGGCCTCACCGGTCAGTCGCGCACGCTGCAGCTGAATTTGGAGTCGTTGCCGGAAACCGTGCAGGATCAACTGTTCGAGATCACGCTGGAGCCTGAAGGCGGCTCACCCATCGGACGGCCGACCGGCCCAATCCTGTTCAAGGGCAACGCGGCACGGGCCTTGTAATCGCCCCAGAGGGAAAGTGCCGGCCGTCCGGTTTCAGCACCAGCCCTTTTTCCAGTGACCGGGCGGGCATCCACGGCCGCGCCAGCCGACTTTACGGCCGCGGCTCCAACCAAACGGACGATACCCGTGCCCGCGACCCCATCCATGACCTCGGCCGCCCTTTACTTCGATCAGATCGCCCTTCACCAGCGAGTCCTGGACCAACGGATAGCCTCCGGGCATTGCTGTCGCCGGGGGCACAAAGGCGATCGGTAGGGTAAGTGCGATTCCAAATAGCAGTTTGCGCATGGGGCCATCCGCTCCAGAGTTGAACGTGCCGGTTTCAAGCGGGAAAAAGCGGCAATAGTTCCACGCGATTGGGGCGGACCGCCGACAAGCGCCATTTGCGCACCGTTCCCATCAATCGCAGTGACGCCATTTCTTCGTGCCGAACAAAAAAAATCGGGAACGACATCCATCGTCCGGCGTTACAGGTGTGAGCAGGTAGATCAGGAAGGAGAAATCCAACCAGAAATATCAGCTCAAAGCCCCGTCAGTTATTTTAGATAGCTGGCGGGGTTTTGTTTGGAGGGGTTCATGCCTTACGCGCTTTTCGATGGCGACAGGCAGATCGGCCCCGGCCTTCCGACCGAGGTGGAGGCCTGGAAGCAAGCGCTTCAGGCTGGCCTGATTTCCGATATTCCCGTTTCCGACGAAGCCGGCGGACAGGTTTTGCCGACGGGCTATCGCGTCAAGGAAACCAGGGAGCAAGGCTGCGCGCCGGATCCCGCCTGGAAGCTTCCGGACGAAATTTCCTGACGCTGTTTTTGCCGGCGCTGCGCCATCGTAGCCCGCATAGGATGGGTGGGAGCGGCCTCGACTGAGGCCTAACGCCCCTGCTTGACGAAGGTCAGGCCGCTCACGGTCAGCCGCTCTTCGCTGGTCTCCCCTTCGGCCACCAGCCCTTCCAGATGGGTTTCAAGTTCCGGCAGCTTGCGGTCGAAATCCGCGCCCAGGCCCATCAATTCGCAGGTCTTCCTGATGCGCTCGATGGGTTTTTCGAAGATATTGATCTCGGTATGCATTCCCAGCCTCCTGATCCGCAACAATTCCGAGCGGCCGTATGAGTTCCTCCGTAAGAAACCGGGCATTACCCTCCGCCCACCAGCGACTGGAACACCCGCCTCACCTCGCCCTGCGTCTCGCGCACCCGCGCCTCCAGCGTCGAGAAGTCGGGCGTGTCGCCCGCCCTTGCCATCACCCGCAACAAATTCTCGCCCGAGGTTTCCGGATTGAACTTGCCGACAACGCAAAGCCGGAGGATCTGCGTCAGGTCGTGATAGAGCCGCGCGGCCGAGCGCAGCGTCTCGGCGTCGGAGTGGGCCAGGACCCCGAGACGCGCGGCATTGTCGAGCACCTGCAGCGCGGAAACGCTGAGGATTTCGGGTTTTCCCGCGGCGTGAACGAGCTGCAGATACTGCGCGATGAAATCGATGTCGACGAGGCCGCCGGCGGCGAGCTTGAGATCCCAGATGTCGCCCTCGCCCTTTTCCGCCGCGATCGCCCGGCGCATGTCGGCCACGTCGCCGGCGGTAGAGGCTGCGTCGCGCGGCCGCGTCAGCACGCTGCGGATGACGCCTTCGATCTTGTCGCGAAACGCCGGCGTAGCCGAAATCACCCGCGCCCGCGTCAGCGCCATGTGCTCCCAGGTCCAGGCCTCGCGTTCCTGGTAGTCGGCGAATGACTCGATCCGCGACGCCACCGGCCCGGCGCGGCCCGACGGGCGCAGCCGCATGTCGACTTCATAGAGCACGCCGTAATTGGTCCGCGTCGTGAACGCCGAGATCAGCCGCTGGGTCAGCCGCGCGAAATATTGCGCGCCGTGCAGCGACCGTTCGCCGTCGGAATCCGGGTTATCAGCGTCGAAATCGTACAGCAGGATCAGGTCGAGATCGGAGGATGCCGTCATCTCGCGGCTGCCGAGTCGACCCATCGCAACAATCGCGGTTTCCTGCCCTTTGATGCGGCCGTACTGGCTGGCGAACTGGTCGGTGACGAGGCCGTGAACCGTATGCACGATGCCCTCGGCGACATCGGCAAAGGCGACGCTGGCCTGTTGCGCCGACACCGTGCCTGAGAGAATGCGCGTGCCGATCAAAAACAGGCTTTCCTGCCCGAACAGCCGCAGACGGTCGAGAAAGTCTTCGTAGGAATCTGCGTCCTTCAGCGTCGTTGCCAGCCGCGCCGACAACTCTTTCTGGTCCGGCATTGCCCCGAAGAAGCGCGGGTCGATCAACCCGTCCATGATCTGCGGCTGGCGCGCCAGCATGTCGCCGAGCCGCGGCGCCGCGCCGAGGATCAGCGCCACCAGCGCGACCAGATCGCGGTTCTGGCTCAGCAAGGAAATCAGTCGACCGCCGCGCTGCAACGCGCCGAGAAAACGGTCGAACGCGGTCACGGCATCGTCGGGATCTTCTGCATGGGCGAGGCCGTCGATCAGGCCGGGCACGAACTCGATGAAGGCGGCCTTGGTCGCCTCATTACGGAGCGCGCGGTAATTGCCTTCCATCCAGAGCTGCAGGGTGCCAGCCACCGCGACCGGCTTCTTGAAGCCGAGCGTCGTCAGATGATCGAGCAGGCGCGCATCCTCTGGCCCGGCGGCGTAATTGAGCTGCGGCAGCTTCACCGTGCCGGTCGGATCGCCCTCGAACAGCTTGCCGTAATGCCCCTGCACGATGTTGAGGTGGCCGAGCAGATCCTTGGCAAAGGCGGCGCGGCTCTGATAGCCGAAGAAGTGCGCGAAACGCTCGATCGCTTCGGCATCTTCGGGCAGCGCATGCGTCTGCTCGTCCGCGATCATCTGCAGCCGGTGCTCAACGCAGCGCAGGAATTCGTAAGCCGCCGTCAATTCGTCGCAGGCCTGAAAGGTGATCCAGTTGCTGGTCGCCAGCACCTGCAGCGCATGCAGCGTGGGACGCACCCGCAATTCCGGATGGCGGCCGCCGGCTATGAGCTGTTGCGTCTGCGCGAAAAACTCGATCTCGCGGATGCCGCCGCGGCCGACCTTGACGTTGTGGCCCTCGACGGAGATCTCGCTCTGGCCGCGATAGGTCTGCATCTGCCGCTTCATGTCGTGGACATCGGCGAGCGCGGCAAAATCCAGATGCTTGCGCCAGACGAACGGCGAGAGCTCCGCGATCAGCGCCTCGCCGGCCCCGGCGTCGCCGGCGCAAACGCGCGCCTTGATCATTGCGGCGCGTTCCCAGGTCCGCCCCTCCCGCTCGTAATAATGCAGCGCCGCCTCGGTCGAAATCGCGACCTGCGTCGATGCGGGATCCGGCCGCAGGCGCAGGTCGACGCGGAACACGTAGCCCTCGCCAGAGCGTTGCTGCAGCAGGCGGGCGAGCGCCTGCGTCACGCGCACGAAGAACGGCGCCGGCTCGATGTCTGCTGCCAGCGAGGTTGCGGCCGGATCGAAGAACACGATCAGGTCGATGTCGCTGGAATAGTTCAACTCGCCCGCGCCCATCTTGCCCATCGCGAGCACGATCAGCCCACTGCCCTCCTCCGGCCTGTCGTGATTGAGGGCGGTCATGCGGCCACGCGCGATCTCCTGACGCAGCAGGAAGCGCAGCGCCGTCTGCACGGAGACGGTTGCGAGCTCGGTCAGCGCCGCCGTTACCCGCATCACCGGCCAGACCCCGCCGATGTCGCACAGCGCGATCATCAGCGCCGCCTCCGACTTCATGCGGCGAAGCAGATGCATGACATCAGCCTCATCAGCGGCGGCGAGCACGTCGCACGAGGTTCCCTCGATCAGCGAGGCGAGGTGCTGTTCCGGATCGCAGGACAGGAGCCGGATCAGCCGCGCGGCATCCGTGCGGACCAGGTCGAACAGATAGGGTGAGAACTCGACAATGCCGAGCAGGATGGCTCTGGCGAATGGGCGATGCAGCCACGCGCCGATCTCGGCCGATTGCTCCGGCTCCAGTTCGGCGAGCCAGTCTCCCAGGCGTTGTTCGGCGTTGCTGGTGGCCGGGATATGCGGCCCGCACACGAACCGCGCGGCCAAGGCGGAAGAATTCATGCCACCTTCTGTGGCACATCCGGCGTTTGGGCTGCAAGCCTGTCACCCGCGGCAGATAGCGCCGGGATCACCAGCGTCGCGGTCAGGCCCGGATGGGAATCCCCTAGCCTGAGTTCGCCACCGTGCAGGGTCGCCACTGCGGACGCCAAACTCAAGCCAAGCCCGGAACCCGGCAGCGTCCGGCTCGCCTCGAGCCGCACGAACCGCTCCACCGCGTGCTTGCGATCGGCTTCGGGAATGCCGGGCCCATGGTCGGTGACGCTGAGCAGCACATGATTGGCCTCGCGCCGCGCCTCGATCAGAATTTCTCGCGTGCGCGCCGCAATGACGGGGTCCATCGGCTGCACCACCGGCGATGGCTTGCCGTATTTGATCGCGTTCTCGACCAGATTGGCGAGTGCCTGCCCGATCAGCTCGCGATTGCCGTGCAGCGGCGCGCTCGCGGTCTTGACGCGCAGGATCATGCCGTCGTCCTCGGCCAGCGGCTCATACAATTCGTGAATGCCCTTGGCGACGTCGGCCGCGTCGAAATCATCCATGTTGCCGCGCGCCTGCCCGGACTCGGCGCGCGCGATCATCAAGAGCGCGTTGAAGGTGCGGATCAACCCGTCGGATTCCTCGATGGTGCGTTCCAGCGCCGCGCGATATTCAGCTTCGCTGCCGGAACTCGCCAGCGCCTCCTCGGCGCGGTTGCGCATGCGCGTCAGCGGTGTCTTCAAGTCATGGGCGATGTTATCGGAGACTTCCTTCAGGCCCATCATCAGTGCTTCGATGCGCTCCAGCATGGCGTTGAGGTTTTCCGCGAGGCGATCGAGCTCGTCGCCGCTGCGTCCGACCGGCAGACGCCCAGAAAGGTCGCCGGCCATGATGCGCCTTGTAGTGCCGGTCATGGCGTCGATCCGCTGCAGCACCCGCCGCGCCACGAAAATGCCGCCGCCGATGCCGAGCACGATGACGACCAGCAGCGACCATTGCGCGGCGTTGGCAACGATGCCGAACAGACGCCGCCGCTCGTCCAGGTCGCGGCCGACCAGGAGACGAAAACCGTTGGTGAGTTCGGTGACGCGCACCAGCGCGCGATGATCCGCGGTGTCCTGCTCGTCGAGCCGGCGATAGGCGGTCTCGGACCAGCCGGTCGAGGCCATCACACCCGGCGACAGCGATCCGACATTGCCGCCGATCGCTTTCCCTTCAGGCGTGGTGACAAGATAGAGATTGGCGCCCGGCCGCAGCGCCCGGTTTTCGAGCGTCCAGACGAGGCCGCGCAGGCCGCGGCGCGTATAGATGTCGGTGATCTCGGCGGTTTCGACGTTCACCGTGGCGGTGATCTGCTCGTTGATCAGCCGCCGCGTGTTCCAGGCGAAATAGCCGAGCAGCGACGCTGCAAACAGCGCAAACAAAAACAGATAGACCAGCGTCAGCCGGAACGCCGTGGTGCGGATCAGCTTACCGAAGGCCGTCACGGATCATGTATCCGGCGCCGCGGATCGTGTGCAGCAAGGGCCGATCGAAACCCTTGTCGATCTTGGAGCGCAGCCTGGAAATATGCACATCGATGACGTTGGTCTGCGGATCGAAATGATAATCCCAGACGTTCTCCAAGAGCATGGTGCGGGTCACTACCTGGCCCGCATGCTTCATCAGATACTCGAGCAGGCGAAACTCGCGCGGCTGCAGCGTCAACTCATCCTTGCCGCGGGCAACGCGATGCGACAGACGGTCAAGCTCAAGATCGCCGACGCGATAAGTTGTTTCTTCCGCCGGGCCGACATTGCGGCGCGACAGCACTTCGACGCGTGCCTGCAATTCGGCGAAGGAATAGGGCTTTGGCAGATAGTCGTCGCCGCCGGCGCGCAGGCCCTTGATGCGGTCGTCGACCTGGCCGAGCGCGGAGAGGATCAGCACCGGCGTGCGGTTGCCCTTCTCGCGCAAGCTCCCGATCACGGAGAGGCCGTCGCGCTTGGGCAGCATGCGGTCGACCACGAGCACGTCGTAATCGCCGCCTTCGGCCATCGACAGGCCTTCCTCGCCATCGCTGGCGAGATCGGCAACGTGGCCGACTTCACGGAACGCCTTGACCAGATAGTCGGCGGACTCGCGGTCGTCTTCGATGATCAACAGGCGCATTTGCGGGGCAGTTGCGGTCACGGGAATGGCTTTCTCTCACCATGGCGCGGCCGCCCTGCACATGCAAGGCGGCCGCGGATGCTCGCGATCAAGTGAAAAAAGCGGGCGATGAGGCTGGGGGACCTCACCGCCCTTAGGCCCTTCCGACGGAGGGGGGCGTATTCCGCTGGAAGGTTGCCAGAGGGAGCGAGTTTTGGACCCGCTCCCCGGAAGGAGACGTCGGCGGGGGCGACGAATGCCGGCGAAACCCTCCATCTGGTATCTAGTCCTCGTTTAGCCCTTCGCCAGCGGCACCGCGACGAAACGCGACGAACCGCCGCTCTTCACGCGCATGAGAACGCTGTTCTTGTTCTCGGTGCGCGCAGCATCCAGCGCCTCGCGGACTTCGCCCGCAGTACCGACGCTCTTGCCGGCGACTTCGAGGATGACGTCGCCTTCCTTGAAGCCGCGCTCGGCCGCGGCGCTCTTCGGATCGACTTCGGTCACGACGACGCCTTCCTTGCCGGCGCCGGCCACGCTGTTGGCGGGGGCAACCGTCAGGCCGAGCCTCGGCACATCGGTTCCCTTGCTCTGGCTGCCCTTGTCTTCCTTGTCGGTCGAACCCTTGGCCTCGATCGTGTTCGGCAACTGGCCGAGCGTCAGGTTGACGACCTTGTCCTGGCCCTTCTGCAGCACGTTGAGCTTGACCGAGGCGCCCGGCGCGAGACCGCCGATGGTGCGGGCGAGTTCCTTGGCATCCTTGACCGGATCACCATTGACAGCGGTGATCACGTCGCCGGACTGGATGCCGGCCTTGGCCGCCGGACCATTCGGCTGCGGTTCCGCCACCAGCGCGCCTTCCGCCTTCTTCATGCCGAGGCTGTCGGCAATGTCAGACGTCACCGGCTGGATCTGGACGCCGATCCAGCCGCGGCTGACCGAGCCCTTGTCCTTGAGCTGGGCGATTACGTTCTTGACCGTCGAAGCGGGGATCGAGAACGCGATGCCGACGCTGCCGCCGGACGGCGAATAGATCGCGGTGTTGACGCCCATCACTTCGCCATTGGTGTCGAACGCCGGACCGCCGGAGTTGCCCTTGTTCACGGGCGCATCGATCTGGATGAAGTCGTCATACGGGCCGTTGCCGATGTCGCGGCCGGAGGCCGAGACGATGCCGGCGGTCACGGTGCCACCGAGGCCGAACGGGTTACCGACCGCCAGCACCCAGTCGCCGATCCGCGGCTTGCTATCGGACAGCTTGGCGAACGGGAAATCCTTGCGGCCCTCGACCTTGATCAGCGCGAGGTCGGTGCGCGGATCGGTGCCGATCACGTTCGCGGTGTAGGTCTTGCCGTCGTCCATCGTGACCTCGACCTTGTCGGCGCCGTCGACCACGTGGTTGTTGGTCACGGCATAGCCGTCAGGCGAGATGAAGAAGCCGGAACCCTGACCCGTCACCGGGCCACGGCCACCGCGCGGGCCGCCGCGCAGGCCAGGGGGCAGACCATCCGGACCGCCGAAGCGACGGAAGAAGCGCTCCATCGGCGAGCCCGGCTGGAACGGCGAGTCCTCGTCCTTGTTGGCGCTGTCGTCACCCTTCGAGGTCTTGGCGGCGATGTTGATCTTGACCGAAATCACCGACGGCTTCACGCGCTCGACAATGTCGGCAAAGCCGATCGGCCGCTCGACCTTGCGGACCTCGGTGTTGACCTGCGCGTGCGCCGCGCTGGCGAAGACATCGAGCGGGCCCTGCTGCGGCGAGAAGCCGTAGACGGCGGCGCCGAGGCCGGCGACGACTGAAGCCATCAGCGCGAACTTGCGCGCGGAGAACAGAGAACGGCGCGGCGCGCCGTTGGTCGGTAGCGAGGAAAGATCGACGGGACGTTCGGTCATGTTTCTAAAATCTCCAGAGCCTGAATTTCGACGGTGCGGGGCTGGGCACCTGACAGGGCCTGAAGATGGTGTTTGCCGCCTTACCGCGTGCTGGCTGGGGGATTAAAATTTTGTAATGCGGCGGCTTATGGATGCGGCAGAATAGCGCGGGCAAATCAGCCGTTTAGCTCTGCGGCTTTTCCGTGAAATTGTGCCTCAGCCAGTCGCGGAAGGCGATCAGGCCGGGATCGGTCTCGCGGAACGGACGGTACACGAGATACCAGGCCCTGCCCTTCGGCACCGACAGCGAAAACGGCGCGACCAGACGTCCCATGGCGATGTCGTCTTCGACATAGGGGCGCAGGCCAATGGCCACGCCAACGCCGTCGAGCGCCGCCTGTAGCGCCATTCCGTAATTGGCAAAGCTCGGCCCCAATGCGCCACGACGCCGTTTCACGCCTGCGGCGGAAAGCCATAACGGCCAATCCTCCGGCGAATGAGTCACCTGCAGCAAGCTCTCCTGCATCAGGTCCGACGGCTTGCCGAGCCGCCGCGCAATCGACGCGGCGCATACCGGAAAAAGGTCGGCCGAAAACAGCGGCTCCGCCGACAGTTCCGGCCAGTCGCCACCGCCAAGAAGGATGCCGCAAGTCCAGTCGTCCTTGAACGGATTGATCGCGCCGCCGGTAGCGAGCCGCGCCTCGATGTCGGGATGTGCGCGATAAAAGCTCGCAAGGCGCGGAATCATCCAGCGCGTCGCAAAGGATGGGCCGACACCGATCGTCAAAACCGGCGTGGTGCGCATCGCCGAAACCTGCGCGACGCTCGATGCAATCGAGTCAAATGCGCTCGTCAGATTTGGCTGCAGCGCCCTCGCCTGCGCAGTGAGCGCAAGGCCGTTGGGGAGCCGCTCGAACAACTGAAATCCGAGACGCGCTTCGAGCAGCCGCACCATGCGGCTGATCGCGGCCTGGGTAACGTTCAGCTCCTGGCCCGCAGCCACGAAGCTGCCATGGCGCGCCGCGGCCTCAAAGGCGCGCAGGCCGTTCAGCGAAGGCAGGCGGCGCATGGACATCCTCCGAGGCTAACTTTTACTTGGCCTATGGCTGAACTAAACGCGTTTGCGAAGCGGCTGTCAAACGCGCATGGAGCGGCATCGGATCTAACCGGACGACGCCGATGCTCAGCCTCCCGATCGCAGCCGGATTCGCCGCCGCCATTGTGTCGACCTCCTTCATCTCGGGTATTTTCGGGATGGCCGGAGGCATGATCCTGATGGGAATTCTGCTGGCTTTCATGCCTCTGGCGCCGGCCATGGTTCTGCACGGCCTCGTGCAGATAGCCTCGAACGGCTGGCGCGCCTGGCAGTGGCGCTCGCATGTCGATTGGCGGATCGTCGCCCATTACGCCGGCGGCGCGGTGGTCGCAGCGGCTGTGGTCGGCGTCATGGCGGTCGTGGCGAGCAAGGCGGTAGCCCTAATTATTGTTGGCGTGAGCCCCCTGTTGGGGCTGCTGCTTCCCGGCCGGCTCACACCCGACATCGGAAAGCCCGGCCACGCGCATGGCTGCGGCGTCTTGTGCACCGTGCTGCAGCTTCTGGCCGGGGTCTCCGGCCCTATCCTGGACGTTTTCTTCGTGCGCTCGCAACTCAACAGCCGGCAACTTGTCGCCACCAAGGCCGCGGTGCAAGTGCTCGGGCACTTTCTGAAGGCCGTCTATTTCGGTCACCTGCTCGCCGGCGGCGAGGCCCTGTCGCTGATCGCGATCGTTGTGGCGATCCCGCTTGCGGTCGCCGGGACGCACCTCTCGCGGTTCGTGCTGGAGATCATCAGCGAAACGCAATTCCGCACCTGGTCGCGGTACGTGATCGGCGCGGTCTCCACCATCTATCTGATTCAAGGCGTGGTGCTGTTGTGACTCGCGCTATGCACATTGACGGAATGGTCGGTGTTCCCGCTGCCGGTTCACCTCAGGTCTTCATCTTCATACGCACCGTCACACTGGAGATCGCCAATGACAATCGCAATCCGACATATCCTCCTGCGCGCCAATGCAGTGTTTCTCCTGGCAGCGTCCGCGGGCGGCTTTGCAAGCGACGTTCGCGGAATCTTCTTCGGCCTTGGGCCGGTCGCACGTGTGGTGGCCGAGGCCCCCTATGCCGGAATTGGGTTCATCGAGGCGCACGGACTGGCGTTCATCCTGGGTATCCTGATGTGGCGCGCACAGCCGGCACGCGGCTGGCACCTCGCGGCGGTCGCCATTCATGTCCTGCTGGGGACCGCCAATCTGGTATTTTGGCAGCTCTTCATTGCGGCCGACATGCTGCTGGTCGGTTACGTCACCACGGCAATGCATGGTCTGTTTGTCGTGCTGCAGATGTCTGCCGCGATCTCGGCCCGGATGCCGGGACAGTCCTGCGGTTCGCGCCGATCCGATTTCGTCTGACTATCGATAGCGGAGACGCGCCATGACTTATGAACAAAAAACCGTTGCGGTCGG
Source organism: Bradyrhizobium sp. CCBAU 051011 (assembly GCF_009930815.1). Lineage (NCBI taxonomy): Bacteria > Pseudomonadati > Pseudomonadota > Alphaproteobacteria > Hyphomicrobiales > Nitrobacteraceae > Bradyrhizobium > Bradyrhizobium sp. CCBAU 051011. The sequence continues at coordinate 4,990,639 of NZ_CP022222.1, read as the reverse complement.
CGCCGGCAGCGGCGTCCTGACCATGGTGGCCGCAATCGCCGGCATCTCGATGATCTGGGCGGACACCTCGGCCCTTACCGATGTCGCCGGCCGGCTTGCCTATACCCTGAAGGCAAACGCCCTTGCCGCGATCCCGCTGATGGTCGGCACCATCACCGTCGCCAACAACCGCTTCCTCAGCGAAGCGATCGATCCGACGCTGCGCAAGGAGGATCAGGCAACGCTGATCAACGGACGTGTGCTCGACAACACGCTGCAGCAATATGTGCTGTTCGTGATCGGCACATTGGCCCTGAGCGTCAGTCTGGCGCCGGGCCAGATGAAAGTCATCGCTGCGGCGACCATCGTGTTCATCGTCGCTCGATTTGCATTCTGGATCGGCTACCGGATCCACCCGCTCTATCGGGCGTTCGGCATGGCGGCGACGATGTACCTCAATATCGGCATTCTCGCCTGGGCGGGCTGGAACATTCTGCGGGGATGAATGACGTCAATCTGATCTTCCGCAACCAGCTCGCGCCGAGGTCACTTCTTCATCTTCATCCGGCCCATGAAATCCCGCTTGCCCAGCGGCACGCCGTTGGTGCGCAGGATGTCGTAGGCGGTGGTGGCGTGGAAATAGAAGTTCGGCAGCGAGAACGACATCAGGAAGCCCTCCGCCGTGAAGGGCAGCTTGTGTTCGCCGAGATGAAAGACGACGTCGCGGCCACCGAGCGCGTTGACCGCCTCGGGTGTCCAGCCCTCCAGCGCCTCGCGGGTCTGCGCGACCAACCCCTGCAATCCGGCGTAGTCGTATGGCGTCCTGGACGCTGGCGGACGAAATTCTCCGCTCTGCACGCCCTCGATGGCGCCGCGCGAATGCTGGGCGACGGAAATGATCTGGAAGCGCAGTGGCAGCATGTCGGGCGCGAGCCGCGCCTCGACCATCGTTTCCGGGTCGATGTTGTTGTCACGAAAGTGCTTGAGACCACGCTCGAGGAAGCCGCCGACCGCACCGAGGGTCTGCAGATAATTCGCCACACTGGCGTCGTAGAGTGAAAAGGCCATGTCCGGTTTTCTCCCAAGGCAATATTATTTTTCTAGCCAGGGGATTTCATAGCGGAAACCTGCCCGCCTGCAATGAGGCGGTCAGCTCTTCTTTTCCGATGTGGTCTCCGCCGCGATCAGGCGCTCCAGCCGGGCTTGCTCCTCTTCGCTCAATCTGAGCAAGGATGGATCGTTTGCGCCTGATGATTGCGAACGGCGGCGGCTGTAGAACCAGAGCGCCACTCCGCCTCCGATCAACGCGAGCGGCGGCAACAGCCACAGCAGCAGTGTGTGCGGCGTGAAGCGCGGCTTCAGCAGCACGAACTCGCCGTAGCGCGCCACCAGAAAATCGATCACCTGGCTGTCGCTGTCGCCGGTCGCGATCCGCTCGCGCACCAGGAGCCGCAGGTCGCGCGCCAGCGGCGCGTCGGAATCGTCGATCGACTGGTTCTGGCACACCATGCAGCGCAGCTCGCGCGACAGGTCGCGCGCACGCGCTTCCTTGGCAGGGTCAGCCATGATCTCGTCGGGCTGCACGGCATAAGCCGCCGGCGTGGCTGACACCATTGCGGCGACAAATACGCAGGCGAGGAGGCGCTTCACCGCCCTACTCCGCCGGGGCCAGCGCACGGGCGGCCTTGGCCGGCTTCGGCGCGCCGACGCGCAGCCGCCGGTCCGAGAGCGACAGCAGGCCGCCAAACGCCATCAGGACGGGCCCCCACCAGATCAGAAGCACCAGCGGCTTGTGATAGATGCGCACCGCAATGGCACCATCGGCATTGGTATCGCCGAGCGAAACATAGAGCTGGCTGGCGCCGCGGGTCAGCAGCGCGGCCTCGGTGGTCGAAGAACCCCGCGTGGTGAAGTTGCGCTTCGACGGTGTCATCACCTGGAGCGTTTCGCCGTCACGGCTGACGGTGAACTGCGCAATCATTTCGCGGAAATTCGGTCCCTGCCGTTGCGTGATGTCGTCGAGCTTCAACTGATAGCCGGCGACGGTTGCGACATCGCGCGGCTTCATCGTGCCGATATATTCGCTATTCCAGGTGGTCTCGCAGACGATGCCGATCAGGGCGACGCCGAGGCCGGCATGGGCAAACGCCGTGCCCCAGGTTGCCCGCGGCAAGCCACGCGCACGGGCGATTGCGACCGCAAGGGGAGTGCGGAACAGTCCCGTACGCTCCGCGAGGTCGGTCAATGCGCCCGCGATGACGAAGACCGCAAGCCCGATCGCGAGCGGCGCGAGAGTTGCACCGCCAAAAGTCCATGCAAACAGCACCGCCACCGCGATCAAGGCCGCAATACCGGCTGCCATCAGCCGCTGCGCCGCGCCGAAGAGATCGCCGCGCTTCCATGCCAGCAGCGGACCGAACGGCACGGCAAGCAGCAGCGGCACGAACAGCGGCCCGAAGGTCAGGTTGAAGAACGGCGCGCCGACCGAGATCTTGTCGCCGGTCAGAACCTCGAGCGCCAGCGGATACAGCGTCCCGATGAACACGGTCGAGCAGGCCGAGGTGAGAAAGAGATTGTTGAGCACCAGCGCGCCTTCGCGCGAGATCGGCGCGAACAGCCCGCCCTGCTTCAATGCCGACGCGCGCCATGCGTACAGCGAAAGACTGCCGCCGATGAACAGGCAGAGGATCAGCAGGATGAACACGCCGCGCGCCGGATCGGTCGCAAACGCATGTACGGAGGTCAAAACGCCGGAACGCACCAGGAAGGTTCCGAGCAGCGACAGCGAGAACGTCAGGATCGACAGCAGGATGGTCCAGACCTTCAGCGCGTTGCGCTTTTCCATCACGACCGCGGAATGCAGCAGCGCGGTGCCGGCGAGCCACGGCATCAGGGAAGCGTTCTCGACCGGATCCCAGAACCACCAGCCGCCCCAGCCGAGCTCGTAATAGGCCCAGTACGATCCCATCGCGATGCCGAGCGTGAGGAAGATCCACGCCAACAGCGTCCACGGCCGCACCCAGCGCGCCCAGGCCGCATCGATGCGGCCTTCGAGCAGAGCGGCGACGGCGAAGGAAAACGAAATCGAAAATCCGACATAGCCGAGATAGAGCATCGGCGGATGCACGGCGAGACCGATGTCCTGCAGCACCGGATTGAGATCGCGGCCCTCGATCGGAGGACTGGCGATGCGCAGGAACGGATTGGAGGTGGCCAGGATGAACAGGTAGAACGCGGCGGCAATCCAGCCCTGCACCGCCAGCACGTACGCCCTGAGGGACAGCGGCAGATTGTTGCCGAAGGCGCCGACCAGACCTCCGAACAGCGCCAGGATCAACACCCACAGCAGCATCGATCCTTCGTGATTGCCCCACACGCCGGTGATCTTGTAGAGCAGCGGCTTCATCGAGTGCGAATTCTCGAACACGTTGACGACGGAGAAATCCGAGACGACATGCAGCATCGTCAGCGCCGCGAACGACGCGCCCACGAACAGCAATTGCGCGAGCGCGGTGGAACGCGCGACATTCATCAACGCATGATCGCCCCAGCGCGCGCCCAGTATCGGCACCGTGGACTGGATCAATGCCAGTCCCAGCGCCAGCACCAGCGCGTAATGCCCTGCTTCCGCGATCACTTCGAGACACCTTGCACGGGCGCCGACGCTGCCGTGGCGCCGGGCTTGGCGCCGTAATCGTCCTTCCAGTGCCCCTGCTTCTTCAGGGCGTCGGCGACATCCCTGGGCATGTAGGTTTCGTCATGTTTTGCCAACACGGTATCGGCCCTGAAGACACCCGAGGCGTCGATCGCGCCTTCAGCGACGACGCCCTGCCCTTCGCGGAACAGGTCCGGCAAAATTCCCTTGTAGGCGACCGGCAGCGTGGCGCTGCCGTCGGCGACGGAAAAATTCACGGCGAGATTGTCCCCGCGCACCAGCGAGCCCGGCTGCACCAGGCCGCCAAGGCGGAACCGTTTGCCCGGCGGGATCTGCTTCTCCGCCGCCATCGTCGGCGTCGAGAAGAACACGATGGAATCGCGCATGGCGTTCAGCACCAGCGCCGCCGCAATCGCGAGCACCGCGAGCGAACCGCCGATCATGGTCAAACGCCGTTGCTTGCGCGTCATTTCCGTCCTCTGTCTTCCCTTGCGCGTCCCGCCGCCCTGTTCATCCATCAAGCCCGAGATTCTTCAGCCCCGCATTGAGCTGGCGCAAGCGTTCCGCATCGCCCGCGACCGCCTGCCGCGCCTCAAGGACCGCACTCGCCGCCTTGTCGCGTTCGCCCATCACCAGATAAGCCCGCACCAGGCGCAACCATCCCTCGACGTCGTCGCCGCTCTGCTTCAGCCGCGTCGCAAGCCGATCCACCATGCCACGGATCATCGCGCCACGGTCATCCTCATTCATGTCCTTGGCGGCCGCCATCGCATCGTTGGAAAGAGCCGGCGCGACAGATCCGCCGACCCGGGCCAGCGCCGCCTCCAGCAACGGGCGCCATGGCGCGTCGGCGGGCGACTTGGCGAGCAGGCCCCGCCAGATCGTCGCGGCGTCGCCCTTGCGGCCATCCTGTTCGGCGGCGAGCCCAAGGAAATAATTGGCCTTCGGATCGTCGGCGCTTTGCGCCACCGCGCGTTCGAATTCGGCCTTGGCCTCGGCCGTGACGACGCCACCCGCCGCGCCCGCAAGCGCCTCGCCGAGATCGGAGCGACGCTCGGCGCTGTCACCGGCATGGGTGATCGAATTGCGGTAGGCGCGGACCGCATCATCGTAACGGCCGAGCCGTGCCAGCACCGGCGCCAGCACGGTCCAGCCGCGGCCATCGGTCGGGTTTTTCTCCAGATGCGCTTCGACCTGCGCCACCATATTGTCGAGCGGCTGGCTGGGGTCCGCGGTGCGGGTGCGCTCGGCGAGCGGAAAATCGCCGAGACGCGGCGATCCGACCGCGAGGTAGAACGTCACCGCTGCGATCGGTAGCCCCACCAGCGCCAGAATGGCCGAGCCACGGCGCAGGCCCAGGTTGGCACGCGCCGGCGGGCCGAGCTCTTCATCCGCGGCGGCGAGCAACCGGCGGCCAATTTCAACACGCGCGGCCTCGGCCTCGGACACGCCGATCAGACCCGCCGCGACATCGCGATCGATTTCGGCGAGTTGATCCCTGTAGACCGCCGCCTCGCTGCCGCCGGCCTGTGCAGAAGAGCCGCGGCTCAACGGCCAGAGCACGGCGAAGATCGCCGCGACGGTCATCAGCGCGAACACAAACCACAATGCCATCAAGCGGTTCCCGGACGGAACGGCATTCTTAGAATTGGACTAAGCGCCGTCGATGCGCCGCTTTACACCACCGGCAGCAAGCCCGGCAATTGACAATTGCGGCAGAAAATCCGGGGAACAGGGCATCATCAGTCGGGCCCGCTTCGCCGCAGGTCGGCACGGGCGAACGCCAGCTCGCTCAAATTGTACCTGAATGATCGCACAATTAAAGGCGGTGTCCTCTGTTAGTATTTACACCAAGTCGTAGGTGATGCTACAAAATGAGGTAAAGACATTAATTCCCCCCTTCAGAGGTCACCGATGCGAGCCTGGAATGCTTTTCGACGCGAACTTCGTCGCGGCGCCGCTCCGTTTCTCTCATTTCCGCTGTTGTTGCTCTGCTTTCCGGCCTCTGCCCAGGACGCAACGGAACGGACCGCGGTCGCAGCCGCGTTGCTCCCCCGGGATCTCAGCCCCTGGGGCATGTTCATGCAGGCCGACATCGTCGTCAAAGCGGTGATGGTCGGTCTGCTGTTCGCGACTGCGGTGACATGGACGGTGTGGCTCTCGAAGACCATCGAACTGATCAGAGCGCGGCGGCAAGCCGGCATCGCTTTGCGCGCACTCGCCAACGCCCGAAGCGTGGATGACGCCGTGCGGCAGATCCCCGAAGGCACGGTTGCCCAGTTGATCGACGGCGCCATGACCGAACTCAGACTGAGCACCGATCGAATGGACAAGGAAGGGATCAAGGTGAGGATCGCCTCCCGGCTGCAACAGATCGAGGCGGCGGCAAGCAGGCGAATCGCCCTCGGCACCGGCGTGCTTGCGACCATCGGATCGACCGGCCCGTTCGTCGGGCTGTTCGGAACGGTCTGGGGAATCATGAACAGCTTTATCGGGATCTCGAAATCGCAAACCACCAACCTTGCGGTGGTCGCGCCTGGAATCGCCGAGGCGCTGCTGGCGACGGCGCTCGGGCTGGTGGCGGCGATCCCAGCTGTCGTGATCTACAACCTGTTCGCCCGCCAGATCGCCTCATACCGCGCGCTGCTCGGAGACGGGTCGGCGGAAATCACACGGCTCGTCGGACGCGACCTCGACAGCGGCAACCTGCTCGTCCGGCGGCATCTCACGGCGGCGGAGTAGCAGCCATGGCCGCCAGTCTGAACCAGGGCAACGGCGACCTCTCCGAGGTCCATGAAATCAACGTGACGCCGTTCATCGACGTCATCCTCGTTCTGCTCATCATCTTCATGGTCGCAGCACCGCTCGCGACCGTCGATATCGCCGTCGATCTTCCGGCCTCGAACGCACAGCCGCAGCCCCGGCCGGACAAGCCGGTCTATCTGACGGTGAAGCCGGACCTCTCGCTTTCCGTCGGCAACGAAACCGTCGGCCGCAGCGCCCTGCCCGGCGTGCTCGATGCGAGCACCAGCGGCCAGAAGGACACCCGTATTTTCCTGCGCGCCGACAAGCTCGTTCCCTATGGTGAGGTGATGCAGGTCATGAACCTGTTACGCGCCGCCGGCTATCTGAAGGTCGCGCTGGTCGGCATGGAGCAAGCTTCACCGCTATGATGCAACTTGCGGCCGAAGATCGTTCCGACCTGCGACGATGGATGTTCAGCGGCCTCGCGGTGCTGTCGGTCTACGCCGGATTGACTGCCACGCTCGCCACCTGGCACTCCGCGGACGATACCGTGGCCGCCGAACCTTCGGGAGCGATCGTGGTCGATCTGGCGCCGCTGACCGCGGCACCGGCGACCACGCCGAGCGACATTGCGCCCGGTCCGGAACAGGTGATGTCGGAAGCGCAGCCGGTGGCGAAGCCTGCGGAAACGCCGCCCGACGAAACACCCGAATTGCCGCCCGCTCCCAATCCGGACGCCGCCGTGGCGCTGCAGACCAAGCCGCAGCCGGACGTGACGCCGCAGCAGGCGGCGGCCGCCGCGACATCGGCACCGCCGGCGATCAACGAGCGGATCGCCCCGGTCGCCGTGGCGCCGAACCAGGGCGTGCCGAACGACAAGAATTCCGAAGCCGTGGTGACCTGGCGAACGCAGGTCCTCGCCCTGGTCGAAAAGAACAAGCGATACCCGGAGGCCGCTCGGTCGCGGCGCGAACAGGGAACGGCGCAAGTGTCGTTCACGCTTGATCGCAAGGGAATGGTTGTCGGCGGGCGCGTAACCCAAAGTTCGGGATCCATTGCCCTTGACGAGGAAGCGCTCGCGCTTCTCAAGCGCGCGCAACCCTTTCCTGCGCCGCCCGCAACGATCCCCAGCGAATTCGTTGTCGTGAGGCAGCCGATCCGTTTCACCGTAAAATAGCCGGCTGGCGGGCCGGACTGATCGTCTGCTCTCGGACTTCGCCACGATCAGTCCGTGACGATCGCTCCGCTGAATTTGTAGTTCACCCCGACCCTGACTGCATCGCTGGTCACGCGGGTGTTGGCGTCAAACGCCACCGTCGTGTTGGCTGCCACCGGCGGCGTCGAACGCACCGAACCGAAATCCATGTGCAGATATTCGAGCTTTGCGGTCCAGTTCCCCGTCAACCGCCTCTCGACGCCGGCGCCCACGGTCCAGCCTACCCGATACAGGTGCCGATCCAGGGACGCCGTCGTCGCGACACCCGCGTTATCGAAGCCTGCGACGGACGTCGACGTCGTGATCCTGCCGAATGGAACACCCGCGGTGGCGTAGGCAAGCAGGTCCGGCGTCACGAGCGTTCCGACCCGGCCTCGAACCGAGGCGACCCATCCCAAACGATAGTCCAGATCTGCCCTCACGGTTGCGTCGAGCGGAGCCAGCGCCGCGTTGCAGACGTTACCGGGGCATGCGGCAGCGCTACTTCCGTGCTGATTGCGATACTCGAAATCTCCTTCGATGCCGGCCAGAATCCGGCCCGATGTCCAGTTGTAGCCGGACTGGAGGCCGAAGCTCGCGGTATCCTGCGTAGCCGACAGGCGGTCTCCGGCAAGCGAAAGACCTGTGCCAGCGTCGTTGAAGGCCGTGTTGGTGACGCCCTCACCCCTCAGATATCCGACATTGCCGCCGGCATAGATGCCTGCCCAATTCCAGCCGGCATCGAGTGCGGGGCTCTTGTAGAAGCCAATGCCGGCCGGCCGGTTTGCCGTCCCGATCCAGGTGCCCGGAGGTCCACTCGGCCGATCAACACCGTATTTGACATTGAGAAACAGCTTGAAGCCCCGCCCGGGCTGCAGGATTTCATCCTTGTGGAATTGAACGGAGTTACGAATGTTGGCGTTGAGCAGATTGTCGCCGACCAGCCCGGTCACGACCTCGACCGCGCCCCACGGCGAGTCCTTCCAGAACTTCCGATGTTCGATCTGCAGCTTGACCAAATCATATCCGGGAGTTGTCGTGTCGAACTGCGGAATGTCATTCTGCGCAAATGCATGCAGCCAGCCTGCGCGGACAAACCAGTTGTCGTTGCGCCAGTAGACGCCGCCGCCGAGCCGCATCGGAGGAATGCGCGGTACGTTGCTGCCGTCGGTGAACGTCGCCCGCACCAGGTCATATTGACCATCGATACCGAACGTGCCGTTGGCGAGCTGAGCCGCGTCCCATTGCCAGGCCAATTCGCCACCGCGGAAGGTTGCGTCGCGCTGATCGTAATTGACCTGGATGTAATCGGTGCCGGTTCCGCATGTTGCAAACGTCTCCTGGCAAAAGATGCCGGTGGCGCGCGAGAAAATGAACTTGTTGTACGACGTGTAGTAGGCATTGGCGGCGAACCTGAAATCGCCGTCCGTGCGCTTCAAGCCGATTTCCGCAGTCTGCGCGGTTTCAATGCCGAGATTCGGATTGCCGATCTTGAACGTCTTCTCCGAACCGTCGGGCCCCTGGGCGAACAGTTCGAGAGCGCGCGGTGCACGCTCGATGCGCTGCAATGTCAGGCTTGCGACCAGCGAGGATGGAAGATCCTTGATGATGCCGAAACTGATGCTCTTCGGCATGAAGTCGAGTTTGGCGGCGGCCCTGCCCGGCTCATTCGGCGGCGGCAGAAAATTCGGCGGGAAGGTGAACGCCGTTCCGGCGACATCGACCCCCTCGATGCGCCCCGCCAACTGCGTGCGCAGCGCATCGGTGTGCCTGACTTCATTGAGGAAGTACGCTGCCGCCGTCCTTGTCTGGGCCGGAAGCAAGATCGCCTGCCCCGCCGTATCCAGTTGCTGATAGGCGCCCTGCGCGCCGACGATGCTGGTCAGCGCCCCCAGCGGCGTGGCGAACGGCGCGAGTTCGAACTCGAGCTTGCCCTCGGTCTGCTTGTTCTTGAAGGTGGCGGTAATCTCCTGGAATCCGGTGGTAGCGAGCACCGTCTCGTCGTGCCGGTACTCCGAATATCCGGTCCAGTACCGGACGGCCGCCAGCGCGCTCGCGTCAGGACGATACTCGCCTTTGGAGCTGAGCTTGGTTTGCTCGAGGTCGTTGTGCTGGCGCGCGTCCGCGGTCGCGATACCAGGGACGTAGTAGTCGCTCGTGAAGCGCGACACAGCGATGCCGGCATAACCGCCATCGAAAAGATAGGATCCGCCGATCGCCGCACCGGCACTCTTCGAACCCGAATTCGGCTGCTTGCCGTTGAAAGCAGGTGCGGGGTTCGGCGGCACGAGATAGGGGTAGCTCGGGATGCTATAATCGCCGGAAGACCGTCCGTAGATGTCAGCGTGAACGGCGGCGTTGCGGCCGCCTGCATCCAGCAAAAGCCCGCTCTCCCACCCTCTGTTGACGCTTGTCACACCCGACCTCAGTTCGGCAGCCACTCCCCCGAGCGGCGCAGCAGTCGGAATCCGGTTGTTGTTGACGTCGACGACACCACCGACGGCTTGCGAGCCGAAACGGAGCGCACCCGGTCCGCGAACGACGTCGACCTTCTGGATGGCGAGAGGGTCGATCGGCACCGCGTGGTCCTGGGCGATGTCAGACACGTCGACCGCGCCGACGCCGTTCTCCTGGATACGAACCTTCGCGTCCGTCAGGCCGCGCAGAACGGGGCGCGACGATTCCGTGGCAAGGCCTGCAGACGTCGCGCCGGGCATGTTGGTGAACAGGCTGCCAAATCCACCATTGCTGCTGCCGGTCTGGACCTGATTGCTTCCGAGCGTCGACAGCGGGGCGAACGGCGGATTGAAGGGTGACGTCGGCGTGGTCGCTGGCGGCGGGCCTGGCGGTGGCGCCGCGACTGTTCTCGAAGCCCGACCAGGCTCGCTGCGCGTGGTCCGCCGTGCCGGCTTGGGCTGACGCCCCTCCACCGTCACTTGCGGCATGTCGATTTCCGCCGGCGCATTCGACGTCGTTGGCGGACCGGCCGCCGTGGCCGGTGCAGGCGGGGTTTGCGGCGGTGCCGACTCCGCCGAGGGCTGCCCCGCAGCCGGAGGTGCCGGAGCGGATGGTTCGGCTGCCGGCGCAACCTGCGGCGCCGTCGGCGCGGGCGCTGCCGTTTGCGGCAGCGCCGCGCTCTCGCTCAAACAAACCACGGCCAGTGCCGATGTGCCCAGAAGGGCCATTCGCGTCGCACGCATATTCATCCCCAACCGATCGCGCTTCAGCAAACAGCCTCTGATAATGCCGCGACGTCAAAAACGTAGGTTAGGCTACATGTTAATGCTGAGCCATTAACTGTCAAGATGCTGCGAACGATTCGCAAATGCAGTGACGGCCTGTTGCTGATCGGCGACAGGCCGCCAACTTGCAATGTGGTCGGCACCACGCCATGGTCGCGCCTCGTCTGGATGGATTCGCCTGGAAGGTGCAGTGGTGCGCAAGCCCTCGACAGATCGGGCCAAACCGATGCAGCCTCTGCCTGCGGAACAGACGCAGGCGCGCCGCTTTGGCAAGGCGCGATCGGCGCGGTCGACGGCGGTTCTGGAAGATTACGTCGAACTGATCTCCGACCTCCTCGGAACGACCGGCGAAGCGCGTCCTACCGACATCGCGCGCAGGCTGGGCGTGTCGCACCCAACGGCGATCGACACCATTGCGCGATTGAAGCGCGAAGATCTGGTGACAGCCCGCCCCTATCGCGGGGTATTCCTGACCGAAAAGGGCGAGGCGCTCGCCAAGCGAGTCCGCACGCGTCACCGTCTGGTGGTTGATGTCCTGTTGGCGCTCGGCGTTCCCCAGGAAGCCGCTGAGGCTGACGCCGAGGGCATCGAACATCATGTTTCCGATGTGACCCTCAAGGCCTTCGCCGAATTTCTTCGCCATGCCAAGGATCGACGCAAGGCGTGACGCGATAGGATCGAAACGCTCCCTACCCGGCCTTGCTCGTCTTGCGCTCGCCGGTCATGGCATTTTCGGCCGCCCGGTTCATCAGTGACGCATAGTCATGGCCGAACAGGATTTCGCAGAAGCGGATCGCGGCCTTGGCCTGCATCTGCCGGTAGGCACGCGCCTTGGTATCGCCGCCGCGCAGCGTCTGCACCAGGCTCTCGGTGGAATGCTCGACGTAATGCTGCAGGTCGGAATAGGTCCGCAAGGTGACCTCGTTGATGGCGAGTTCGCTTGCATAGGTGCGGCACACCGCCACGAAGTCGATCAGGGCGGCGATCTCCTCGACCTCCGAGGCGTCGATCTTCGGCGCCGAGCCGATATCCTTGTCGGCGCGCTGGCGCAAGATGCGGCGGACGCGGCCGGGCACGCTCTCGATTTCCGACTGCAGGGAGTTGGAAATGTCGGCACGGATCGACGTGAGCTGACGGCCCCACGCGGAATCGTTGCGCAGATCGAGCTCGGTGCGCAGGCCCCGCAGGCCGTCGTGCAGGACTTTCAGCTGGTCGCCGACATTATCGAAATGGCCGCGCCGGATGTCCGTACGCAGGCAGGCCGTGAGGAAGGAGAGATCGTGCAACGCGATCGTGACGGCGATGCCATAGGGCGTGGCCGCCACGCGAATCTCGTCGTCGGAAGCCGCCATCTTGATCGCGAGACGGATGATCTGCCACGGCGCCGCCAGCCGCTGCATGATCAGCGACAGCGCGAACGGCAGCAATTGCGGCGTCTGCAACGAGGGGACGTTAAGCGCCGCCGTCACCATCTCGAGCTGGGAAGGCGTCAGCGCCCGCAGCTGGCCGGGAAGCCTGCTGCCGAGCGTATCGATCGCCTCACGGGCCCGCAGCACCGCGCCGATCGATAGCAGGTCCTCGACGACGCTCGGCGCACCGATCCGCGAAAGCGCACGGTGCCGGTCGTCGCCCTGCGCCGGGGTTGCGACCTGGACAATCGCTTCGGCCGCGGCGAGCTGAAACTTGCGGGTGGCGGCTCCGAGACCTGCGGTGGAGCCGCTCAGCCTGATCTCGTTGAGCGTCGTTTCGAACGCGCGCACGGCCTCGGGCGCGCCGTCGCGGCCCAGCCATTGCCAGACCGGCAGCAATGACGCGCGCCGGATCTGGCCGGCGCGCACCGGAAAATTACTTTCGACCAGAAACGGCTCGAGCGGACCGTACAACAGGCGCGCCGGATCGTCGGTCCGCGGGCGCGCCTCATCGTCTTCCTCGGTCCCGCGCACGACCTCGCGCAACTGCTCGAGCACGAAATTGGCGACGGCGAGGTCTTCCCCGCGCTCGATGGCGCGCTCGAACTCGCGCATCAGCAGCGCCTGCGATTGAGGCGGGAGCTGCGCAAGATAGTCCCTCAGCCGCTCGGTCGATGTCTGGCTCATTCGCCTGGTGTGGATATGCGTGTGTCATCCGGACGGCAAAACACGTCCGCCGTCGATCTTAGGAGGGGGCGCGTTAAGAAGGCGTTTAGGAATAATGAAATCGCCTCCGGGCTGTGCCGGGTACCGCCTTCAACCCTTCAGCCGGATGTCGCCTTCATATCCCAGGCAGTACCAGTTCCGCCCGCAGTCCTCCGATCGGGGCGTCGCCCAGGACAAGGCTGCCGCCATAGAGGCTGGCCAGATCGACCACGATCGAAAGCCCGAGCCCGGAACCCGGCTTGGATTCATCCAGCCGCTGGCCGCGCCGGGAGACCTGCGCGCGCTCAGCGGCGGACAATCCGCGGCCATCGTCATCGACGATGATCCGCAGCCGCGGTCCGCTGCCGGCCGAGGTCGGCGGCTCTGCCCGCACCTCGATGAAGACCTGCGAGGCCGCCCATTTGCAGGCATTGTCAACCAGGTTGCCGGCCATCTCCTCGAGATCCTGGCGCTCGCCACGGAACTTCGCTTGCGGGTCGGCCCTGACCGCGATGGTGATGGCGCGATCGCGATGGATTTTTTCCATGGTCCGTCGCAGCGCCTCGATGGCGGGCGCGACCTCGGTAACGGTGCCGACGATGGTGACGCGCGCGGCGATACGTGCGCGCTCGAGATGATGGGCGACCTGATCCCGCATCACATCGGCCTGCTCCAACACCTTGCTGGCAAAGGGATCTACCGCGTGGGCCGCAGCCTCATTGACGATGACGGAGAGCGGCGTCTTGATGGCGTGGGCGAGATTGCCGACATGGGTGCGCGCGCGCTCGACGATCTCGCGGTTGGCATCGATCAGCGCGTTGGTCTCGCGCGCCAGCGGCGCGATCTCGACGGGAAACTCGCCTTCCAGCCGTTCGGCGCGGCCGGAACGGATGTCGGCGATCGATTCCGAAATCCGCTTGAGCGGCGCCAGACCGAAACGGACCTGGAAGATCGTGGTCAGGAGCAGCACGATGCCGAGCGCTGCGAAGGTGCCGCCGAGATAATAGTCGAAGGCGCGGATTTCGTCGAAAATCTCGGAGGCGTCGCCCGCCACGCTGACCAGAAATTTGCCGTCGGCGCCGAGATCGACCGGCCGCTCCACGACCCGCAGACTCTGGCCCTCGGGCCCGTCGATATAGCCGAGACGGATGCCGGCGGGGGTCAGATCCGCGCCGATATCCTCCAGCTTCGGCAACTTCTTGTCCCACAGCGAACGCGACGCCTTCGTCTCGGCCTTCTCGTCGGTGCGGACGATCTGCCAGTACCAGCCGGACAGCGGCAGTTCGAACAGCGGCTCGCCGAGCGACTGGAACTGATGCTCCGGCGGCTCGTCGGGGGTTGCGACTTCGGCGATCAGGGTGCGGAGATAGAGGTTGATGCGACGGTCGAAGGCGCGCTCGGTCGCGTTGCGATAGACCGACGACAGGATCACGCCTGTTATGACCAGAATCACGACCACCCACGCGGTCGCCGACAGGAACAACCGCGTGGCGAGCGAGCTTCCGCGCATCAGAGCAAGATCCCGAAGAGCATATCCCAAGGCTCCGATCCGCCGGATCGGGGCCTGCTTTCGGATAAGATCATGCTCGAATAAAAGAGCAAGGCTCATCAGGTGCCGGGCGATGGCGGCGTCAGGAGATAGCCGAGCCCGCGCACGGTCTGGATGATGTCGACATCGAGCTTCTTGCGGATGCGGCCGACGAAAACCTCAATGGTGTTGGAGTCGCGGTCGAAGTCCTGGTCGTAGAGATGCTCGACCAGTTCGGTGCGCGACACCACGCGCCCGGTGTGATGCATCAGGTAGGCCAGCAGCCGGTACTCATGCGAGGTCATCTTGATCGGGTTACCGGAGACGCTGACGCGGCCGGTCCGCGTATCCAGCGACACCGGACCGCAGGTCAGTTCCGACTGCGCATGACCGGTGGAGCGGCGCAGCAGCGCGCGAATGCGCGCCAGCACCTCCTCGAGGTGGAACGGCTTTGCGACGTAATCATCGGCGCCGGCGTCAAAACCCTGCACCTTGTCGCTCCAGCGGTCGCGGGCGGTGAGGATCAACACCGGCATCCCGCGGCCGTTACGGCGCCACGCCTCCAGCACCGAGATGCCGTCCATCTTGGGCAGCCCGATATCGAGCACGATGGCGTCGTAGGGCTCGCTGTCGCCGAGATAATGCCCCTCCTCGCCGTCGAACGCGCGATCAACCACATAACCGGCATCCGTCAAAGCCGTCGTAAGCTGACGGTTGAGATCCGGATCGTCCTCAACAACAAGCAGGCGCAAGCTGGCCTCCAAAAATGAGCCCTACGATATCAGATCCCATGATGAGGCCGACCCGCGTGAACGGGCCATGAACGGGCACACGGTGCAATGTTACTTTTTCGTTATACGACCTTCGCAGCCGGGATCATGCCCGCAAACCGCAGGCCGAACGGCTAACATACCCGATCGAATGCCCCAAGCGCCCGGCAGGCGCTCGCGCGCCACAACTCGCAAAAAAGGGCAGGCTTCAGCCCTTACGTCCGGAAGAATACGAACCAGACGATGCCCAGGATGAGAATTGCGAGCCCGGTCGAAACGGACAGCAGTGCGAGCACCGACGGTCCGGGTTCGGCCTGGCGCGCCTCGGTCGGGGTTTCGATGATCTGGCCATGTCGTTGCGTTGCCATGGTGACCTCTTCAAGTAAGTGCCTGTAAATGCCAGCGAATGCTTCGACACCGGCCGTTAAAGCAACGCTTGATCGGAGATGATGTTCCGGACTTCGGCGGTGCCCGATGGCAGCGTGCAAAGGTCGCAGGCCGGCAGAAAAGGCGGTCCAACGGTTAACGCCGTTCCGCGATTCCCCGCTCCGGCATATTTGAGACGGGATGATCCGATGGTATTCTCGCTGGTTGTCTGTTGCGTTTTTCGGAGTAGCCCATGGCCCCCCGCGCCAATTGGAAGGGTTTTCTGCGCCTGTCGCTCGTGACCTGCCCGGTCGCGCTTTATCCGGCGACGTCGGATACCGAGAAGGTCTCGTTCAACCAGATCAACCGCAAGACCGGCCACCGCATAAAATACGCCAAGGTCGACGCCGAGACCGGCGAGGAAGTCGCCAACGACGACATCATGAAGGGCTACAAAGTCGACACCGACACCTACATCGAAGTGTCGAAGGACGAGCTTGACGACATCGCGCTGGAATCGACCCGCACCATCGAGATCGACGAATTCGTTCCGAAATCCGACATCGACGGCCGCTATCTGATCCGCCCCTATTATCTCGTGCCGGACGGCAAGGTCGGCCACGACGCGTTCGCGGTGATCCGCGAAACCATCCGCAACATGGACAAGGTCGCGATCGGGCGCGTGGTGCTGACCAACCGCGAGCACATCATCGCGCTGGAGCCGCTCGACAAGGGCCTGATGGGAACGCTGCTGCGCTACCCCTATGAAGTGCGCAGCGAGAAGGAATATTTCGAGGATATCCAGGACGTGAAGATCACCAAGGATATGCTCGATCTGGCGAAGCATATCGTCGAGCAGAAATCCGCTTCATTCGAGCCCGAGCTGTTCGAGGACCGCTACGAGCAGGCGCTGATCGACCTGATCAACCAGAAGCGCAACGGCCTGAGCACCAAGGCCAAGGCGGCGCCGAAGACCACCGGCAACGTCATCAACCTGATGGACGCGCTCAAGCGCAGCCTCGCCAGCGAAAAAGAAGCCGCCCCTGCCCGAGCCCAGGAAAAGGCCAAAGGCAAGAAGCCGAAGAAAGCCGCCGCCGGCCAGCGCGAGATGCTGTTGCCAATCAGCGGCAGCGGCAAGCGTGCCGCCAAGGAGACGGCCAAGGAAACGGTAAAGGAAGCGCCGAAGAAGGCGGAGAAGCCGGTACGTACCGCCGCCCGCACCAAGAAGGCCGGATGACCGGGTAAGGAGCGCGATAGCATCATCTAGCGCGCGATGCCGTGGTCGGCCCCATTCGATGATCCGATACCGCTTCGCGGCGGAGGCAGGCTGGCGACGCTGCAGCAGGCCGCCGACTACATCATGTCATTGCCGGAAAAAGTGCAGCACGAGGCGCATTGGCAGGTTTCGGTGGAAAATCTGATCAACGCGGCGGAGACCGGCGGCGGCTGGCTGATGTTCGCGCGGATCGCGATGCTGCGGGCGCTCAATGCTGACCGGAAAGACAAATAACGCCGGTTCAATCCCCGCCGCCGTCCCCGTCCCCGAGGTCCAGCCCGCCATCGCAACTGCCAGACGACCGGTCGTTGACCATCCAATCGATCAGCAGGGCTACGACCAATATCACGGAGAACACGCGCCACGGATTTTGCTGGACATAGGCCAGGATCGGCGGCCCCCAGGTCATCAACTGCGACCCCAACAACAGCTCGAGCATGATGCGGCTTGCGGTCTTGCCGCTACTTGATCGAGGTGCCGACGTCGGTGAATTTCGTGCTGAGCGCGCTGCCGACGCCGTTGACAGCGGTGACGATCACGATGCTGACACCGGCCGCAATGAGACAATATTCGATGGCGGTAGCACCCCGCTCATCGTCGAAAAATCGTGCAAGTAATCGACGCATAAAAAACTCCTGTCGACGCTCCCCGGAGGTCTCCCGCGCCATACTGGTTAAACTCTAGATTGGAACCGTTGAAGAGGCCTTGAGGAACAGCATGAACGATTGATTAAGGCAGACGAGGAAATCCGTGCCCCGGGATCGTACGGTACGGAAAATTTACCATCGATTGTCCGTCACCCGTCCATCGTCGCCTGATCGGCGTCCTGCGGAGTGAGCGCACATGGCGGCGCAGAAGCGCGAAACGGGAAAGAATTACATCGGGCTCCTGCACGAGGAGACCGAGGAGCAGCGCGTCGCCGAACTATCGCCGACCGCGACGTACCCTATTCTGGAGCAGATACTCAGCCTGGTGGCCGCGATGTTCAACCGCTGCGGCGAAGCGAGGTAGCTACCCCCGCCCTGCCGCGGCGCTAAACAAACGGACCGGGCAATGGCCCGGTCCGCAAGGTCGTTCTTTAGAAGTTGCGCTGCCTTTAGAAGTTACGCTGCGCGCGGAGCTGGAGTAGGACGGTGTCCTGGTCCTTGAACTCGTAGAGCGCGTTCGGCTTCGGAGCGGTCGCCGTGAACACCGACGAACCCGACATCTTCTGGTCAAGGTGGAACCACTGGACTTCGGCCGAGAACGTCAGGTTCTTGACCGGGGTCCAGCGGGTAACGATGCCGAGCTGCGAGACGTTGAAGTCGGGATTGCAGGTGTAGTTGCCCGCATTGTTTCCGTTCAACGCCTGTCCCGAATGGCTGGCGGCGAAGGCGGCGCAATAAGCACCCTTGGCCGTGGTGGTGCCGGCACCGAGCAGATTGTCATTGGCGCCGCCGTCATACCGGACCGCGGAGTAGCTGCCGAACAGGCTGGTCGACCAGTAGGGATCCCAGTTGTGATTGAACGCACCGCGGACGCCCCAGGCCGTCGTCAGGACGATACCGCCGGTACCGGCTGCGCCCGGCATATAGACGCCGTCGGTGGTCGCGCCGAAGCCGACGCTCTGGTAGCCGAAGCCGCTGCTGCCGAACATCGCAAAGTTCGGCGAGGTGCCGCTGGTGGCGATCACGTTCTTGGTCGTGCCCTTGGCGTAGGACGCGTCGATCTTGATGTCGTCGCCCGCACCGGTCGGCAGGTTCTTGATCTGCAACGCCGCCATCACCGAGCCGCCCCACTTGGATTCGGGGTGGCCGCTGATTTCGGACAAGTTGTTCGGGACAGCGCCGGCTGCCAGCGTGTTGTACGAACCGCTGACCTCATGGGCCGCGGCCGAAACCTGAAAGAGACCCCAGGCCTGATCGATCCGGATCCTGCCGACGATGTCGGGAGCGTGCATCCCGGCATAGGCGTTCGATCCGGTTCCGTTGGCGCCGATCGCTGAGGGGATGCCCAGATTGTAGACGGCGGTGCGGTTCCAGACCGTCGGATCCTCGAGACCGATCGAGGCCGATACGCCATTGCCGAACTCGGCGGTGTACTGGATGTTGTTCACGCCGGTGTCGGTATTGTTGCCGCCGAGCAGGTTCGAAGTGATGTTGCCCGGGAAGCCGTTCCAGGGCGTCGAGTAAGCCGATGAAGACTTACCGAAGGTGAAGCCGGCGAACTGAATGAAGAGGTACTCGACCGCAACGTATCCGCCGCCGGCGGTGGAGAGCAGCGCGCTATTCAGGCCAGCCTGCGATCCGACCGCAAGACCCGGGTTGGTGCTTCCGAAGTTCTGGAACTGGAAGTCGCCCTGGCCGAAGGTGCGGACCACGCCGTACTCGGTCGCGGTGCGGGTATCGACGGTCAACGCCATACGGGAGCGGCTAAGGAAGTAATCGCGGTAGCGATTTTGCTGGCCGAGATCGCCGCTCCAGGCCGGCGCGCCGTGGGCGCCGCCGTTGAAAGTGGTGTCCACACGCAGATAACCGCCCAGCTTGATGCAGGTGTCGGTGCCCGGGATGTAGAAGAAGCCGGCGCCGTAAAGCGAACAGATCCGCACGTATTCGACTGCCTTGGCCTTGACCGGCAGATCGGCTGCCTGTGCGCTGCTCAGGGCCATCAGACCTGCCGCCGAGCCGAGAATGAGTGAACGCGCCGTAATCATTTAAGTCTCCTGTCCTGCGATTCATGCAGTTGCATGTGGAAGAGGTAATCCAAAAATTCTTACCGGGAATGACAAGGATGTGATGCCGCCTCACTTGGATCGCAGCTGTGATGTTTTCGCAACGCAGCGGGATCGAGCGACAGGCCAGGCGAAAGTTTTCATTCAGACAATCCGCATTCGCAGCAACAATATTCTCGCCCGGTGGACGGTCGATCCCGGCACGAAGTTACAAAACGCATATCAGCACTTCCGCGCGTAGGCGCCGCCCTCGCTTTACCGGGCTGGAAAATCCTGTTCCTACTGTTGCAAAGCGGCCGGACCAAACTGGCCTGCAATCAAGGGGGAGAGACCGTCATGAAGCTCGGTGCTGCCATCGCGGAAATCATGAAGCGGGAGGGAATCGAGATCCTCTGCGGCTATCCAGTCAATCATCTCATTGAATATGCGGCCAATGCCGACATCCGCCCGGTGATGGTGCGCCAGGAACGCATCGGCGTTCACATGGCGGACGCGATCTCGCGCGTCACCTCAGGCCGGTCGATCGGCGCGTTCTGCATGCAGCATGGGCCCGGCGCCGAGAACGCGATGGGCGGCGTGGCGCAATGCTACGGTGAATCCGTCCCCGTGCTGGTGCTGCCGATGGGCTATGCGCGCCGGCTTGCCAATATCGACCCGAATTTCAATTCCACCCAGGCGATGAAGGCGTTCTCGAAATCATCCGAGCCGATCAACATCGCGGCAGAAGTCTGCAACATCTTTCGAAGAGCATTCACCAAACTGAAGAACGGGCGCGGCGGGCCGGTGATCGTCGAAATCCCCGCCGACATGTGGAACGAGGAAGTGCCGGAACCCCTGAACTACACGCCGGTGCTGCGCACCCGCTACGGCGCCGATCCGGTCCATGTGAAGGAAGCGGCGGCCCTCCTCGTCCAGGCGAAGCGGCCGGTGATCTATGCCGGCCAGGGCGTGCACTACGCCAGGGCGTGGCCACAGCTCAAACGGCTGGCCGAGCGCCTAGCGATTCCCGTCACGACCAGCCTGGGCGGCAAATCGTCATTTCCGGAAACGCATCCGTTGTCGCTGGGATCGGGCGGCCTCGCCGTACCGCGCGCGGTGCCGAAATTTTTGGGCGAAGCCGACGTGATCTTCGGCATCGGTTGCTCGTTCACCGAGACGTCTTTCGGCATCGCCATGCCGAAGGGCAAGACAATCATTCATTCGACGCTCGATCCCAACCATCTCAACAAGGATGTCGAGGCCAAGGTCGGGCTGGTCGGCGACGCCGGCCTGGTGCTCGATGCCTTGCTGGAAGAGATTGGCAAGACGGTCACGTCGGATCGCGATGCGACGGCCGTTGTCGCCGAAATCGCCGCCTCCCACAAGGAATGGCTGGCGAAATGGATGCCGAAGCTGACCCATAACGACGCGCCGCTGAATCCCTACCGCGTGTTGTGGGACCTGCAGCACACCGTCGACATCAACAACACCATCATCACCCACGATGCGGGCAGCCCGCGCGACCAGCTGTCCCCGTTCTGGAAATCGGTCGAGCCGCTCTCCTATATCGGCTGGGGCAAGACCACGCAGCTCGGCTACGGCCTTGGGCTTGCGATGGGCGCCAAGCTGGCAAAGCCTGACAAGCTCTGCATCAATGTCTGGGGCGATGCCGCGATCGGCTTCACCGGCATGGATTTCGAGACCGCGGTCCGTGAGCGCATCCCGATCATGTCGATCCTGTTGAACAATTTCTCGATGGCGATCGAATTGAAGGTGATGCCGATCTCGACAGAGAAATACCGCTCCACCGACATTTCCGGCGACTACGCCGCGATGGCCCGCGCCTTCGGCGGCTATGGCGAGCGGGTGTTGAGGCCGGAAGACATCATCCCGGCCATCAAGCGCGGCATTGCAAAGACGCAGGAAGGCGTCCCGGTGCTCTTGGAATTCATCACCAGCAAGGAGACCGAGGTGTCGAGGCCGGGGACCTGAGGCTGAAGCGACCGACCGGACAGTCACCGATGCCGCGCGTCACTATCATCGAAACCGGGCTCGTCAGCGCCAAGAACCGCGAACTTCACGGATCGTATCCGCAGATGTTCGAGCAGATGATCGGCGCCGCCGACTCCACCGTCACGTTCGAGACCGTCAGCATTGCTGCCGGCCAGCCGCTGCCGGATGTCGAAGGGCTGGCGGCGATCCTCATCACCGGCTCCCCGGCGGGCGTCTACGATCCCCTGGACTGGATCGCGCCGCTCGAGGATTTCGTGCGCACAGCCCACGACAATCAGGTGCCGATGGTCGGTGTCTGCTTCGGCCATCAATTGATCGCGCAGGCGCTGGGCGGCACGGTGCGCAAGTCGGAGAAGGGCTGGGGTCTCGGGCGGCATGTCTACGACGTTGCGCCTGATAATGGCGTGATCGAAGGCATGCGCATCGCCCTCGCCGCCTCGCATCAGGATCAAGTCATCACGCCGCCGGCCGGCGCCAATACCATTCTGTCCTCGGATTTCACGCCGCATGCCGGGCTGCTCTACGCCGGCGGCACCACGCTCTCGGTGCAGCCGCACCCGGAATTCTCCGTCGGCTTTGCGCTGGCCTGCTGCGAGATGGCGCATGCCAAGGGCCATGCACCTGACAGCCTCGTCGCAGCCGCAAAGGCCTCGCTCGCCGAGCCGCTGGACAGCGGGCGGCTCGGAGGCGCGATCGCGCGCTTCCTGACGCGATCAAGGTGAAGTGAGACGGGCGACCGCGCGAGAAAAGGCTGCCGTAAGACCTCCATGAGCGCTGGCTCTGACGCTTCCGGGATGAAATAATCCGACTGGAACAGCGGCGAGACGGCCCAATTGGCCCTGCTGATGCCCGAACGCAATGGATCGTTGGAATGGCGACGCTTCCCGAGGACATGTCAGTCGCGATCGATGAGCTGGGGTCAGCCATCACCGAGATGGAGTCGCACCTCGAATCTGTTCGCGCCGAGCGCGACGAGGCGAAGGCGCGTCAGGTCGAGCTCGAAATCGAGAATGCGAATCTGCGTCGGGAACTGAACCTCGCGCGTGAGCAGCAGAAGGCTTCCGCCGGCATCCTCAGTGTCATCAGCAGTTCGGTAGCCGATACCAAACCGGTATTCGAAAGCATCCTCTCCAGCATCAAGCATCTTTTTGACAGCGAGGAGAGCCTGATTTTCCTCACCAGCGAAGAAGGCCTGTTGCAAATTGCGGCCGCGCGTGGCGCAAACGCCGAGGCGGCGCGCGAGCGGTTTCCGATTCCGATTGAAGGAACCGTAAGCGAGCTTGCGATTCGCGAGCGACGGCTGGTGCGCTCTGCCGACGTCCAGAACGATCCGGACGTGCCGATCGACCTGCGCGAGACCGCTCGCAGGATCGGGCAAAACTATTCGATGGCTATTGCACCCATGCTCTGGGAAGACAAGGCAATCGGCACGGTTTTCGTGGGCCGCACCTCGATGGTGCCGTTTACGGACAGGGAGTGCGAACTGCTGAACAGTTTCGCCGATCAGGCCGTGATCGCCATCCAGAATGCGCGGCTGTTCGATGAGACGCGCGAAGCGCTTGAGCGGCAAACGGCGACCGCTGACATTCTGAAGGTCATCGCCTCCTCCCCTTCCGAAGTGCAGCCTGTCCTGGATGTCATCGTGAACAGCGCCGCCGAGCTGTTCGCACCGCACACCGCGGTGATCACGACACTGCAGGATGGCAAGCTGCATTGGCGAGCCATCGCAGCAAGCGGACCGAGTTTTGACCACGAAAAGGCCAGGTCCATCTATCCGATCCCGTTCGACCCGGACCGCTCCCCGTCATGCCGTGCAATCATGGAGCGCCGGATCATAGAGATTCCCGATATCGAAGCTCCCGGTACGCCAGAGTTGACCCGCCGGGTTGCGGCGGCCGGTGGCTTCCGAAGCGCGACATTTGTGCCCCTGATCCATCGGGGTGAAGGCATTGGAACCATCAATCTGACCACCCCGCAAGCGGGCTTCAGGCTGTCCGAGAAGCAGCTGACACTGGTCAGGACCTTTGCCGACCAAGCCGTGATCGCTATCGAGAACACGCGCCTGTTCAATGAGACCCGGGAGACGCTGGAGCGGCAGACCGCGACGGCGGATATCCTGAAGGTCATCGCAAGCTCGCCGTCAGACGTGCAACCCGTGTTCGAGGCCATCGCGTCGAGCGCCAAGACGCTGCTCGGCGCCTTCTCGACCACTGTGCTGCGCTTCATCGGCGACGAACTGCATCTTGTGGCCTACACGCCGACGGATCCCAAAGCCGACGAGGTTCTGCAATCGTCATTTCCGCGGCCCCTGGCCGAATTCCCCACATTTGCACTGGTCCGCAACGGGGAAACGATCCAGTTCCCGGACACCGAGGCCGATGACGTGCCCCCCGCCAACAGGGAGTTGGCGCGGCTGCGCGGCTTTCGCAGTGTGCTGTTCACCCCGCTGATGAACCAGGGCACCCCGGTTGGTATCATCAGCGTCACCCGCGCCGAGCCCGGCGCGTTTGCGCCCCATCACGTGCAACTGTTGCAAACGTTTGCCGACCAGGCCGTGATCGCGATCGAGAACACGCGGCTGTTCAACGAGACGAAAGAAGCGCTGGAACGGCAGACCGCCACCGCCGACATCCTGAAAGTCATAGCCTCCTCGCCCTCTGACGTGCAGCCGGTGTTCGACGCCATTGCGTATAGCGCCAACCGGTTGATCGGCGGCTTTTCGGCCGCTGTATTCCGCTACACCGATGGCAGGATTCATCTGGCCGCCTTTACACCGACCGACGCGGCCGGCGATGCCGTCCTGCAATCTGCGTTCCCGGTCCCGCTGGACAAGTTTCCGCCCTACCAATTGACGCGCAAGGGCGCGCCGGCGGAATTGCCTGATACCGAACTCGAGCCGGCGGCGCGCGACATTGCGCGGGCCCGCGGCTATCGCAGCATGCTGTTCGCGCCGCTGATGAATGACGGTGAGGCCGTCGGCATCATCACCGTCACCCGCGTCGCGCCGGGCCCGTTCGGCGAACAACACACCCGCTTGCTGCAGATGTTCGCCGACCAGGCCGTGATCGCGATCAAGAATGTCGGACTGTTCAACGAGGTACAGCAGCGCACCGAGGATTTGAGCGAGGCCCTGCAGCAGCAGACCGCCACCGCAGAGGTGCTAAAGGTAATCGCCTCATCGCCGACCGAGGTCAGACCGGCGCTGCAGGCGATTGTTGAGAGCGCCTGCAAGTTCTGCGACGCCTACGATGCCAACGTCCTGCTGAAGATCGGCAACGACTTGCATTTCAGCGCGCATCACGGACCCATTCCGACGGGCCAAGAGGCCCGCCCGATCAATCGGGACTGGGCAACGGGTCGTTCAGTCGTCGATCGTGTACCGGTGCAGGTGTCCGATTTCCAGGCGCCGGAGGCGGCCGAATTTCCCGAAGGGCAGCGGCAGTCGCGCGAACAGGGTCACCGCTGTACGCTGAGCGTACCGTTGTTGCGGGAGGGAGAAGCAATTGGCGCGATCGTGCTTCGCCGTCTGGAACCCGTCGCCTTCAGCGACAAGCAGATCGGCCTGTTGCAGACCTTTGCCGACCAGGCGGTAATCGCCATCGGTAACGTGCGGCTGTTTGAGGAGGTGCAGGCTAAGACGCGTGAGCTTTCCGAAGCCCTCACCTATCAGACCGGCAGCGCCAACATTCTGAAGGTAATCGCTTCCTCTCCAACCGACGTCGCGCCTGTCCTCACTGCCATCGTGGAAAGTGCCTGCGAGCTTTGCGACGCCAATGACGCCATCGTTTACCTGAAAGAAGGCGATCATCTTAGTTACGAAGCACATCATGGCCCAATACCCGTGGTTTTTGGCGAGAAACGCGCCATCAATCGCGACTATGTCGCCGGACGTTCGGTTGTTGACAGGACGCCGGTACATGTGCGCGACGTGTTTTCGGAGGAAGGCGCTGAGTTTCCGGAAGCGCGGGAATTGTCGCAAAGCCTAGGCATTCGCAGCATCCTATGCGCGCCGATGCTGCGCGAGAACGAAAGCATCGGCGCGATCCTGCTCAGGCGTACGGAGGTGCACCCGTTTACCGACAAACAGATCAGCCTGCTGCAGACCTTCGCCGACCAAGCCGTGATCGCCATCGGCAATGTCCGGCTATTTGAGGAGGTGCAGGCCAAGACGCGCGATCTGGAGGAATCGCTGCAGCAGCAGACCGCGACCGCGGATGTACTCAGGGTGATCAGCGCTTCGCCCGGAGAACTAGAGCCGGTGTTCCACGCCATGCTGGAAAACGCTGGACGACTCTGCGAGGCGAAATTTGCGATGCTGCGCTTATTGAAAGGCGACCAATTTCACGGCGTCGCCGCGTGGAATTTGCCTCCCGCCTTCAGCGAATTTCTTGCGCAGACTCCGATCCGCGTCGACCCCAAGCTTCCGCTGGGCCGCGTCGTCACTACAAAGCAGCCTGTTCACGTCCATGATGTCCTGCAGCATGAGGCCTACCTTGAGCGCTATCCGGGCATGATCGCCCTCGCGGAAATCGGCGGCGGCCGCACGCTGCTGCAGGTCCCCATGCTCAAGGAGGATCAACTCGTCGGAACGATCGGCCTCTATCGTCAGGAGGTCCGGCCGTTCACCGAAAAACAGATTGCTCTGGTGCAGAACTTTGCTGCCCAGGCCGTGATCGCGATCGAAAATGCTCGCCTGCTTAATGAACTCCGCCAACGCACCAGCGACCTGTCCCAATCGCTGGACGATCTCCGCACCGCGCAGAACCGCCTGGTGCAGACCGAAAAGCTTGCCTCGCTCGGCCAGCTCACCGCAGGCATTGCGCACGAGATCAAGAACCCACTCAACTTCGTCAACAATTTTGCCGCCCTTTCAGCCGAGTTGACCGAGGAGCTGCACGATGCGCTCGGGCAAGCCGAGGTAGGCGAGAAGATCCGCGCCGAAGTGGATGAGCTTACGGAACTCCTTAAGGGTAATCTTAAAAAAGTCGTGCAGCACGGCAAGCGTGCTGATTCCATCGTCAAGAACATGCTCTTGCATTCGCGCGAGGGCGGCGGCGAGCACCGGCTGTCTGACATCAATGCCCTGATCGACGAGAGCCTCAACCTCGCCTATCACGGCGCCCGCGCCGAGAAGCCCGGCTTCAATGTGACGCTGGAGCGCGACTTCGATCCCGCCGCGGGCCAGATCGACGTTTTCCCGCAAGAGATTACCCGCGTGTTCCTCAACTTGGTCTCCAACGGATTCCACGCCGTGACCAAGCGCAACAAGGAAGGCGGCGAGCCCGGCTTTGAGCCGAGGCTGCGGGCGAGCACGAAAAACCTGGGCGAAAGCGTCGAAATCCGCATCCGTGACAACGGCACCGGCATTCCGCCCGAGGTAAAGGAGAAGATGTTCAACCCCTTCTTCACCACCAAGCCGGCCGGCGAAGGCACCGGGTTGGGCCTATCCATGAGCCACGACATCATCGTGAAACAACATGGCGGCACAATTGACGTGGATACCCAGCCGGGCCATTTCACCGAATTCCGCATCTTGTTGCCGCGAGCAAGCAATTTTGCAGAAAGGTCTAGAGGGTAGCCGTGAGTGTTCTGGTTCTAGTCGTCGATGACGAGCCCGACGTGGAAGCGTTGTTCCGCCAGCAATTTCGCCGCGACCTGCGCGCGCAGCGTTTCGTCATGGACTTCGCCAGTTCCGCGCCGGACGCGCTGGCGCGCGTCGGCTCCCCCACCGAGCATTCGCTGATCCTGATCCTGTCCGACATCAACATGCCCGGCATGACAGGGCTGGAAATGCTGCCGAAGGTGAAGGAAATGCGGCCCGAGGTGCCGGTCATCATGATCACGGCCTATGGCGATGCCGACACCAAGCGCAAGGCGCTCGAGAACGGCGCAACTGACCTTCTGACCAAACCGATCGACTTCGCGGCGCTACGTCAGGAGATCGATGCCAGGCTCGAGCAAGCCGCATGACCGCAACCATCCTCGTGGTCGATGATGAGCCGGATCTGGAGGCGCTGATCCTTCAGAAATTCCGCCGGCAGGTTCGCGAGGGTTTGGTCAGTTTCATGTTCGCGCGTGACGGGCTCGAGGCGTTGCAGTCGCTCGAAGCGCATCCGCACGTCGACCTCGTGGTCTCCGACATCAACATGCCGCGAATGGACGGCCTGTCGCTGCTCGCCAGGCTGCAGGAATCCGAAGACAAGAAATCGACCATTATCGTGTCGGCTTATGGCGACATGAGCAACATCCGCACTGCGATGAATCGCGGCGCGTTCGACTTCGTGACCAAGCCGATCGATTTCGTCGATCTCGAAGCGACGATCGACAAGACCCTGCGGCACATCGAAATGCTGCGCGAGACGCGGCGCCGCCAGGCGGAAGCCGAGCGCGCCCATGCCTCGCTCTCCCGCTATTTCTCGCCCGAACTCGCCAAGCGGCTTGCGTCCAGCGTGGGCGACAGCATGGAGGTGGCCTGGCGCGACGTTGCGGTCATCTTCACCGACATAACCAGCTTTACCTCGCTCGTGGAGACTGCCCCGCCCGAACTCCTTGGAGAACTGCTCAACGAATATGTGGCCGGAATGACCGACGTCGTCTTCGCGCATGAGGGGACCGTGGCAAAGGTGATCGGCGATGCGATCGAGGTACTGTTCAATGCGCCCAGCGACCAGCCCGACTACGCAGCGCGCGCAGTCGCCTGCGCGGGCGAGCTCGACGCTTGGGCGGAGGCGTTTCGCGAACGGTGGAAGGCGAGAGGCGTGAATTTCGGCGCCACCCGCATCGGCGTTCACGCCGGTCCTGCGCTGGTCGGCAATTTCGGGGGCGGCCGTTTCTTCGACTACACTGCGTATGGCGACGCCATCAACACGGCGGCGAGGCTTGAAGCGGCGAACAAGATTCTCGGCACCCGGATCTGCGTCAGCGCGACAATTGCAAACGCTGCGAAGAATTTCAGGGGCCGACCGGTCGGCGATCTCGTGCTGCGTGGGCGCAGCGAACCATTGCGCGCCTACGAGCCCTTATCGACAGCCAGTTTCGGGGCGCCGGCGACAACGCTGTATGGCGAAGCTTTCGCCAAGCTTGAGGCTGGCGATAGCAGCGCAATGCCGGCCTTTGCCGCGCTCGTCGGCGCGCACGCCGAGGATCCTCTGGCCAACTTTCACCTGAAGCGACTGCTCAACGGCGCGAAGGGTGTCCGTATGCAGCTTGAATAGCCAGGCAGCCCTACTCCGCCATCTCCGCCGGCGTCGAGGGGCCGGCCAGTGGCCGTTCTTCCATCGCGAGGATGCATACCGCAGCCGTTGCGAGCAGCGCGGCGGCGGCGCCAAAGACATAGCGGAACGCGGTGATCATGTCGGCGACGGGAATGGCATTCGCCGGTCCCCGATGCTCGCCGAGCGAGATGCCCGCGCCCAGCGACATCAACAGGATCGCGCTGAAGGTAGCGACCGCGAACGACGACATCAGCGCGCGGAAGAAGTTCATCGCACCGGTGACGGTGCCGATTTGCGGGCGCGCCACCGAGTTCTGCAGCGAAACCACGCTGACCGGGAAAGTCGTGCCGAGCCCGAGCGCAAACAGGGACAAGACGATCAGCAAACCCCACAGCGGCAGCGTCGTCACGGTCAGCACGACGCCGAAGATGGTCGCCGTCAACGTTCCGGCAATCGCGACGCGCTTGTAGTGCTTGGCGCGCGCCATGGTCCGTCCGGCGATCGCCGCGCCACAGGTGGAGATCGCGGCGAGCGGGATCAGCGCCAGTCCCGCCTCGCTGGCCGTGAGATGGTAGACCACCTCGTAATACAACGGCAGATGCACGGTCAGCCCGGTGATGGCGCCCAGCGCGCAGGCGCCGGCCACGATGGCGTAAGGCACCACCGTTCCGCCCAGCAGCGACAGCGGCAGGAACGGTTCCTCGGCATTGCGCGCATGCCAGACAAAGGCGAACGCCAGCGCGACCGATGCGCCGATCATCGCCATGATCGCAGGCGACAGCCAGGCGTAACGGTTGCCGCCCCAGGTGAGCACCAGCATGACCACGACGGCGGCGGCCATCAGCAACAGCCCGCCAAGCCAGTCGACCTTGCGGCGGCGGTGGAAGACCGGAATCTTGCCCATCTTCGGCAGCAGCAGGAACAGCGCGCCGACGGCGAGCGGCACGTTGATCCAGAAGATCATCGACCAGTGCAGATGCTCGGCGAACACGCCACCGAGCACGGGACCCATCAGGCCCGCCGCCATCCAGACGCCGCTGAAATAGGCCTGATATTTGCCGCGCTCGCGAGGGCTAACAACATCCGAAATCACGGTCTGCACGACCGGCATGATGCCGCCACCGCCCAGCCCCTGCAGGCCGCGCGCGACGATCAAGACCGCCATGTTCGGCGCCACCGCGCACAAGATCGAGCCGGCGGTGAACAGCACCAGCGAAACGGTGATCATGACGCGGCGGCCATAGATGTCGCTCAGCGTGCCGAACACGGGGGCTACCGCCGTCGAGGCCAAAAGGTAGGCCGTGATCACCCAGGACAGGTTACTGACGTCATTGAACTGGCGGCCGATGGTCGGCAGCGCCGTCGCCACGATGGTCTGGTCGAGCGCGGCCAGGAACATCGTCAGCAGCAGACTCATCAGGATGGTGCGGACCTCGTCCTGACTCAGCGGCGCGGGCGGCGCGAGCGGCGGCGCATCGCTGACATCCATGACTTCGGTCGTGATGTCCGAAAGCTCGCGTTCAATACCTTCCGGCAATGTCGTTTGGTCGGCGGGCTCGCGGCCCAGCCGCTGGTGCTGGTTCATGTCGGACGTAATATTCTTCTGCGCGGCCAAAGCCGCCGAGATGGAATCGCCATATGCGATGCACTCTAGAGGGCAAACTTCCCCCGCGGCAGCACCTTGCGCGCATGGGAGCATCCCGCGCAGGGACCATCGCGTTTCCGTGAAGCGTTCAGGGATTTACGGTCAGACTTTCGGCCGCTTCTTCAGCCGCGCCCGCTTCGGCAACAGTGCCGGCCATTGCACGATGTGATCCTCCAGATCCTCATCCGGGATCTCGTTCTCGGTGCCCTGCACCCGGCCGCGGACGGAAACTCCGGCTTCATGCACGGTGTTGGGATCACCCGAAATCAGCGGGTGCCACCAGTAGAGATCGCGCCCCTCGGCGACCAGCTTGTAGCCGCAGCTCGGCGGCAGCCAGTTCAGGGTGCGGACGTTCTCGGGCGTCAGGCGGACGCAATCCGGAACCTTGTCGGAACGGTTTTGGTAGTCCTTGCAGGCGCACAGCCCCGAATCCAGCAGCTTGCAGGAAACATGGGTGAAATAAATTTTCCCGGTGTCCTCGTCCTCGAGCTTTTCCAGGCAGCAGCGCGCGCAGCCATCGCACAGGCTTTCCCATTCGGCGTTGGACATCTCCTCCAACGTCTTGGTTTTCCAGAAGAATCCCTCTTGGGCCGAGGGTCGCTTGGGCGGCGCGGTCATGAAGTCGGTTGTTTCCGGGTCGGGTTCGGCTGTGGCACATCTAGTGGGTCCGGCAACCAAGGCGCAAGCGGGCCGGCTGCGGGAGCAAAAAAGGTGGGACGGCGTTAGGGCTGGCCACCAAAATGGTGAGCGGGAGCATTGGTTTATGGTCCCCGCTCGGATAGAACGAATGTGAGTCCCCAGGGCGCGAGAGCGAGCCGTAAAAGCGCCTTGGGTTTGCCGCAACATGAAAGCAAGACGTCTCGACAGCGCCCGCGCGGGTGCGTGAGCGTTTCGAACGACCAAGGGTCCCGGTGCGCCAAATCGTACCTCCTGATGTGAAGCAGAAGATCCGGAACTTCCTTCTGGATCTGGACGCACGTATCGACTCGACGCTGTTCTCGTCGGGCAAGGGCCTGCGCGAGCTGTACGAGCGCTATTCCACCTTCATGGACCGCTTCTATGTCGGCCGCTGGAAGCGCTGGGTCTTCATCGAGCCGTTTTCGGAGGCCGCCACCATCGGCCTCGGCGGCCTGATCCTGATGCTGGCGCTGGCGATCCCGGCGTTTCGCGAAACCGCCGACGATGACTGGCTGAAGAAGTCCGATCTGGCAGTGTCGTTCCTCGACCGTTACGGCAATCCGATCGGCAGCCGCGGCATCAAGCATAACGACTCGATCCCGCTGGAAGATTTTCCGGACAACCTGATCAAGGCGACGCTCGCTACCGAGGACCGCCGCTTCTACGATCATTTCGGCATCGACATCCCCGGCACCGCGCGCGCCCTCGTGACCAACGCGCAAGCCGGCGGCGTGCGCCAGGGCGGCTCGTCGATCACGCAGCAATTGGCGAAGAACCTGTTCCTCAGCAACGAGCGCACCATAGAGCGCAAGGTGAAGGAAGCGTTCCTGGCGATCTGGCTGGAGACGCGGCTGACCAAGAACGAGATCCTGAAACTCTATCTCGACCGCGCCTATATGGGCGGCGGCACCTTCGGCGTCGACGGCGCGGCGCATTTCTACTTCAACAAGTCGGCGCGCGACGTCACTCTGGCGGAATCGGCCATGCTCGCCGGCCTGTTCAAGGCGCCGACCAAATACGCCCCGCACATCAACCTGCCTGCCGCCCGCGCCCGCGCCAACATCGTGCTCGACAACCTTGTCGATGCCGGCTTCATGACCGAAGGCCAGGTGTTCGGCGCCCGGCGCAACCCGGCCTTCGCCGTCGATCGCCGCGACGAAAACTCGCCGAACTACTATCTCGACTACGCCTTTGAGGAAATGCGCAAGCTGGTCGATACCTTCCCGAAATCCTATACCGAGCGCGTCTTCGTGGTCCGCACCGCGATCGACATGAATGTGCAGCGCGCCGCCGAGGAAACGGTTGAAAACCAGCTCCGCCAGTTCGGCCGCGACTACCACGCGACCCAGGCTTCCGTCGTGGTCGCGGATCTCGACGGCGGCGTCCGCGCCATGGTTGGCGGCCGCGACTACGGGGCCAGCCAGTTCAACCGCGCGACCGACGCCTATCGACAGCCGGGTTCGTCGTTCAAGCCCTATGTCTACACCACCGCGCTTTTGAACGGGTACACCCCGAACTCGAAAGTGGTCGACGGCCCGGTCTGCATCGGCAACTGGTGCCCGCAGAACTATGGCCACAATTATTCCGGCTCGGTGACGCTGACCCAGGCGATCACCCGCTCGATCAACGTGGTGCCGGTGAAGCTCTCGATTGCGCTCGGCGGCAAGACGCCGAACCCTGCCAAGGCCGGCCGCGCCAAGATCACCGAGGTCGCGAGGAAGTTTGGCCTCACCGCCCCCCTGCCGGATACGCCGTCGATGCCCATCGGCTCGGACGAGGTCACCGTGCTCGAACACGCGGTCGCCTACGCGACCTTCCCGAACAAGGGCAAGGCACCAAAACCTCACGCGGTGCTGGAAGTGCGCACCGGCGCCGGCGACCTGGTCTGGCGCTTCGACCGCGACGGCAAGAAGCCGGTGCAAGCCATCCCCGCCTCCGTCGCCGCCGACATGTCGGAAATGATGAGCCATGTCGTCAGCGAAGGCACCGCCCGCCGCGCCGCGATCGACGGCATCCCGACCGCGGGCAAGACCGGCACCACCAATGCCTATCGCGATGCCTGGTTCGTCGGTTTCACCGGCAACTTCACCTGCGCGGTCTGGTACGGCAACGACGACTATTCGCCGACCAACCGCATGACCGGTGGTTCGCTGCCGGCACAAACCTGGCACGACATCATGGTCGTCGCGCATCAGGGCGTCGAGGTGAAGGAAATCCCGGGTATTGGCATGGGCACGAAGCTGCCGCAGCCCGCTTTGTCCGCCAACGCCGCGGCCAACGGCGCGGCACGGGTGCTGGACACCAAGCCGGGACCGCCGCCGGTATTGACCAAGCGCGGCGCGGATATTCTGGTACGCGTCGAAAAGCTGCTCGACGAGGCCGGCAAGGCCGCGGGCAAGACCTCGTCCAACGACCAGAAGCAGCCGGCGAAGCCGGTCAATTCCGGCGCGCTGGCGTTTCCGGAGAATTATATCGCAGCCGCCGGCGACCAGCCTGCACCGGCGCAGCGGAAGAATTAATAGGCATGATCCGGCAGAACCTTAACCGGCTTTCCTCGGAACAGATGCGAAGCGCCTGTGCCGACATGCTCAAACAGAAAGATGCGCTTCAGGTTTCGGATGAAGCCGGTTCAAGCGGAATCTGATGCAGTGAGATTTCGGAGCACTGGCCCGTGCGGCTGATCTTCATCACCTTGCTGGCGTTGGCGCTTGCCACGGCCGTCGGCCTCGGCTCGACCTATATGACGGCGACGCGCGGCACTGATCTCGGCACGCTCACGATCGGCGCCTGGACCGCACGTCCCAAGGCCGGCACCTCCGAAATCGATCCCTACTCACGTGCCTCGATTGCCCGCAGCGGCGAATTGCCGGTAGGCACCGGCGACGGCATCGCCTTTACGGCCACTACCGACGACAAGAACAAACCGCTCGACGGGCGCTGCGATGTCGTCGTCAGCGGGGTGACGCCGGCCGCCCGGTTCTGGACGCTGACGCTGTTCGACCGCAAGGGGCATCTGGTCGCCAACTCGCTGCAACGCTACGGCTTCACCAGCCAGGAAATCGTGCGCGGCTCCGATGGCGGGTTCGAGATCCGCGTAGCCGCGCGCTCGCGCGCCGGCAACTGGCTGCCGACCGGCGGCATCGAACGCTACGCGTTGATGCTGCGGCTGTACGATACGCCGGTTGGCGTTGCGACGCGGACGCAGCGGGACGCGCCGATGCCCTCGATATCCACGGTGAACTGCCCATGATCCGGCTGGTGTTCACCATCATTGCGGGCGTGCTGCTGGGCGGCGTGGTGCACCTCGTCAGCGTGCTGGCGCTGCCGCGGATTGCCACCCAGGACGCCTATTCGCGGCTGACGCCGATGACGAAGGAGAATGCCGTCACGGCGCTGCCGCTGGCCGAGCCCAACAATGCGCCGATGCCGTTCATGGACCCGGCCTTTGCGGTGGCGATCTGCCGCTACGACCTCAAGGATGGCCCGCTGAAACTCACGGTACCGGTCAGCCAGGCCTATACCTCGGTGTCGTTCTACACGCGCAACGAGGTCGCCTATTACGCCATCAACGACCGCTCCGCCGGCCGCAAGGTGATCGAGCTCGACCTGATGACGGAAGCGCAGCATTCCGAATTGCCGGAGGATGAGGAAGTCACCGCCGCCGACCGGCTGATCATCGACTCCCCGACCGTCACCGGGCTGATCGTGCTGAAGGCGCTGGCGCCGGAGCCCGGCCTGATGCCGCAGGCACAGGCCTCGCTCGCGGCATCGCGTTGCACGATCGAGACCGAGCCGCCACCGGCCAAGCAGCCCGAGCCGCCAGCGCCCGCACCACCCCCCGCGCCGCGCTCCAAGCGCTGATCAGGGGGTTCCTGACGAACGACAACTCCTAAGGTCACTGCGTCCGCGGGCGCTGCGCACGTCCGCTAGGGGTCCACTGATCGGAGCGCGCCTGAGGCAGGTTTTACAGGGCTTCAGCCACAAGGGCCGCCCGGCCGGGCCCTCGCCTGCAGGCGGGACACCGCCTCGGCCAGTGGAACGTCGGCCTGTGAGCCGTCGCGCTCGCGTAAGGTCACCCGGCCCTCCCTCATCTCGCGCCCGCCGACGATAGCCATCACCGGCACCGCCATTTCATGAGCCGCCACGATGCGCCGCGAAAGCGTATCGGCGCCGTCATAGGCAACGGCCCTGATCCCGGCATCCTCGAATGCTGCCAGCACGTCGGCGCCGTATCCGGCCTGGTCTTTCGAGATCGGCGCGACCGCGACCTGGTCCGGTGACAGCCAGAAGGGAAGCACGCCGTCATGGTGCTCGAGCAGGATCGCCATCATGCGGCCTAGCGATCCGAAGATGGCGTGGTGGATCATCAGGGGCCTCGCGCGGCTGCCGTCGGGGGCGACGTAGGACGCCTCGAGCCGCTCCGGCAGGACGCCATCGAGTTGCACCGTGCCGCACTGCCAGGATCGTCCCAGCCGGTCGCGCAGCGCGAATTCCAGCTTCGGTCCGTAGAACGCGCCTTCGCCGGCATTGATGTGAGGCACGAGGCCGCATTGCCGCGCGGCATCGCCGAGCTTGGCCTCCGACCAGTCCCACGTCGCATCGTCGCCGGCGCGCACCGCCGGACGCGTCGCCAGCGCCACCTCATAGTCGGGAAAACCGAGGTCTCGGTAGACCTCGCCCAGCAGGGCGATGAAGCGCGCGACTTCATCCTCCACGTCCTGCTCGCGGCAGAATACATGGGCGTCGTCCTGCTCGAAGGCGCGCGTCCGCATGATGCCGTGAAGCGAACCGGAAGGCTCATTGCGGTGGCAAGCACCGAACTCGGCATAGCGGATCGGAAGCTCCCGCCACGAGCGTAGCCCCTTGTTGAAGATCTGCACGTGGCACGGGCACGACATCGGTTTCAGCGCCATCGCCAGCTCGCCATCGTCGACCCGGAACATATGCTCGCCGAACTTGTCCCAGTGGCCGCTGCGGCCCCAGAACTCCTGCGGCAGCAGCTGCGGCGTCCGCACCTCGGCATAGCCGGCGCGGCGCATCTTGAGTCGGAGATAGTCCTCCAGCATCCGGTAGATCGCGTAGCCGCGCGGATGCCAGAACACCATGCCCGGCGCATCTTCCTGAAGGTGCCAGAGCTTGAGCTGCACACCGAGATTTCTGTGGTCGAGATCGTCCATGGCTTAAGTTCCTTGTGATGGGAAAAAGCGCGGACGGGGACCATCAAAAACAGAAAAGGCCCCGTCCGTCGCCGGCGGGGCCTTTTCTGGTGAAGTACGCTTGTCTTTAGCGCGCGCAACCAGCAGGCGATCCGCCGTGAGCGGTCGCGGTGGTGGTCAATGCGGCTGACAGAAGCTTATTCATGCGCCGTATATGGCGGTAAAACGCTCAGGCGTCAACGCCAGCCGCTTGGCATCGCGGAATATGGATGATGCGCGGGGACATCAACACTGTGTGGCGGATGGTCCGGCCTGGTGTTGTTGACCGCAACGGCAGTTGTCGTAATCGATGGGATCGTGGCTGTTGAAGATGGTCACGGCATCGCCCTGATCTTTCTTGAGTGCTCGCAGCCGCTCCTGATTTTCAATGCGCATGGCGCGGTCCATGTCGGCGCGGCGCTGAAACAGGCCGAGCACCAGCGGCATTCGCGGCGACGCCTGCATTTGGCCATGGAAGAAATAGGCATCGCCCGCGTGCAGGAGCCATTTGTCGCCACTCCGCACGGCGATGCCGCAATGACCGAGCGTATGGCCGTGTAGCGGGATCATCAGGATATCGGGCTCGCGGTCGCCAAGCGCGCGCACGCCCTTGAACCCGAACCAGTCCTCACCACCCTCCCCGTAGAATGCCCATTGCGGACCATGCTTCCACTGATCGGTGACGTAACGCCCCTTCGGTGCCGGTGCCGTCCGCGCCACCGCCATGTCGTGCTCGCGGCGATGGACGTGCACCCTGGCGTTCGGGAAATCCGGAATGCCGCCGGCATGATCGCGATCGAGATGCGTCAGCAACAGATGCCGCACGTCGTTGCGCGAGTAGCCAAGCGCCTCCACTTGCCGGACGGCGGTCTCGGCCGGGTCGAGCCGCGGCGTGGTCTGCCGGACCCATTTCGGTCCGAGCCGCGGCGGGTTGGCGATATCGTCCAGGCCGATACCGGTATCGACCAGCGCCAGTCCGTCATTGGTCTCAATCAGCAGGCAGTGACAGACCATGCGGGCGCGCTGAAAAATGCTGCCGCTGCCGTTCACCAGACGCCGGCCGATCGGGCACATGGTGCCGGTGTTGAGATGATGGACGCGCATGACGATGTCTCCTCCAAGGTCAGGCGCCTTGCTTGCCATGCTCGGCATCATAGGTAAAATATCGATATTCGATAACATCAATAGGATTGGACTATGGATATCCGCGAGCTCCGCTATTTCGCCGCCGTGTTCAGGGAGCGCAACCTCACGGCGGCGGCCAAGCGCTGCTTCATCTCGCAGCCCTCGATCTCGGCGGCGATCACCAATCTGGAGGCCGAGCTCGGCACGGCGTTGTTCATCCGGCACAAGAAGGGAGTGGCGCCAACGGAAGCGGCCGAACAATTCCACACGGTGGCCCGCCGCATCATCGACGAAGCGGACGCCGCAAAAAACCTGTTCCGAAAACCGGCGAAGCGGAATTCGCTGACGCTCGGCCTGATGCGCACGCTCGATCGTCCCCGAACCATCGCGCTGCTGAAGCCGCTGACCGGAACGTCCGACGTTGCGCTCCGCCTCGTCGGCGTTGACGATACTGCGGACGCGCGGATCGTCTCCAAAAACCTGCTGCGCGAAGACGAGCATTTCGTTCCGCTCTGGGTCGAGCGCTACGTCGCAGCGCTGCCGCCATCGCATCCGCTGACGCTGAAGGAGCGGCTGCGCACGACGGATCTCGCCGGCGTCGCCATGGTCGATCGCTGCCATTGCGAACAGAGCGAATTCTTCGGCCGCGCCGCATCGGCGCCCCGCCAACCGGCGGCGATCGCCGAGTCGGAAGATTGGGCGATGGCACTGGTTGCCGCCGGCGTCGGAATTGCCATCGTTCCCGAAGGCGTGGCGCGGGCCAATTCAGATGTCGCCGTGCGCGAGATCGATGTCGACGTGAAGCGCGAAGTCGGCCTCGCCTACGGCGCGGCGCGGCCGCCTTCGGAGGTGCTGCAGAATTTCATCGCCAAACTGCAGGGGCAACGGCCCAAAGCTGGCCGCGCTAAATCGGCGGGCAAGACCGAGCGCTAGGGCGTGTACTCACCGGACGAGAGATGTTTGCTTTTGAGGCAAAAGCAGACATGCGCTGGTCACTCCGGAATTTCGCCTTTTGGACCCGAAGCGAACATCAACGCGAGCGGAAGTATGATGACAGCCTCGAATGTCTGCCATCGCTATCTGCGGCACGGATTACTGGGTTGGCTCTCCGTTTCTGCATCTACCAGTTCGACCCAAGCCACCATTTTAGCTTCTAGATGCGAGGTTCTAGTGGTAATGGCAGCACTCAATAAGCGAGTTGGGGAACACGATATTGCCAATCGCTCGGCTGGATCACCAAAGCAAGACGGGTGCCTATCGCCCCGATATCGATGGTCTGCGAGCTATCTCCATTCTGCTGGTGGTCGGTTATCACGCTCAGCCTTGGCTCGTCCCCGGCGGATTTATCGGCGTTGATATTTTTTTCGTTATTTCCGGCTTCCTGATCACTCGCATCATTCTTTCGCAGATCAAGGCCAATACCTTTTCGTTCATGGAATTTTACTCTCGCCGGATTCGGCGGATATTTCCGGCACTCATCGTCGTTTTGGCCGTGACCTACCTGATCGGTTGGTTTGTTCTATTGCCCGATGGCTTTTCCATGCTTGGGAAGAGCATTGCCGCCGGCGTTGCGTTTGTATCCAATCTGTTTCAACTCAGGCAGGTCGGTTATTTTGCGCCGGACGCGGCCGAAAATCCTCTCTTGCATCTTTGGTCGTTAGGTATTGAGGAACAGTTCTACATTTTCTGGCCACCAGCTCTTTTGTTCGTGTTCGGGTCGAAGCGGCGCGGAGTGTGGATGCCAGCCATCGCCGCCGCGTCGTTCGGCTTCAGCCTGATGATTTTTTTCGGCTACAAAGACTGGTCCTTTTACTCGCCAATACCGAGAGCCTGGGAGTTATTGGCCGGCGGCATTGTCGCCTACTACACCGACGCTCCGGAACGCGAAAAACGACGTTTTGCGAAACTTGAGAACGTGCTGGCAATGCTCGGCGTTGCAGCAATTATCTTCGCTGCGATAACGCTAAACAAGGAAAGTTCATTTCCGGGCCTTTATGCCCTGCTGCCGGTGCTTGGCGCGGTGCTGATTATCCTCTCGCCAAACTCCCCGGTGAACAGGACTTTTTTGTCGAATCGGCAGATGGTCCTGATCGGACTGATCAGCTATCCGCTATATCTCTGGCACTGGCCGCTATTGTCTTATCTCGGGATTGTGCGGAACGGAATGCCAACCGCCATCGAGATTTGGGCTGTCGTTCTCGGTGCGGTGCTCCTCTCGTGGCTGACATATCGTTTTGTAGAAATTCCGCTCCGCCAGCGGAAAAATACAGCGCCGAAATTAGCTTTCGGATTGGTCACGGTCGGCGTGGCAGGGATCGTGACTGTTATTGCTTCCGGCTTTGGATTTCGCTTTCCCTCGGAAATTCGCGATATCGCGCAGCTTGCGCCGCACAGTAATGCTGGGCTCAGTGACAAGTGCTTCCTGGACACACCGGGATCTGAATTTAACTCGAGCTGCATCGAAGAGGGCGATAGGCCCGTCATGCTTCTATGGGGAGATTCCACCGCGGCAGCCCTTTACCCGGGATTGAAGAATGCTCAGGCAACTGTTCCGTTTCGCCTCGCTCGCTTCACGGCCTCAGCTTGCGCGCCGATATTGGCGGCCGGAACCGATGCCAGGTGTGACGCGGCCAATGACATCGTGTTTGGCATTATAAGATCGTCACATCCCGAGATCGTGCTGCTGCACGCGTGGTGGGGTGGCGTCAAGGACCTCGAGAAGCTCCGGGAAACGATCGGGCAGCTAAAGGCTCTCAGCATTAAACGGATCGTCATTTTGGGGCCGGTACCGGTTTGGAAGCGCACGCTTCCTCATTCGCTGGTGAATTTCTACCGATTGCGGCACGCAATCGCCGAGAGGATAACGACCGGCATGTCCGGACCTCAGGACGATGAAAGAATGGAAGCATTCAGCAAGTCCGCCGGGGTGGAATACATCTCAGCATGGCACACCCTGTGTAACTCGGAAGGGTGTATGACGCGCGTCGGCCCTGCGCCAAGTGACGTGATAACT
Source organism: Bradyrhizobium sp. CCBAU 051011 (assembly GCF_009930815.1). NCBI lineage: Bacteria > Pseudomonadati > Pseudomonadota > Alphaproteobacteria > Hyphomicrobiales > Nitrobacteraceae > Bradyrhizobium > Bradyrhizobium sp. CCBAU 051011. The sequence continues at coordinate 4,950,197 of NZ_CP022222.1, read as the reverse complement.
ACCGATAGAGTTCATCTATCGGACGCCGGCTCAAACTTCCTGATCGAGCGGATAAGGAGAAGTCTCTTTCCGCAACCTGATTTCAATCAGTAATAAAATGCCTATGCACGTGAATGCCGAAGCGGCACTAGCACTGCTTAAGTCTACCCGTCCCGATATCAACTCGAAGATATGGTCGGCGATATTCCACAGGATGATCGGCGCGCCACCGAAGTCATCCGCCGCGTGCGCAGCCTCCTCAAGAAGGCGCCCCCTCACGTTGCCGCGCGTAAAGCGCATCAGCGGCTCTTAGAATTTTGGTCGCCACCCCAAAAAGACTTCTGCAACAATATCGGCCAAAGGGCGACGTCACGCCTTTGCTCGACGACCACGGCAGTACGTTGCCGCTCGCTCTGGCAAAACCCTGCCAGTCGCGGTGCGTTGGGACAGTGTGACTGTCGGATAACTTGCTTGCGCCAATGGAAGTTTGAGCATTGAATTCGCCTTCGATGCCGCCACTACCGCAAGTAGCTTTTCAAGTGCGTCCGTACTCTCGCAGCACGAAATGATGAAGAGACCCGCCGGCGCGTAGCTGAACGGGAGGGTACGGCTATTTCGTCCATCTAACTGATCGGCAGTGGCCAAACGCGCGGGCCTCATGCGCGCACCGACCAGCATCGTCGATGGCGCCCAAGGATGGAGAAGAACAATGAGCACCTGGCTTAGTGAGCGAGAGCAACGTCTTGTCGCAGGCGCGGAGGCAGCATCAGCGGCAACCCCTATTCCCACTCAGATTGTTTCCAACGGCGAGTATTTGCCGCCTCCGCAGAGCGCTGTGCAAAAGAAGGTCGAGGCACGGATCAACGAACTCGCCGACGTTAATGGCAAGCATCTCGGCTTGAGCCGCAGGCAGTTCCTGCACACGAGTTGCGGCATGGCGGCGGCATTCCTCGCCATGAACGACGTCTATGGCAATGTTTTCCAGGTCGCGCCCGCGGAGGCTCGAGAGCCTGAATTGATGCTGGCGCGCGCGCAAGGCCTCTCCAGCCAGTTCATCTTCGACGTTCAGACCCATTTCGTGCGCGACGACTTCGATCACAAGGAGCTCTTGGGGCTGGCCGACTTTGCAAGCCAGCACTGGAATCCGAAGATGAAGGAAGAAGGCGTCTCCTCGCTCGCCCGCTACAAGTTCCAGAATTATGTAAAAGAGATCTACTACGACAGCGACACCAACGTGGCGCTCTTGAGCGGAGCGCCGTTCGACGATCCGAGCTGGTGGCTTCTTTCCAACGAGCAGATCGTCAAGGCACGCGAACTCATCAACGACTTCGCCGGTTCGCGCCGCCTCTTGGCACACAGCGTCATCACTCCAAAGCAGCCCGGCTGGATGGAGGAGGTCGACAAGGCGATCGAGGTCTACAAGCCGGATTCCTGGAAGTCCTACACGATTGGCGATCCGCTGGCGCCCTCCAAGTTCCCCTGGCGCCTCGATGACGAGCAGGTGATGTATCCGTTCTACGAAAAAGCGGTGAAGGCTGGCATCAATACGCTGTGCATCCACAAGGGGCTGCTGCCGCCCGATTACGAGAAGTCGTTCGCCGGCGTGTGGGAATACGCAACCGCATGGGACATCGGAAAGGCGGCGAAGGACTGGCCTCAGATGAACTTCGTGATCTATCACTCGGCGCTGCGGGCGTTCCTCGAGCTGCCGGACAAGGCCTGGGCGGAGTTCGAGCAGACCGGCCGCATCCAGTGGGCCACGGATCTCGCGGAAATCCCGCAGAAGTTCGGCGTCACCAATGTCTATGCCGAGCTCGGCACCTCCTTTGCCAACTCGGCGGTGGCGCATCCCAAATTCTGCGCCGCGCTGGTCGGCACGTTGATCAAGGGCATGGGGGTCGATCACGTCATGTGGGGCACTGACTCGGTCTGGTACGGCTCACCGCAGTGGCAGATCGAGGCGCTGCGCCGCCTCGAAATTCCGGAGGATATGCAGAAGAAATACGGCTTTGCACCGCTCGGCGACGCCAATAGCGCCACCAAGCAGTTGATCTTCTCCGGCAACGCAGTCAGGTTTTACAAGATCAAGCTCAGGGCGGCTGAAAACACGAGGATGCCAACCTTTTCCGAGGATCGCCTCGCGGCGCTCAAGAACGAGTACGCTCAAGCTGCGAAGCAGCCCTCGAACCTCCGCTACGGCTACGTTCGTGCCGCCTAGGTGCCAACAGCTGCAGCCGCGTAGGTTCGCTAATGAACCGCGGCCCTAGCCTTTTACGGTCACGGCACGTCCGATCACGGGCTGCGCGGCTACCGGCGGATTGGCGGTTTGCGCCGCGAGTTCGCCGATCAGGCGGTCGGCGTCGGCCGCGATGCCGTCGGGCGCGTGGATCACCAGCCGCTCCAGCGCCCAGCGGTATGAAGAGATGCGCCGCTCCAGGCATTGCTGGACCCATTGCACGATCAGCGTGTTCTCTTCCATGCGGGCGATCGCATCGGCCTGCTCGCGCGGCGACAGTTCCGACACCATGCTCAGGCTGGCGCTGCGCTTGCGGTCGAGTTCGATGACCCGCACGGCGGAGGCAAAGAACGGCTCGAACCGCGTGATGTCGTTGCGGACGTCCTCGATGATCTGCTGATAACGCGAGGTGTGCGAGCGGTGCGGCTCGTCGATCAAGGCCCGCCCGTAGGTGGTGCGGTCGAACACGACCTTCTGCCGCCATGGCGAGGGCAGCGGCTGGTAATCGCCGAACACGCTCTTCCATGCGGGCCGCGAATGCGGCGGCTCGATCAGGGGATAGGCTAGATCGCGAAGCTGGCGTTCGCTTTCGGTGAGCTGGAAGTGCGAGGGCTTGAGGCCGACGCTTGCCGTGGCCTCGGCGCCCAGCCAGCGGTGCATGTCGTCGTTGCGCATGTCGGCGCGGGTGCGGCCGAAATCGCCGCCGCTGCAGCCGCCGAGCACAGCACTTGCCACGAGCAGCATGAGAGCCGGGAGCGACCGAAGCCCGGTGGTCCGGATCGGGAGGCACTTCTCCGGCATTTCAAACGTCCGTCGTTCAGGGGCGCCGACGGCGACGGCGACCGGGCGCAGTGCCCTCTTCCGGTCCGCGCCCATCGCCGGTCTCGCCGGCTTTACGCTCGATACGGACAACAGGAAGGATCAGCACGGTTCCCAGACCATCGCGTGGAGCGCCATCCATGGCTGAGCCCGGCCGCCGCGAAGCCGCATCCGCCGGAAATTCAATGATGGTGCCCATGTTCTGTTCTCTCTGGTTGCCGCGCGGACACGATTTGACCGGCGACATGCCATTATTCAGAACAGAACGTGGTTAACGGCATCTTAATTTGTGCAGGCGGTACAGTTACGGGCCACGGCGCTCCATCAGCGCACCGAAAGTTCAAATTTTATCGGATTTCTTCAGGGGCTGTTTTCCTTAACCAACTCTTAAAGTGCCCTGCGTAGGCTGCCGCGAAGGGAATTACCGAAGTCGCGTACAACCTCACATGACGGCAGCTCCATTGTTTCCGGGATTCGACGGGCTGATGACGCTCTCGCGCCGCGAGGGCGTCGATATCCGCCCGACCTTGCTGCGCGTGCTGACCGACCTCTATGTCCAGGCCAGCGCCCACTCTGCCGACGAGGAACGTCAGTTCGTGGAACTGACGTCCCGCCTGATCGACCAGGTCGACGACGCCACCCGCGCCGCCGTACGAGCGCGGCTTGCGATCTATCCGGCGACACCGGCCGAGATCATGGACAAGCTTGGCCTGCGGCGTTCGAAGTCCGGCGAAGCCCTGCCGGTCGCGGCTGCGATTGCCGCGGCTCCAGCCGATGCGCCGACAGTGAAGCCACTGAGCGAAGCGCAGTTGCGGATGGCATCCAGTCTCGCAATGCGGCCCAATGATGCCGCAGAAATCACCGACATGTTCTTCACAGCCGGTCCGAGCGAGCGCGCGCAGATCCTGCACAATCTCTACGACACGCCGCTGAAGGCCGCGCCGCGAATTTCCGCGGCGCGCGCCGCCCGCGCGCTCCATATCCTGGAGATGGCCGCCTTCGCCGAGGATGCCGAAAACTTCACACTCGAACTCGGCGACGCTCTAATCCTGCCATCGCGGATCGCTGCGCAGGTCGTCAACGACCCCGGCGGCGAGCCGCTGGCCTGTGCGGCACGCGCGCTTGACATGCCGAGCGCGGCCTTCCAGCGCGTGCTGCTGTTCCTCAATCCCGAGTTCGGCTCGTCCGTGCATAACGTCTATCGCTTGTCACGACTTTACGACCGTTTGAGCGAGCGATCCGCGCTGGTTATGCTGGCGGCTTGGCGCGGCTCGACCATGGCAGTCAGCCGCGCCAAATATCGCGCCGCGCTGTACGATGACGAGCGGCATCGCGCGCGCGTGGCGAATTCGCAAACGCGTCCCGCGGTTCAGCCCGGAACCGCGCCGGCGGTTCGCACCGGCACCGACGGCTCGAAGCGCTAGATGTGAGCTTTCAGGAGGTTGTCCATCCAGTCCTGAACGAGGAAGCTGAAGTTGTCGAAGCTTTAGCCAATCCCCGGAGGACCGAATGGACACCCATAAGAATGCGCCTCTGACGCCGAAAGGTCGAGAGGCCATGGTGCGGAGCGTGGTCGAGGGCGGCCTGACGAAGGCCGCAGCCGCGCTCCGGTTCAACGTCACAGCGAAGACGGTCGCCAAATGGGTCAAGCGCTTCCGGGAGGAAGGTGTTGATGGGTTGCGTGATCGCTCCTCACGGCCCCATTCATTGCCAGGCCAAACCCTGCCTGCCACATGCGCTGCGGTCGAGGCGCTGCGCCGACAGCGCCACACGGGCAAGCAGATCGCGGCCGAACTCGGCATCTCTCCGGCGACTGTCAGTCGTGTCCTGCGGCGACTGGGATTGAACCGGTTGCGCGACCTGGAACCGGCCGAACCGGTGCGGCGCTACGAGCGTGAACATCCCGGCGAACTGATCCACATCGACATCAAAAAGCTCGGCAAGTTCAACCAGGTAGGCCATCGCATCACCGGCGATCGAACCGGTCAGAGCAACCTGCGTGCCCGCGGCGAAGGGCCTGGCTGGGAATACGTCCACGTCTGTATCGACGATGCTTCCCGGATCGCCTTCAGCAAGGTCATGAAGAGCGAACGGCAGGGTTGCGCCGTGGCCTTCCTCAAAGCTGCGATCGCTTACTGCGCCAGCCTGGACGTCAGGGTCGAGCGGGTGATGACCGACAACGGTTCTTGCTATAAATCGCGCGCCTTCCGCAAAGCCTGCCAGCGCCTCGGCCTCAAGCACATTCGCACCAAGCCATACACGCCGAAGACCAACGGTAAGGCCGAACGCTTCATTCAGACCAGCTTGCGCGAGTGGGCTTATGCCCGCGCCTACAACACCTCAAGAGAACGCGCCGCCGAACTGCCAAGATGGCTTCACCGCTACAATTGGCATCGCCCTCATGGCAGTATCGGCGCGATGCCACCCATCAGCAGACTCGCTCTAACCGGGAACAACCTGTTGAGGCCCCACAGCTAGAGCATGATCCGGAAAAGTGGGTAGCGGTTTTCCCTCGCGACAAACGCGGAACGCGTTTGCGCGGAGATCATGCTCAAACAAAAAGCTAAAGCGGGATGACGATCCGAAGAAAAATCATCACGCTTTAGGCCTTCGCCAGATCCAGAAAATGCCGCCCTGCCCGGTCCTCGGTCTCGACGATCCACGCGTCGGGATCGAAGCGGAGTTCCTTGGCGAGGCGCTCCTCCACCGATTGCTCCGGCACCGGCTGCGGCGAAGCCGGCGCAAACAGCCGCTCGGCCGGCCGGCTCTCGTCATAAACGGTCTGCGGCGCGGGCGCATACAGCATGGCGTTGCCGTCAAGCAGCGCCACCTTGATAAACACCGCCCCTGCCTCCTCCGCCCCGCGCTTGCGCACAGCGCCAAAGATTCCCTCATTCTGGCAGCGGCGCAGGTAAGCGGCCACCCAGATGCTTGATTTCAATCGCATGTTTCAGACGATAGGCCAGCGACCGGGCGGACGCTAGTCGATCGGGTGCCCGATCATGGCCGTGAGTTCCTTCACCAGCCGATCGGACATTTGCCCGGTCACCGGGAGCTTGCGGTCACGCTCGAATTTGGAGATCGCGGCCTGGGTGTCCGCACCGACCGCCCCGGTCGGCTTCAACTGGCCGTAGCCATATTGCGTGAGCGCGCGCTGCACCGCCGCCACGCGGCGCGCGCCGGCGCTTTGCGTAGTGGCCGGAATCGGCGCCGGCGGCCGCGCGACATTCGAAGGCGCCGCGGCGGGCGCGCCGGTCGACTTGACCACCAGATTGGCCATGGGGTCAGCGTTCCTGGGGTCGGCGTTCCTGGGGTCGGCGCTCTTGGGATCAGAGCTCTTGGGATCAGAGCTTTTGGGCTCAGCGCTCCTCACCTCGACCGGCCGGATTTCCGGCGGATCGGAATCGACCGGCCTTCCGGTCAGTTCGACCGGACGTGGACGCGGCAACGGGCTGACGACGGCAGCTTGCGGCGCCGGTAGCGTCACGACCGAGCCGAACATCGGCGAGGGATGGCGGCCGGCCTGCAGGAACAACGCATTGGCAACGATGGCGCAGATCGCGGCGGCCGCGAGCAGGCCCGCAATCATGTCCTTCGGGCTGTGCAGGAAGATGCGCATCACGAGGCCACGCTCTTCCTCTGCTTCGATCGCGACCGCTTTGGCGCCACGGCGGCGGCGGCGCGGCATCTCGTCTTCGTCGTCGTCAATACGCCTAGGCACGCTTCTTCACCTGATGGGCTTCGTCCTGAGTTTCGGGTCGCTGCGCCGGTTTCAGCGTCGCGATGTTGTTTGAAGGCGCCAGCGACGGCGCAAAGTCAAGCGGCAAGGTAACGGTTACCGTGGTGCCCTCGCCGACGCTGCTCTGCACATTCATCTCGCCATCATGCAATGCGACCAACCCCTTCACGATCGACAGGCCGAGGCCGGTGCCTTCGTGCTTGCGCTGATAGGTCTTGCCGGCCTGAAAGAATGGATCGCCGATCCGCGTGAGGTCCTCGGCCGCGATACCGACCCCGGTGTCGGTGACACTGAGCATCAGCCGCGATCCCTCGACCGCGGCGGAAACCGTCACGCTGCCGCCGCGCTCGGTGAATTTGATGGCATTGGTGATGAGGTTCAGCGCGATCTGCTTGAACGCGCGGGGATCGCCGTTCATGACAGGCAAATCCTCCGCCGCGCGGGTGATCAGATCGACGCCGTTGTCGCGCGCTTTCAGCGCCAGCAGATTGCAGCAGTGCAACAGCGCCGCGCGCGGCGCGAACGGCTCCGGCGAAATTTCGAAATTGCCGGTTTCCATCTTGGACATGTCGAGGATGCCGTTGACGACCGACAACAGATGCTGACCGGAATCGTTGATCAACTGCGCATACTCGCGTCGGCGCGCAGTATCGAGCATCATCGCCTCTTCATGCACGATCATCTCGGAGAAACCGATGATCGCGTTCAGCGGCGTGCGCAGTTCGTGGCTCATGGTGGCGAGGAAGCGCGTCTTGGAGGCATCCGCCTGCTCGGCGGCGGCACGCGCCGTTTCGAGAGCCTGCTCCTGGAGCTTGCGGTCGGTAATGTCGCGCATCACGGCGACAACCTCGGCCTCGGGGGAAGCCTGTTCGAGCGGCCGGCAGCGCATTTCGACCCAGATGAAATCGGCGGAACTGTTCTGGCCGCGCACCGCATCGCGGCGCAGGCGGAATTCGACGCTGCGCTGCTCGCTCCCCCCCGCGGCATCCGACAACGCCGTAAGATAGGCCGGCCGATCGGCGACATGGACGCGGTCGAACAGGCCATGGCCGGTGAGCCGGGTGCAGGGCGTGCCGAGCATGGCTTCCGCCGCCGGTGAAATGAACCCCACAGCGCCATTGCGGTTGTGACGCGAAATCACGTCGCTCATGTTTCGTGCCAGCAGGCGGTAACGGTCCTCTTCGAGATAGAGCAGCGACACGGACGTGCGCGCCAGCGATTCGGCGCTGACGGCGAGTCCCGCCGCGTAGAGCGTCGCCGAGGCGACGCCCGCCCCCATCAGGACGCCGTGCAGTGCCGCGTTCGGCTCCGCCACCGGCAGCAGATGAAAATGTCCGAGCGCGATCAGCAAGGCGGCGCATGACAGCGCCAGCGCGGAAGCGAACGCGACCACGCGGCGCGAGGCCGATAGCGCAGCTTCGAGCGGAACGACGATGAGCCAGACCGCGGCGAAGGATTCGATGCCGCCGGTGGTCACGGCGACCATCATGACGAGGCCTGCCAGCGCCAGCGCGGAAAGGATATGCGCGCCTTCGTAGCGGCCGGTGCGCGACAGGAACCAGGACAACAGAATGGGAGCGATCAGCCAGGCGAAGGCCGCAACCTCGAGCGCGGTGGGCGCCCCGCGCATCGCCAGATAGATCGGAAAAGCCGCAAGCGCTACCAGGCTGCCCAGCAGCCGCGGCGCCATGAACGCGCGATGACGCGCACGCGTCAGCGCATCATATCGTGCCGAGGGATGCAGCAACGCATCGAGACAATCGCGGATGATACTCAAAACAATCACGGCTCTCGCGCTTCGGCTTGCTCGTCAGACAGACGCGCCGGAACGCCCCCATTATCCTTGACGCCACCGTGTCAGAGCGAACTTAAGCGAACGCTAAGGCGATGCGGATTGGTGCCCGGCACCGCGTCTTGGCAGGGATTTCGCGCCTCGCGCGAGCTCCATTCGGCGCGGATGGTGAACGATAGGTTTCCAGCACTGAGGTTCTATGGTTTCGAAATGGTGGACGCGCTGCTGACGGTTGCTTTCTCCCGTACTCATCACCATCAATCGAAAATTTACGCCGAATCGCATCTTTCAAATTTTCTGCGAGTTTTCGCCGAATTTACTTCAATGCAAACACTTAGGATTTATCCACGACTGTTAGTTAGAAACGAAGCTGCGGGTTAACCGCAGCACAACCAAAAGACGACCGGGATCGCGAGATGTTTTTTATGCTTCGCATGGCGTTCTGGCTCGGGCTCGTGCTCGTGCTGCTGCCCAGGGAAAAGACGCCTGAATCGGACAAGGTGCCGCAGATCAGCGCGTCCGAAGCTGTATCGGCTGCGACCGCAGCCGCCTCCGACATGGGCCAGTTCTGCAAGCGCCAGCCGGCGGCCTGCGAGGTCGGCGGCCAGGCCGCGACGGCTATCGGCCAGCGCGCCCAGGATGGCGCCCGCCAGTTGTACAAGATCATCACCGACGACAAGAAGCCCGAGCAACCCAAGGTCCCCGACAAGAAGCCCGACCATACCAGCTCGGTCGGCACCGACGCCGAGGCCGTTGTCGCGAACACGTCGCCCCCTGACGCGCTGACGGATGGCGATATGGCGATCGAATGGCGGATGCCGCGGACGCCGTTGGCCGCAAAATAGGCCACGGAACCGGTTCCATTTCCGTCGCTTTCGTCCAGTCCGCGTCCTATATAAGACTTTAAGGAAACGGACGCGGCCAAGATGACGATCGACGAAATCAGGGACAATTTCGAGCTGCTGGACGAGTGGGACGACCGCTACCGGTACGTCATCGAACTCGGCCGTACGCTCGATCCGATGCCGGAAGCCGAGCATTCCGCCGAGAACAAGGTCAATGGCTGTGTCAGCCAGGTCTGGCTTTCCAGGCAGCTAGACCGCAGCGGCAGCGGCGAACCGCGGCTGAAATATCTGGGTGACAGCGACGCTCACATTGTGCGCGGCCTGATCGCGATCCTACTCACGCTGTATTCCGGCCGCACGCCACAGCAGATCCTTTCTACCGATGCGCTTGCAGTGTTCAACGAGTTTGGATTCCGGGAGCACTTGACGCCGCAGCGCTCCAACGGCCTGCGCTCCATGGTCGAGCGCATCCGCTCCGACGCGCGCGAGGCACTGGCTGCAGCCTCGTAGACACCGTCATTGCGAGGAGCGCAGCGACGAGGTGATTGCTTCGCGGAGCCTGTCATCGCTGCGCGAGCGCAATTGCGCGGGGCGCGCATGCGTGCGACCCGTTGGCTCGCAATGACGTGGGTCTATTTCCGCTTCCGCGCCTGCTGACCGAGGCCCATCTTCTTGGCGAGCTGCGAGCGCGCCACCGCATAGTTCGGCGCCACCATCGGGTAATCCGGCGGCAGGCCCCATTTGTCGCGGTACTGTTCCGGCGTCATGTTGTACTGCGTGCGCAGATGGCGCTTAAGCGACTTGAAGCGCTTGCCGTCCTCCAGACACACCAGATATTCCGGGGTTATCGACTTCTTCGTCGACACCGCCGGCTTGGCCGGCTCGAGCGGCGTCTCAGGGCGACCGCTCGAAACCCGCATCAGCGCGGCGTGGACCTGGCTGATCAGGTTCGGGATTTCAGAGGCCTGGGTCGGATTGTTGCTGAGATACGCCGAAACGATATTGGCGGTCAGTTCGACGGGCGTTTTGCCGGAGGGATCAGTCATGGCTCAACCTTCTGGGTCACCAACGCATCTGTCGGCCACACGATTCGGACAGTATCCGACCGCGCCTATACATCAGCGAAATCTCGTACAACTTGGCGTATATGACCGAAACGCCGGGAAACTGACAAGAACGGCGGCGCTTTATTTTCGATAGCCGGCTTCGCAGCAAGTATTGCCGCCGGTACTAAAGCGTTTTCCAGCGAAGTGGGCACCGGTTCGCGTCAAGAAAACGCGTCAAATCAAAAATCTAGAGCCCCGTTCCGATTTCATCGGAACGGAAAAGGCTCTAGGGCCGCTGATCGAGATGCGCGCGCAGTTCGTCGATCGAGGCGAAGCGCATCATCCCCTCCGGCATCTGGGCCTCGATCGAACCATCGGAATAGAGCGAATAGGCCATGCCATCGACAATGCCGGACTTCAGCACGGTCACCGCCGGCTGATCCTCCGTGCGCACCGGTCCAGCATTGGTTTCCGCGAGCGTTGGAGACATGCGGCCACTGCGCCGCGGCAGCGGGGCTTCAGAAGCCTTTGCGCGCTCCGCTCTCGGCCAGGCATCTTCGAACGGCCCCCGTGGCGGTTCGGCCGGTTCGACCTGCGGCATGGCGGGCGGATTGGAGCGAAGGTCCGATGACAACAGATCCGGCGGCAGCGCTTCGCCGCCCCGCGCCTGCACCCGCTCGCGTTCCTTTCGTGATGTCGAGGAAAACAGCAGATTGCGCTTCGGTTTCGGAGCCGGCGGCGATTCGGGGTGCATCGGCTCCGGGATCGGGTGATCACGCAAGACAGTCTCGTTCTGCCACGGCGGTGGTGCCGTTGGCGAAAATGGTCCGCGGTCTCCCGACTGTTCGGCAGCCGGAAAACCGGGGGGGATCGGGGCAGGATCCCGCGCCGCGGCGACAGGAAGCACCGGTCCCACCGCGGCCTCGCCGCGCGCTTCGGGCAGGCTGGCGCCGAGCCGCCGCGCGATGTTTTTCAACTCCCGGACCGCCACCCACAGGGCAAACATGATCGCGCCGGTACAGACGCCGATCACGCCGGCGATAATCAGCGTATTGCCAGTGCTGAATTCCTTGATCGGTATCCCGAAGCCGATCGCCAACAGGCCTGCCAAAGCGAGGCCGATTGCGGCGACCAACACGACAAACATCATTGAACTAACCCCTCAGCCGCGCCCGAAACGCTCGCCAGCCGCCCCACGCCACGATACCGTCATCTTGTGCGCACCGCCAACCGCCAATTGCGTCCCCGGTTCCATAGCGGCGCCAGCCATTTGCCGGATTCCGATTTCGGTCAAATGCTTGCCATTCAGGTACCGTTCAGCCCGCCGGCCGTAGTTTTACCGTCTACTAATTACTGCCCTTTTGTTGCATTGCATCAGGGCTTTAAGCCACAATTCCCAATTACTTGGAAATGGAACTAGGCTATATGGGTACCCGGGGAATGAGGCTCAACAATATCCTAGGTGGGCCATAGGGGACGCTGGGTTACCAATCGCCATGTCATCCATCACGACTTCTGCCCTCGATACGCCCGCGCGGCGCTCGGTGGAGCGGACCTGTGACGACCTTGCCATCTTCGTGCTGGCCGTGGTCGCCCTGGTCGCGGGCCTGACTTTCCGCGACTACGGGCTGGGCTGGGACGACTACACGCACGCCGAATATGCCGACCTGCTGTTGCGGATGTACGGTTCCGGCTTCAAGGACACCGGGGCACTGTCGTTCGCCAATCTCTACATGTATGGCGGCGGCTTCGACATGGCGGCGGCGCTGCTGCACAAGGTCATCCCGCTCGAATTGTTTGAAACACGCCGCCTGCTCGGCGCCATCGTCGGCCTGATCGGCCTTGGCGTGACCTGGCGGCTGGCGCGGCGGGTCGGCGGTCCGCTTGCGGGGCTCGCGACGCTGCTGCTGCTGGCGCTATGCCCGACCTTCTACGGCCACATGTTCATGAACCCGAAGGACGCGCCGTTTGCCGTCTCGATGGTGATCCTGATCCTGGGCCTGGTGCGCCTTGCCGAGGAGTATCCCGCCCCCTCGCCGCGAACCATTTTGATCGTCGGCATTGGCGCCGGACTTTCCATCGGCTGCCGGATTCTCGGTGGGATGGCGCTGGTCTATGCGATGGTGGGCTTCGTCCCGCTGCTGATCGAGGAAGTTCGCAAGCAGGGCGCCCGCGAAACCACCCGCCGCTTCATCCACGTCGTCTACGTACTGCTGCCTGGCCTCGTGCTCGGATACCTGATCATGGGCCTGGTGTGGCCGTGGTCGATCATGGAGGCGGACCATCCCTTCAAGGCGTTGACCTATTTCTCGCACTTCTTCGAGAAACCCTGGAAGGAAATGTTCGACGGCGCGCTGGTGTCGGTGCCGGACATGCCGTGGTCCTACCTGCCGACTCTGTTCGCGCTGCAGCTTCCCGAGGTAATGCTCGCCCTTCTGTTCGCCGGCATCGTCGGGACCTTCATGTCGCTGTCGCGTGTGGACGTGACGGCTCGCCGCAAGACCATATTCCTGATGCTGACTCTGGCGGCGACCTTGCCGCTGGTGATCGCGATGGTGAAGCGGCCGGCACTCTACAACGGCATCCGGCATTTCGTTTTCGTCATTCCGCCAATGGCGGTGCTCGCCGGCGTATCGTTCGCCTGGGGCATGAACTGGCTCAAGGACAACCACCGCCGCTGGCAACCTGCCGCGCTGGCGGTGTTCACGTTCGGCCTGCTGTTGCCGCTCAGCGAAATGATCCGCCTGCACCCCTACGAATACACCCACTTCAACCACATCGCCGGCACGGTGCGAGCCGCCGACAATTACTTCATGCTGGACTATTGGGGTCTGGCGCTGAAGCAGGCGTCCGACGGTCTGCGCGACGAACTGGTAGAGCGCCAGGAAGTGGCTCCGGCCGGGCGCAAATGGAAGGTCGCGGTGTGTGGCCCGCAGCGGCCGGCGCAGGTCGCGCTCGGCCCCGACTTCACGATCGGCTGGGACAGCCAGTCTGCCGACTTCGCGATGACGCTGGGCGAGTTCTACTGCAAGGGCCTTACCGCGCCGGTCATGGTGGAAATCAAGCGTGATGATGTCGTGTTCGCCCGCGTCTACGATATCCGCGGCCGCGCCATCTCGACGTTGCTGGCGATTCCAGCGCCGTAGAACGAGGTTCCAGGCTCCATGGGCTAGGCTGTGCTGCGCTTGCTTCTGCGGTACGCAAGCAACATTCCCAGTACCCGGTACGCAAGTATGGCCAGAAGCGCAGCTAGCACCGCTTGAGACATTTGGACATTGATGAAATTGCAATCAGGCCAATAGACCGGTCGAACGGTCCTGTGGGGATGAGAGATCAAGAGCGCCGCAGTGACGATCGAGATGAATGGCCAGCGTCTTTGAAAGATCTCAAAGCAGATGATTATTCCGCCAAGCAGGATTGATATGGCCCAGTAAAGGGCTGACGTTGCAAGCGCCGCCTTGGTGGACGCCTCCACGCTGACAAACGAACACGCAAATCCGGAGGAAGGAAGAATTGCGGCTGCCAACGGCAGCAGCAACAATCTCAATCTGACCGGCACCCGATCGATCCCTTCCTGTCCACGTCACTTCCCTACCAGATTTTTCCAATGTGCAGGATAACGGCAAGTTGTCGCGCCGAGGTCATCAGCGACTTGTCGCGAGATTAGGGGGGCGTTAGGCTTTGCGGCAAATCAATCAGCATCGAGAGCAACGATCATGTCGCCAGCCGAAGCTCGCCTGAAGCAGGTTCCATCCGGCATGACGGAGGCTGAGTGGAACCAGCGGATCAACCTCGCCGCCTGCTATCGCCTCGTCGCCCTCTATGGCTGGGACGATCTGGTCGACACCCACATCTCGGCGCGCGTGCCCGGCCCCGACCATCACTTCCTGATCAACCCTTACGGGCTGATGTTCGAGGAAATCACGGCGTCGAGCCTGGTGAAGGTCGATCTCCACGGCAACCAGCTCAGCGAAAGCGAGTACAGCATCAATCCGGCGGGCTTCACCATCCATTCGGCCATTCATGAGGTGCGCGAGGATGCCGGCTGCGTGCTTCATCTCCACACGCCCGACGGAACGGCGGTCGCAAGCTGCCTGGAGGGTCTGCTGCCGATGAATCAGACCGCGCAATTCGTCACCCACGACCTCGCCTATCACGATTACGAAGGCGTGGCGCTGGACCATGATGAGCGCCCGCGCTTGCAGAAGGACCTCGGCAACAAGAACCACATGCTGCTACGCAATCACGGGACGCTCACCGTCGGCCGTTCGGTCGCCTCCGCCTTCGAGCGCATGTACCATCTGGAACGGGCCTGCACGATGCAGGTGCGCACCCGCATGCTGGGTCCCACCGCCTACCCGATCGAACAGGCGGTGATCGACAAGAACGAACAACTGTTCAGCAATGCCGATTTCGCGGAGCGGCGCTCGACCCAATTGGTGTGGCCGCCGCTGTTGCGAAAACTCGATCGGATCGATCCGAGCTACAAGACCTGAGCCGGACTCTAGATTCTTCCTTTGACGCGTTTTCTTGACGCGAACCGGCGTCCATTTCGCTCGAAAACGCTATAGCGCGCGAAAGGTTGTAGCAGCGTGACGGTGCTGGTGACCGGCAGTTCCGGCCATTTGGGCGAGGCGCTGATGCGTACCCTGCAGGCGCAGCGGTGCGAGGCCATTGGCATCGACATTCTGCCCGGCGCGTTCACGCGTCACACAGGCTCGATCGCTGACCGGGCGTTCGTGCGCCGCTGCATGAGGGGCGCCACGACCGTGCTGCACGCCGCGACGCTGCACAAGCCGCATGTGGCGACCCACAGCCGGCAGGACTTCGTCGACGTCAACATCACGGGCACGCTCAACCTGCTCGAAGAGGCCGCGGCAGCCGGTGTCTCGGCGTTCGTCTATACCAGCACTACAAGTGTCTTCGGCGACGCGCTGGTGCCGCCGCCGGGCGAGCCAGCGGCCTGGATCACCGAAGACGTCACGGCGGTGCCGAAAAATATCTATGGCGTCACCAAGGCGGCTGCGGAGGATCTGTGCCAGCTTTTCGCGCGCAATCATTCGCTTCGCGCGATCGTGCTGCGCACCTCGCGCTTCTTCCCCGAAGAGGACGACAATCGCGCGATACGCGAGGCCTTTAGCGACGCCAACGCCAAAACCAACGAGTTCCTCTATCGCCGCGTCGACATCGAGGACGTCGTCAGCGCGCATCTCTTGGCGGCGCAGCACGCGCCATCGGCCGGCTTCGCGAAATATATCATCAGCGCCACCACGCCGTTCTCGCGTCATGACACCGCCGAACTGCGCAACAACGCGCCGCTTGTGGTCCGCCGCTGCGTGCCTGAGTATGAGGCCGAATATGCATGGCGTGGCTGGACGATGATCCCAGGCATCGATCGCGTCTATGTCAACGACCGCGCACGCGCCGAACTCGGCTGGCAACCGCGCCATGATTTCCGCGCGCTGATTGCGCGGCTGCGGACCGACGATGACATCCGCAGTCCACTCGCGCGCGAGATAGGCAGCAAGGGTTATCACGATCGCGTTTTTGACGAGGGGCCCTACCCCGTGGAGTGAGGGTCCAGCGGGACATATCCGTTGGACGGGCCGCATGGATGCGCTAAACTATCAGTCACACACCCTCTACACGTCTGGAATCAAAACGCCGCCCAATCCCGGGCGGCGTTTTTATTTTCCGGAATCGTAGGGCGGGCAAAGCGAAGCGTGCCCATCATGTTCCAAGCGAGTGAGAGGTGGTGGGCACGGCGCAAGTGCGCCTTTGCCCACCCTACGCTGTCTTGTCTGCTACTTCGCCTCCGCGAACGCTCCCAAAATCCGGGCCCAGGAGCGGATGCCCTTGTGGTAGCTCTTCAGATCGTACTTCTCGTTCGGCGAATGGATGTTGTCGTCGTCGAGGCCGAATCCGACCAGCACGGTATCGAGGCCGAGCGTGCGCTTGAAGTCCGCCACGATCGGGATCGAGGCGCCCGAACCGATCAGCAGCGCCTCCTTGCCCCACTCGTCCGTCAGCGCGCGCTTGGCGGCGGCCAGCGGCTTCATGTTCCAGTCGAGCGCGATCGCCGGCGCGTTGGAATGGTCGGTGAATTCGGCCGTGCAGTCGGCGGGCACGCGCGCCCGCACAAAGTCGCGGAAGGCGCTTCGGATCTTTTCCGGGTTCTGTCCTTCGACCAGCCGGAACGAAACTTTTGCGGAAGCTTCCGCCGGGATCACGGTCTTGGAGCCTTCGCCGGTGTAGCCGCCGATGATGCCGTTGATGTCACAGGTCGGGCGCGAGGAGACCTGCTCGATCAGCAACCGGTCCTTCTCGCCGGCTGGAAGCGAGAGGCCGATCGGCTTCAGGAACGACTCCGGCGTGAGGTTGAGCTCCTTCCACTGCGCCAGGATATCCGGCGGCAAATCCTTCACGCCGTCGTAGAAACCGGGAATGGTGATGTGGCCGTTCTCGTCGTGCAGGCCGCCAAGAATGTTGGTCAGCACCCGGATCGGGTTGCGCGCGCCGCCGCCAAAAATGCCGGAATGCAGGTCGCGATTGGCGGCCTTGATCTTGACCTCGTCATAGACGAGCCCGCGCAGCGAGGTCGTAATCGCTGGCGTGTTCTGGTCCCACATGCTGGTGTCGCAAACGAGGGCGAAGTCTGCCTCGAGGTCGGTCTTGTTCGCTTCAAGGAACGGCACGAAATTCTTCGATCCGATTTCCTCCTCGCCCTCGATGATGATGGTGACGTCGACCGGCAGCGATCCCGTGACCTTCTTCCAGGCCCGGCAAGCCTCGACGAAGGTCATCAACTGGCCCTTGTCGTCCTCCGCGCCGCGCGCCACGATGATCTTGCGGCCGTCGGCATGATCGGTGACGACAGGCTCGAACGGCGGACGGTGCCACAGATTGAGCGGATCGACCGGCTGCACGTCATAATGCCCGTAGAACAATACATGCGGACGGCCGTCGGTGCTGCCGTTCGTGCTCCCATTCATCTTGGCGACGATCGCGGGATGCCCCGCCGTCGGCCTCACCTCCGCCTTGAAGCCCAGCGTCGCAATATCCTTCGCCAGATGATCGGCGGCCGCCTTGCAATCGCCGGCGAAGGCCGGATCGGCCGAGATCGACTTGATCCGCAACAGCGCAAACAGCCGCTCGAGGCTGTTGTTGAAATCGGCGTCGATATGATCGAGGACCGGCTGGATCTTGGCATTGGACATGGCTGACTATCCTGAGTTGCCCTTGGCTGCGGGCCTTGTTGTTGGCGTCGAATGTAGCCTTACCGCCGCAGCAATCCGCCGAGCGCGCCGCGCACCAGTGCGCGTCCGACTGAACTGCCGAGCGATCCGCCGACCGATTTACCGAGATCGGCGACGATGCCGCCGACCACCTTGTTGGTAACTGAACGAGTGACATCTCGCGCAATGACCTGGCCGGTCGACAGCCTGCCGCGCCTGACGTTGGTGCCGAAGATCGTGCCGACGATCGAACCGATCTGGCCGAGGATTCCTCCGCCTCCGCCGCCATTCGCTGCGTCCGCAGGCGCCGCCGTTCCGGCGACGCGCTTCTGCAGCATCTCATAGGCGGATTCGGCGTCGACCGCGGTATCGTATTTGCCCTTGACCGGACTCTTGTTCATGATCGCCTTGCGCTCTTCCAGCGTGATCGGCCCGATCCGCGCCGTCGGTGGCCGGATCATGACGCGCTCGACCATGGTCGGCGTCCCGCCGCCTTCGAGGAACGACACCAGCGCTTCGCCCTTGCCGAGCTCCATGATGACGCGGGCGGTATCGAGCTTCGGATTCGGCCGGAATGTCTGCGCTGCCGCATTCACCGACTTCTGGTCGCGCGGCGTGAAGGCGCGCAGCGCGTGCTGCACGCGGTTGCCCAATTGGGCAAGCACCTTGTCCGGCACGTCGATCGGGTTTTGCGTGACGAAATAGACACCGACGCCCTTGGAGCGGATCAGGCGGACCACCTGCTCGATCTTGTCCAGCAGCGCCTTCGGCGCATCGTTGAACAACAGATGCGCCTCGTCGAAGAAGAACACCAGCTTCGGCTTCGGCAGGTCACCGGCTTCCGGCAGTTCCTCGAACAGCTCCGACAGCATCCAGAGCAAGAAGGTGGCGTAGAGCCTCGGGCTCTGCATCAGCTTGTCGGCGACCAGAATATTGACCATTCCCCGGCCGTCGCTGTCGGTCTTCATGAAGTCCTTCAGCAAAAGCGCCGGCTCGCCGAAGAATTTCGTTCCGCCCTGGTTTTCCAGCACCAGAAGCTGGCGTTGAATGGTCCCAATTGTTGCCTTGCTGACGTTGCCGAAACTCTGTGCGGCCTTTCGGATCTCCGCATATGGATCTTCCTCGGCATCCGGCCCCTTCCTGCCGCCAGCTGGCGCGATCGCATCCAGCAGCGATCGCAGATCCTTCATGTCGATGAGCGTCAGCCCGTTTTCATCCGCCACACGGAATGCGACGTTGAGGACGCCTTCCTGCACGTCATTCAGGTCGAGCATCCGCGACAGCAAGAGCGGTCCCATTTCCGTAACCGTGGCGCGAACCGGATGTCCCTGCTCGCCGAACACGTCCCAGAACACGGTCGAGAACTGGTCGGGCTGGAAATTGAGGCCCATCTCTCCGGCGCGCTTCAAGATAAAGTCCTTGGCCTCCCCGACTTCCGATATTCCTGACAAGTCACCCTTGATATCGGCGGCGAACACCGGAACGCCGGCGCGTGCAAAGCCTTCCGCCATCACCTGCAGCGATACAGTCTTGCCGGTTCCGGTCGCCCCGGTGACAAGACCGTGCCGATTGGCAAGCGCGAGCGCCAGCCAGGCTGTTTGTTCGCCCTTTCCGATAAAAATCTTCTCGTCGGTATCGGCTGTCTTGTTATCGGAGGTCATCGCAATCGCCTCTTCGCGCGCATCGGGGAGATTTGGTTGGCAATCATATCGCAACCTGCCCGCCGATTGAAACCGTCAGCGGTATATACGTGAGCGTTGGCCTCGTCGTTCGTGCTTCTCATACTTTTTTCCGAACTTCGGCAAAAAAATCGAGGACGCACCGCAATAAATCAGCGTCAATCCGGGACTCACTCTTGCATTGCTGCAACACTCGCGACTCGATCTAGGCCTTCGCACGTGCGGATCGCTTGTATTTCAGATCGCGGACGCTCAAGATCAAATTTCAAGTAGGCGACCGGGTAAAAACCGGTTGGGGACGGGGCAAATTATGGATGAACTGATTGGGCGGCTGGCCTCAAAGGCCGGCATCGATAGCGCTGTCGCTGAAAAAACCATCGGCATCGTTCTGGGTTTTCTCCGTAACGAGGGCCCCTCCGACAAGGTTCAGGCTCTGATCGACCAAATTCCGGGTGCCGAAGTTGCAATTGCGGCTTCCAGCAGCAATGGCGGATTCGCGCGGCTGATGGGCGGAGGCTTGATGGCGGTTGGCACCAGGCTGATGGCGCTGGGTCTGGGCATGAACGAGATTCAAAGCGTGGCACGTGAACTTTTCAGGTTCGGCCGCGACAAAATCGGAGCGGATCAAATGGGCGAAATCATTTCGGGAACGCCGGGCCTCAGCCAGTTCGCATAGTCGGCAGCCTGGTGAGCATATTCAGCCCGAACACAGTCATTTTTCATCTGGTATCATGACCTATTCCCTTTCCGAGATCGACGGCCTGACCGCCTACTATGCCTCGAAACTGAAATCGTTGGGCATTCGCACCACCGATGCGCTGCTGGAAGCCGCCCGCACGGTGAAAGGGCGCAAGGCGCTTGCGGCGAAGACCGGCATCAGCGAACAGCAACTGCTCGAATGGGCCAATTTTTCCGACTACATGCGCATTCCCGGAATGGGCAAAGCCAAGGTGGGTCTGGTGCGCGCGGCCGGCGTCACCACCGTGCGTGAGCTCGCACACCGCAATCCGGCGCGCCTGGCCCAGAACATGAGAGACGTGAACATAAAGCGTAAACTCGTCCGGGTTCTGCCTTCCGAACGATCAGTCGAGCAACTGATCGAGCAGGCGCGCAAGCTTCAGCCGAAGATCAGCTACTGAGCCCGACCCGGCCGGGCAAGCAGGCCCGGCTTTCACGCCTTGACTCCCCGGCGCGGACCGCGCAAAGCGACCGCATGATCGCAGCCAAGTCCAGACCAACCGCCGCAACCGGTCCGGCCGGTCATCCGGTGCTGCCTGCGCTGCTGTCCAGGCCCTATCCGGCGGTGATGGGCGTACTGAACCTGACGCCCGATTCATTCTCGGACGGAGGGCAATTCGCGGCCCCCGAGCAGGCGCTGGCCCAGGCCCGGCGGATGATCGCCGAAGGCGCCGACATCATCGACATCGGCGCGGAATCCACCCGGCCCTATGGGTCGGAACCGATCTCGGCCGAAGAAGAACTAAAGCGCCTGCAGCCGGTGCTATCAGACGTCGTGGCGCTCGGCATTCCCGTGTCGATCGACAGCATGAAATCGGCCGTTGTCGCCTGGGCGCTCGATCAGGGCGCTGCCATCGCCAACGATGTCTGGGGCCTGCAGCGCGATTCCGGCATGGCGGGCCTCGTCGCCGAGCGCGGCGCGACTGTCATCATCATGCACAACCGCGACAGCGCCGATCCCGCCATCGACATCATGCAGGATATCGCTGATTTCTTCGCGCGTTCGCTCGACATCGCCGCCGGACGCGGCATTTCGCCCGACAGAATCGTGCTCGACCCCGGCATCGGCTTCGGCAAGACACCCGAGCAGAGCATGACCGCGCTGGCGCGGCTCGGCGAGTTGCAGTCGTTCGGATTGCCGCTGCTTGTCGGCGCCTCGCGCAAGCGTTTCATCAGCACGGTGACGCCGGCGGAGCCGCATCAGCGCCTCGGCGGTTCGATTGCCGCGCATCTGCTGGCGGCGCAAAACGGCGCGCGGATCATCCGGGCGCATGACGTCGCCGAAACCGTCCAGGCGCTGCGCGTGGCAGCGGCAATCAGGGAACAGGGATGAGCGATACGATCTTCATCACCGGCCTCGTCACCCATGCCCGCCATGGCGTGATGGAACACGAGACCAAAGTCGGGCAGCGGTTCGTGATCGATCTCGAACTCTCCATCGACCTGTCGGAATCCTCGCACACTGATCGGCTGTCCGACACCGTTTCTTATGCCAGCGTGGTCGAGACCGCGACCGCGGCGTTTACGAACACCCATTACAAGCTTTTGGAGCGTGCGGCCGGCGCCGTTTCGGACGCGATCTTCGCGGCGTTCCCACGCGTCCATGCGGTCAAGGTCACCGTCCACAAGCCGCATGCGCCGATTGCCGAAATCTTCGAGGATGTCGGCGTGGTGCTGATGCGCAAACGGCCATCGCCCTGACATGGCGGATGTGCTGATCGCGCTCGGCGGCAATGTCGGCGATGTCCGCACGACATTCCGGAAAGCCATTGCCAACATTTGCGGCATGACACAGGCCGCCCTGCTCGCGCGTTCCTCCGACTACTCCACCCCGCCCTGGGGCGAGGAAGACCAGGCGCCCTTCACCAACGCGGTCATCGAGATCGAGACCAGCCTCGATCCCCATGCGCTGCTGTTCACGCTGCACAAGATCGAGAAGAAGTTCGGCCGCGACCGCGCGCAGGAGACGCGCTGGGGGCCTCGCACTCTCGACCTCGATTTGATCGCCTATGACGACGTCAGGCTCGACAAGCCGGAACTGACGCTGCCGCATCCACGGGCTTTCGAGCGCGCCTTCGTGCTGGTGCCACTCGCCGAAATCGCGCCCGACCGTATCATCGCCGGACGCCGCGTCGCCGACGCGCTGGCTGAGCTTTCAGCCGAGGGTATCCGGCGCCTGCCCGACCTCGATTGATGCTGTGGACGGCGCCCACTCTGCGGCATCGAAGTGCCATAGGGTGGTTGCGTTGAAGCAAACCACTTTGAGGGGAGCCGTCCATGGGCGAGGTTAGCACGATTGGTCTCGATATTGCGAAGTCAGTCTTCCAGGTTCACGGCGCAGATGTTGATGGCGCGGTTGTGATCCGCAAGCGTGTGAGCCGCGCCAAGGTGCTGGAGTTCTTCTCGACTTTGCCGGCTTGCGTTGTTGGCATTGAAGCTTGCCCAAGTGCCCATCATTGGAGCCGTGAGCTCCGGGCGCTCGGCCATACGGTGCGGCTGATGCCGCCCAGTTATGTGAAGGCCTATCTCAAGCGCAGTAAGAACGACGCTAATGATGCTGCGGCGATCTGCGAGGCAGTGACACGTCCGTCGATGCGTTTTGTGCCGACCAAAAGCGAGCAGCAACAATCAGGCCTGATGCTGCATCGCAGCCGACAGCTACTGGTCCGTCAGCGAACGATGCTGTCGAACGCGATCCGCGGTCACTTGGCCGAGCTCGGCATTATCTCGGCAAAGGGGCGCAACGGCACAGCCGAGCTGTTCAAGATCATTGCTGACGAGAAGGATGGTCGGATACCCGCGGCCGCACGGTTCAGCCTCGAGGTTCTTGCCCGCCAACACGCCGCGATCGCAGCTGAGATCGGAGCTATCGAGAAGCGCATCCATGCCTGGCATCGTTCAAGCGAAGAAAGCCGCCGGCTCGAGCAGATCCCAGGCGTTGGTCCCATCGTCGCCACCGCCCTGGTCTCAGAAGTCGGTGATTGGAAAGAGTTCTCGTCCGGACGAAGCCTGGCGGCCTGGATCGGGCTTGTTCCCAAGCAGCATTCGACCGGCGGCAAGGAACGTCTGGGTAGAATCTCAAAGCAGGGAAATCGATATTTGCGATGGCTGCTCGTCACGGGCGCCATGGCCGTTATCCGATACGCGCGGCAGCATGGCACGCGGCGCCTCTGGCTTGCGCATATTATGGAGCGCCGGCCGATCAAGGTCGCCGCCGTGGCGCTTGCCAATAAAATCGCGCGCATGGCCTGGGCCATGATGGTACGCGGAGAGCAGTTCAAAGAGCCAAGATTGCTGCCAGCAGCATAGACAATAGGAGTTTCAACGATTGGCGAGGGCATGACGACGTAATGCAGATACGGTTGTTCCGGGGATTGGGAGAGCCCGTTTGGGTCAACGCACTTTCAAGTGCATGCGAACGATTGGGACCCGATCCGCGCAGAGCATTAGGGCCAGCGGCCACACCTGCCGCATCAACAGGCCGGACACGTGACCGCACCCGACCAATGCTGCAAAACGTCAGAAAGTTCTTGCCAGGGCGCCGTCCACACGTGACCCAAAACATTGTTTGGCTTGGCAGCCGCCCCGTGGCAATTTCCGGCCAAACAGAAGAGACGACCGAGGAACAATAGTCCGGATGACCACCAAAACTGACGAACTGACCCTGGCCGCGGAATTTGTCCCGGCGACCTACGAGGACTGGCGCAAGCTGGTCGATGGGGTGCTGAAAGGCGCACCATTCGAGAAACTGGTCAGCCAGACGTCCGATGGGCTGAAGATCGATCCGATCTATCGCCGTGCGCAAGGCGCCGCGCCGGTCGCCGGCCGTGCCGCCGCCGCGCCGTGGCAGATCATGCAGCGGATCGACCACCCCGACGCGAAAGCGGCGAACGCGCAGGCGCTGCACGACCTGGAGAACGGCGCGACAGGGCTGACATTGGTGTTCTCGGGCGCCAACGGCGCACATGGGTTTGGACTGGATCCTTCGGCAGAGGCCGTCGAAGCCGTCCTCGACGGCATCTATCTCGACGCCGGCATCGGCATCGAGTTGCAGATCGGCCCGCAGTCGCGCATGGCGGCCATTCACGTCGCCGAATACATCAAGCGCAGGGGTATCGACCCTGCAGCCTGCGACGTCCGTTTCGGCCTCGATCCGCTCGGGTCCGGTGCAGTGTGGGGCTCCAGTCCCTATAGTTGGGAGGAGATCGCGCCCGCGGTCACCAGCGCCATCAAGGGCCTCTCCGCCATGGGCTTCAAAGGCCCGTCGGCGGCCGCCGATGGACGCGTCATCCACGATGCGGGCGGATCGGAAGTGCAGGAGCTGGCGTTTGTGCTGGCTGCCGGCGTCGGCTATCTGCGCGCGATCGAAGGGGCTGGGATTTCGCTCGAAGATGCCCAAGGCATGGTCTATGCGCGGCTCCGCGCGGACGCCGACCAGTTCCTGACGCTGGCGAAATTCCGCGCGCTGCGGCTGTTGTGGGCGCGCATCGAACAGGCCTGCGGTCTCACGCCCAAACCGCTGTTCGTTGCGGCCGATACCGCCTGGCGCATGCTGACGCAACGCGATGCCTACGTGAACATGCTGCGCGCGACGATTGCGACCTTCGCCGCCGGCCTCGGCGGCGCCAATGCCATCACCGTATTGCCGCACACGCTGGCGCTGGGATTGCCCGATCCGTTTGCGCGGCGTGTCGCACGCAACACGCAGCTGGTGCTGCTGGAAGAATCCAACCTCGCCAAGGTGAGCGATCCCGCAGCCGGTTCCGGCGGCATCGAGACCCTGACGCAGCAACTTTGCGAAGCCGCATGGTCGCTGTTTCAGGAGATCGAGAAGACCGGCGGCATCTTTGCGGCGCTCGAACAGAACCTGATCCAGCGCAAGGTCGCCACCACCCGCGCCGCACGCGAGCTCAACATCGCCAGGCGGCGCGACGTGCTGACCGGCGCCAGCGAATTCCCGAACCTGCATGAGGACGATATCGCGGTGCTCGATGCAACCCCGATCGTGCTGCCGCCCTATGGCGAGGCGAAATTCAAATTCGACCCGCTGCCGCCGATCCGGCTCGCCGCGCCGTTCGAGGCGCTGCGGGACAAATCGGACGAAAAGCTCAAGGCATCGGGCGCACGGCCCAAAATCTTTCTCGCCAATCTCGGCACGCCCGCCGCCTTCACTGCGCGTGCCACCTTTGCCAAGAGTTTTTTCGAGACCGGCGGCATCGAGGCGATCGACACGCAAGGGTTTACCGACCCGGCTGCGTTGGCCGCCGCGTTTAAGGCGTCCGGAGCGGCGATTGCGTGCCTGTGCTCGTCCGACAAGGTCTATGCGGAACACGCGGGCCCCGCCGCGAAGGCCCTTCAAGCGGCCGGCGCGAAGCATATCTATCTGGCAGGGCGGCCCGGCGAACAGGAGGCCGCGCTGCGAAATGCCGGCGTAGGCGATTTCATCTTTGCCGGCGGCGACGCGCTGGCGACGCTGCAGGAAGCCTGGCGGCGGATGGAGTGAGCATGACGGAAAACAACCACAAGACGGTCCTGACCGGCGGCTGCCAGTGCGGTGCCGTCCGCTTTGCGGTGTCGAAAGTGCCGCCCAAGGTCAGCATCTGCCATTGCCGGATGTGCCAGAAGGCATCGGGCGCACCCTTCGCCTCGCTCGCCGATATCGAGCATGAGCATTTCACCTGGACCCGCGGCAAGCCGGCGACATTCAAATCCTCTTCCATTGCCGAGCGCGATTTCTGCGCGGCCTGCGGCACACCGCTGACCTACCGGCTGATCGGCGGCCCCCGGATCGAGATCATGACCGGCACCTTCGACCGCCCCGACCGGGTGGTGCCGACGCGGCAATATGGAACCGAATCCCGGCTAGGCTGGGTGGTCGGCATCGCCAACCTGCCGAGCCAGACCACGATGCAGAATTACGGGCCGGAGAAGATGGCGACCATCACCAGCCACCAGCATCCGGATCATGATTAGGTGACGCCAATAGGTGCTGCGAATCTCGTGAGCGCGAATATGGTCGACCGGAACGAACTGGTTCAACTGGAAGCGGAGCGCGATCGATTGCTCTCCATGATCGCTTATCACAACGGGCCATTCTATCGACCGTTTTCGCTGCCCCGAACACCGGCTTGGTTTGGTGTAGCAGCGGTTGCGATCATTTGCGCAATCGGACTTGCCATGATCGCAGCGGTTTTCGCCGGCCAAATGTCCGCTTCGGACTTTCTTTTGCTGGTAGTGGGCCTGCCCTTGTTGGCGTACATTCTGTCGCGATTGGTGGGGAACGTCGTACGACCGGCTGGAGAGCCCGAAATCCATCAGCGCCTGGCTGACTGTGAGGCACGAATTATGACATTGAAGGAAGGCCGTCCGTGAGCAGGATTCCCAATTTCGCCGATGTCAGGTTTGAGCACGTTGTGGCGCCGAGGCCGGCTGACAGCGCCGAGCCGTGGCTGACGCCCGAGGGCATCCCGGTAAAGCCGGCCTACAGCGAAACCGACCTCGAAGGCATCGACTTCCTCGACACCTGGCCGGGCGTCGCGCCCTATCTGCGCGGCCCCTACCCCACCATGTATGTCAACCAGCCCTGGACCATCAGGCAATATGCCGGCTTCTCCACGGCGGAAGATTCCAACGCATTCTATCGTCGCAATCTTGCAGCGGGGCAAAAGGGTCTCTCGGTCGCGTTCGACCTTGCCACCCACCGCGGATATGACTCAGATCATCCGCGCGTCTCCGGCGACGTCGGAATGGCGGGCGTGGCGATCGATTCGATCTACGACATGCGCACGCTGTTTGCCGGTATCCCGCTCGACCAGATGAGCGTGTCGATGACCATGAACGGCGCGGTGCTGCCGATCCTCGCGCTGTTCGTTGCCGCCGCCGAGGAACAGGGCGTTCCGCCGGAAAAACTCTCAGGCACCATTCAGAACGACATTCTGAAAGAGTTCATGGTGCGCAACACCTATATCTATCCGCCCGCGCCCTCGATGCGGATCATCTCCGACATATTTGCGTACACCTCGCAGAGAATGCCGAAGTACAATTCGATCTCGATCTCCGGCTACCACATGCAGGAAGCCGGCGCGACGCAGGATCTCGAGCTCGCCTACACGCTGGCCGACGGCGTCGAATATCTGCGCGCCGGCCTTGCCGCCGGCCTCGATGTCGACCGCTTCGCGCCGCGGCTGTCGTTCTTCTGGGCGATCGGCATGAACTTCTTCATGGAAGTCGCCAAGATGCGCGCGGCACGGCTGCTCTGGGCCAAACTATTGAAGCAGTTCAATCCGAAGGATCCGCGCTCTCTGTCGCTGCGCACCCATTGCCAGACCTCCGGCTGGTCGCTGACCGCGCAGGACGTCTTCAACAATGTGATGCGCACCACCATCGAAGCGATGGCGGCGACCCAAGGGCACACGCAGTCACTGCACACCAACGCGCTCGACGAGGCCTTGGCGCTGCCGACCGACTTCTCGGCCCGCATCGCGCGCAATACACAGCTCTTCCTGCAGCAGGAAAGCGGCACCAACCGCATCATCGATCCCTGGGGCGGCTCCTATTACGTCGAACGGCTGACCCGCGATCTCGCGGTCAAGGCATGGGGACATATCCAGGAGGTCGAAGCGCTCGGCGGCATGGCCAAGGCCATCGAAGCCGGCGTACCGAAACTGCGCATCGAGGAGGCCTCCGCCAAGACGCAGGCGCGGATCGATGCCGGACGGCAAGCCGTGATCGGCGTCAACAAGTACAAGCCGGTCGATGAGGCCGCCATCGACGTGCTCAAGGTGGAAAACTCCACCGTGCGGCGGCTGCAGATCGACAAGCTGAAGCGGCTGCGCACCGAGCGCGACCAGAAGGAAGTCGAGCAGGCGCTCGCGGCGCTGACGCGCAGCGCCGGCGAAGGCAACGGCAATCTCCTGGCGCTCGCCATCGACGCGGCGCGGGCGAAAGCAACCGTCGGCGAAATTTCGGACGCGATGGAAAAGGTATTCGGGCGTCACCGCGCCGAGATCAAGTCCATCACCGGCGTCTACAAGCGGGAGGCGTCCGCCATGTCCAACCGGGTCGAGAAGGTGCAGGAACTGATCGATGCGTTCGAGACTGCCGAGGGCCGCCGCCCCCGCATCCTCGTCGCCAAGATCGGCCAGGACGGCCACGACCGCGGCCAGAAGGTGATCGCATCCGCCTTCGCCGATGTCGGCTTCGACGTCGACATTGGGCCGTTGTTCGCCACTGCCGACGAGGCGGCGCGGCAGGCGGTGGAGAACGACGTGCATATTCTCGGCGTCTCCTCGCTGGCAGCCGCCCACCTCACCGCGGTGCCGGAACTCAAGGCCGCGCTGAAGAAGCACGGCCGCGAGGACATCATGATCATCATCGGCGGCGTGGTGCCGCCGCAGGACTATGACACACTCTACGCAGCCGGCGCCGAGGCGATCTTCCCGCCGGGCACCGTGATCTCGGACGCTGCCGAAGAGCTGATCCGCAAGCTCAACGCTCGGCTCGGCCACAGCAGCGAGGCGGCGGAGTAGTTCTCCGCCCGCGGTACTTCTTCCAAAGGATCGCCCTTGCGCAGCATTGCATTCGTAGCGTTCGCTCGGACAATTGGCTTCGCGGGTGCGATCGCATGCGCTGCGACGCTGGCATTCGCCGCCGATCCCAAGCCGGACTTTTCCATCAAGACCAAATGGGTCGAAGCCGGCATCTTCCTCGACGCCAGGATCAAGGCCGAACCGGCACTGGCGGCGAACTGCCTGGCCGAGGGCAAGGCATGGGCCACAAAGAACCGGGCCGATGCCGATAAGGAGCGCAAGCAGGACCCGGACCTGTTCCGCAACGCGTGGTCGTATGAGCGGAAATACCAGACCCGCTCGGTGGTCGATGGCCGCTATGTCAGCATCATCAGGGCGGACTACGAATATACTGGAGGTGCGCACCCCAACAGCGCGTCCGACACCATCTTGTGGGACAAGTCGGCGAACAAGCGCATCAGCATCCGTCCGTTCTTTAACGAGACGGCGGACAACGGCCCGACGATGAAGGCGATGCGGCAAGGCGTCATTGCTTCGCTCGAAGCCGAGAAGAAGAAACGCGGCGCTGATGGCACCGACGCCAGCGCCATCGAAGGCATCGAGGCCAAGCTTCTCAAGATCGGCCCGGTCGCGCTGGCGCCATCGACCGAAGAAGGCAAGAGCTCCGGCCTGAACTTCTACTACGCACCTTACGCGGTGGGCTCCTATGCCGAAGGTGAGTATGTCGCCTTCGTGCCCTGGGAGGCATTGAAGGCCTATCTGACCCCGGAGGGCGCCAGAATTTTCGGCGGCGCGCGACCGAAGGACGACGAAGACCGGCCGCAATGACGGCCACGCTCAAGCGGCACGACGGCCCAGCGCTCGCTCGAGTGAGTGGGTCCAATCCGGAATCCAGGACTGGAACAGCGCGCGCCAGCGATCTTCGTCCTGCGGCGCGGTGTCGAGTTGCACGGACCATTCGATAAAGGTCCGGTTGCCCTCGATGACCGGCAGCAGATGCATCGTTCCCTCGTAGCGCGTCGGAGCTGGAACGTCCGACTGCGACTCGGACGGAAATGGAAATGGATCGATACCCGCATAGGTCAGCGAGTGCGCTTCGTCGGAATGGCCGGCGAGCCGCTGCCTGATCCAGTTGCCGAGGTAGCAGAAGCGCCTGACCGCGCCGACTTCGTCGCCACCCTTGTCGTCTTCGATCACGCTTTCGCTCACCCCTTCAATATAGGCCGGGTAGTTGTTGAAATCGCGGATCAGGGCCCACACGGTTTCCAGGGGATGGTCTAGCACGGTGCTGTAATAAGCTGTCGTCATGGCTTTCTCCGCAATCGATCGCGGCTCGATGACTTGGCCGCACATGGATACCTATTTCGGGTAGCCCTGTTGCCGCCACCCGATTTCCGGATGTGGCGAGATGCCCACCGGCGATAAAACTGCTTTCACGACCAATGCCTTGCGAGCGGAGCGCAAAGCCGCCTAGAATGCGGATATTACAAGAGCGCCTGACCTCACGGCGCCGCAGGGAGGATCACCATGTCCAAAAAGATTACCCGCCGCGCCTTTGCGGCTTCGTCTGCTGCTGCGGCGGCTGTCGCGGGCTTTGGTTTCAAGCCGGCCTTGGCGCAGGCCTATCCGGCGCGGCCGGTGACCGTGATCGTGCCCTGGGGCGCCGGCGGCGGCACCGATGCGACCGCGCGCATCGTCGCGGCGCTGTTGGAAAAGGATCTCGGCCAGCCGTTCAACGTGGTCAATCGCACCGGCGGCTCGGGCGTGGTCGGCCATTCCGCGATCGCAACCGCACCGGCCGACGGCTACACCATCGGCATGCTGACGGTGGAAATCTCGATGATGCACTGGCAGGGGCTCACCGAACTCGGGCCGAAGAGCTATACGCCGCTGGCGCTGATGAACGAAGATCCGCCCGGCATCCAGGTCAGTTCCACTTCGCCCTACAAGACCGTGAAGGAGCTTGCCGACGCCATCAAGGCCGCGCCCGCCGGCAAGTTCAAGGCCTCCGGCACTGGTCAGGGCGGGATCTGGCATCTGGCGCTGGTCGGCTGGATGCAGGCGATGGGACTTGCCCCCAATCACGTTGCGTGGGTGCCATCGAACGGCGCCGCGCCCGCGATGCAGGATCTCGCGGCCGGCGGGCTCGACCTCACCACCTGCTCGGTGCCGGAAGCGCGCGCGATCATCGAGGCCGGCAAGGCGCGCAGCCTCGCCGTTATGGCTAAGGCGCGCAACCCAGCCTTCCCCGATGTGCCGACGCTGAAGGAAGCGATGGGAATCGACTATTCGACCGGCGCATGGCGCGGCATTGCCGGCCCCAAGGGCCTGCCGCCCGACGTTGCGACCAAGCTCACCGCGTCGCTGAAGAAGGTCTATGACTCCAAGGAGTTCAAGGACTTCATGAGCAACCGTGGCTTCGGCACGGTGTGGGGCGATGCGGCCGAATTCGCGGCCTTCATGGACAAGGGCGATGCCCAGATGGGCGTGGCGATGAAGGCCGCCGGTCTATCAAAGGCCTGATCTTCATCGGCTGACATCGTCCGAAATCCGCGGAGTTAGTTCATGCGTCTACCCGATCGCGTCACGGGTCTGTTTCTCGTTGGCCTCGGCGCAGCTGCCGCCTATGGCGGGTGGCAACTGCCGCCGGTGCCTGGCCAGCCGGTCGGGCCCAACGTCTTCCCGCTGGTGATCGGAACAGGGCTGGCGCTGTGCGGGCTCGCGATTGCACTCGGGATTGGCCGTAGCTTCGAAGAAGAAGAACACCTTATTCCGGTCGAGGGTGGCCAACCGACGCCGCCGACCAGCAAGCTCTATGGTCTGCGCGCCCTGCTCCCGCCGGCGTTGCTGCTGCTTTACGTCGCGGTCGCCGAGCGGCTCGGCTTCATTCTCACGGCGGCGATGATCGTCTACGTGACCTCGACCGCGCTCGGCGCCCGCTGGAAGGTTGCGTTGCCGCTCGCGCTGCTTGCGCCGATCGGCATCCACCTGATTTTCTCAAAATTGCTGCGCGTGCCGCTGCCGCCCGGCGTTTTGCCGATGCCCTGGTGACCGATGCTCAACACCCTCGCCCAAGCGTTTGCGCTCATCACCACCTGGGAAGTCATCGTCGCGATGTTCGCGGCATCGGTCTATGGCCTTGTCATCGGATCGCTGCCCGGGCTATCAGCGACCATGGCGACCGCCCTCTTGGTCCCGGTCACTTTTTATCTGTCCCCGATCGCCGCGATCGCCACCATCGTCGCCGCATCGACGATGGCGATCTTCGCCGGTGACATTCCAGGCGCGCTGCTGCGCATTCCCGGCACGCCCGCCTCGGCGGCCTATGCGGATGAAGCCTATGCGATGACGCGCAAGGGCGAGGCCGAACTCGCGCTTGGCGCCGGCGTCTGGTTCTCCGCCGTCGGCGGCATCGCAGGCACCCTGTCGCTGATGATCCTGGCGCCGCCACTCGCGGAAATCGCGTTGTCGTTCTCGACCTTCGAATATTTCTGGCTCGCATTCCTCGGCCTGATGTGCGCCACGCTGGTCGCGCGCTCTTCGCCGGTGAAGGCGATCGCCAGCATGTTCATCGGTCTCCTGGTCGCGTGCATCGGTATCGAAAATCCCGGCGGCGTGCCGCGCTTCACGTTCGGCATGACCAATTTGTTCGGCGGCATCGAGCCGATCCCGGCGCTGGTCGGCGTCTTTGCGGTAGCGCAGGTGATGCGCGCGATGCTGACGCCAGAGCCGCCGCCGATCCCGCGGCGCAAATTCGGAAGCATCCTGGCCGGCCAGTGGAAGCTCACCAAGAAGTACAACTGGCAGATGACGCGCGGGAACATCATCGGCATCATCATCGGGGTGCTGCCGGGCGCCGGCGCCGACATGGCCGCCTGGGTCAGCTACGCGATGTCCAAGCGGTTTTCGAAAGAACCCGAGAAGTTCGGAACCGGCCATGTCGAGGGCCTGGTCGAAGCCGGCGCCAGCAACAACGCCAGCATCGCCTCCGGCTGGGTGCCGTCGCTGCTGTTCGGCATTCCCGGCGACACCATCGCGGCGATTGCGATCGGCGTGCTCTACATGAAGGGGCTGAATCCCGGCCCGACGCTGTTCACCGAAAAAGCGTCGAGCATGTATGCGATCTACCTGATGTTCATCATCGCCAACATCATCATGATCCCACTCGGCATCGTCATGATCCGGCTGGCGAGCTATGTGCTGCGCGCGCCGCGTTCCACCGTGATGCCGGTGATCATGCTGTGCTGCGCGGTCGGATCGTTCGCGATCGGCAACAACATATTCGGCGTGGTTATCGTCGCGACCTTCGGGGTCATCGGCTATGTCATGGAAGAAAACGGCTATCCGGTCGCAGCGATGGTGCTCGGTATCGTCATGGGCACCATGGTCGAGCAAAGCTTCGTGACTTCGCTGATCAAATCAGACGGCAGCGTGTTGCCGTTCTTCGAGCGGCCGATCGCCGCGATCCTCGCCGCCATGGCGATCGGCGCACTGATCTGGCCGGTGCTGGTCTGGGTGTGGCGAAAGCTCAGGCGCGAGGCGCCAGCCGCCGCGTCGGCGTCCCGCTGAACGGACCGCGGCAGGCCCCTCGCCTGCGCGGCACGGCCGTTGTAAACCATGGCATGACCCTGCCGAAGACCGTTTCCCTCGATTTCAAGAAGCTTGCCAAGGACGTCCGCTCCGGGCACCGCGCGGCCCTGGCGCGCGCGATCACCCTGATCGAAAGCCGCCGTGCCGATCATCAGGCGGCCGCACGCGACCTGGTGCAGGCGCTGCTGCCCGATACAGGGAAAGCCGTCCGTGTCGGCATCACCGGCTCGCCCGGGGTCGGCAAATCCACCACCATCGACGCGCTCGGCATGCTCCTGATCGAGCGCGGCCACAAGGTCGCGGTGCTGGCGGTGGATCCCTCCTCGGCCCGCACCGGCGGTTCGATCCTCGGCGACAAGACGCGGATGGCACGGCTGGCCAACTCCGAGGCCGCTTTCGTCCGGCCCTCGCCTGCCTCGGGCACGCTCGGCGGCGTCGCCGCAAAGACCCGCGAGGCGATGCTGCTCTGCGAAGCCGCTGGGTTCGATGTGGTGCTGGTGGAGACCGTCGGCATCGGCCAGTCCGAAACCGCGGTCTGCGACATGACGGATTTTTTCCTCGCCCTGATGCTGCCCGGCGCCGGCGACGAATTGCAGGGCATCAAGAAGGGTCTGGTCGAGCTCGCCGACATGATCGCGATCAACAAGGCCGACGGCGACAATATCAAGCGTGCCAATCTGGCGGCCGCCGAATATCGCGGCGCGCTGCATATCCTCACCCCCCGTTCGGAACATTGGCATCCGCCGGTCGTCACCTATTCGGCACTGACCGGCACCGGCATGGACACGCTGTGGCAGAAGATTCTGGATCACCGCACCGCCATGAATGCCTCGGGCGAGTTCGCAGCGCGGCGGCGCGAGCAGCAGGTGAAGTGGATGTGGTCGATGCTGGAGCAGCGCATGATGGCCCGAGTACGGTCTGACGCCGCGATCCGCGCCAAGGTGAAGAAGACCGAGGCCGAAGTCGCCGACGGCCGCATCACGCCGGCGGTCGCCGCCGAGCAGATCGCGGAATGGCTGCGGTGAGCGAAAAACTCCGCATTCTCGTCACCGGCTTCGGCCCGTTCCCCGGCGCACCCTACAACCCGACGCAGCCGCTGGTCGCGCGGCTGACGCGGCTGCGCCGCCCGGCCTTCACCGACGTCGAACTCTCCAGCCACATCTTTCCCGTGACCTACAACGCGGTCGACCGCGAATTGCCGCGGGCGCTGCAAAAGCACAAGCCGCATGCGCTGTTGATGTTCGGCCTCGCTTCGCGGACGCACTTTCTGCGGATCGAAACCCGCGCCCGCAACGCCGTCACCATGCTATGGCCCGACGCCGCACAGACCCACGCCCGCAAGGGATCGATCACGGAGGGCGCCGATGCGCAAAGGTTCGGCCCACACACCGCGAAGCTGCTGCGTGCTGCGAAGGGCACCGGCCTCGACGCCCGCGCCTCGCGCGATGCCGGCAGCTATCTCTGCAACTATCTGAGCTGGCGAGCGATCGAATCCGTCGATGCGGATAACGGCCTTCGCCTCGCCGCCTTCATCCACATCCCGCCGCTGGCGCGCGGCGGCGCTTTCAGGCGCAAGGGCTTTGCGCGCATCACGCTGGAAGAACTCGTCGATGCCGGCGAAGCCATGTTGCTGGAAATGGTGAGGCTGGCGCGCAGAGCTGCGTAGGGCGCACCCAACATTAACCCTACCCCCAACAATCGCCGCCGCTCTTCCCGGTCTTCACCATGCCCGGTCGCATTTTCGCGATACCTATGAAGCCTGCGAATGCCGCGACCTGCATTGCGCGAGGGCCATTCACCATGGACATGAACCGCCGCCATCTCATTGGAGCGTCCGCCGCCGGTGTCGCCGGCGCGCTGGCGATGTCGTCTGACGCCGCGCGCGCCGCTCCGCCCGCTTCCACGCTCGGCCGCGACGTCACGCAATTCGGTGTCCGCCCGGGGAGTCCGGACGATCAGACCACAAAACTGCAACGCGCGATCGATGAAGCTTCGCGCGCGCAAGTGCCGCTGGCGCTGCCGCCGGGCCTCTACCGCACCGGCATGTTGCGCCTTTCGAACAGCACCCAACTGGTCGGCGTGCGCGGCGCGACCAAGCTCGTGTTCACGGGCGGCGCCTCGATGCTGCAGGGCGAAGGTGCCAACAATATCGGCCTCACCGGCATCACTCTCGATGGCGGCCGCATTCCGCTGCCGACGCGGCGCGGGCTCGTGCATTGCCTCGGCGGGCGGGATGTCCGCATCGCCGATTGCGAAATCACAGGCAGCGGCGGCAACGGCATCTGGCTCGAGCAGGTCTCCGGCGATATTTCCGGCAACATCTTCACGAAGATCGAGACCACCGCGGTTGTATCCTTCGACGCGCTTGGCCTGATCGTCTCGCGTAACACCATCATCGATACCAACGACAACGGCATCGAAATCCTGCGCACGGCGATCGGCGATGACGGCACGCTGGTGCTCGACAACCGCATCGAGGACATCAAGGCCGGGCCCGGCGGCTCCGGTCAGTACGGCAACGCCATCAACGCCTTCCGCGCCGGCAATGTGATCGTGCGCGGCAACCGCATCAGGAATTGCGACTACTCGGCGGTGCGCGGCAATTCGGCATCGAATATTCACATCACCGACAACAGCGTCAGCAATGTCCGCGAGGTCGCGCTCTATTCGGAATTCGCGTTCGAGGGCGCCGTGATCGCCAACAACACGGTCGATGGCGCCGCCGTCGGCGTCTCCGTGTGCAATTTCAACGAGGGCGGCCGCATCGCCGTCGTGCAGGGCAACATCGTCAGAAATCTGCTGCCGAAGCGGCCGATCGGCACCGCGCCCGACGACGACGCCGGGATCGGCATCTATGTCGAGGCAGACTCGACGGTCACAGGCAATGTGATCGAGAACGCGCCCTCCTTCGGCATCATCGCCGGCTGGGGCAAGTATCTCCGCGACGTCGCCATTACCGGCAACGTGATCCGCAAGGCCTTCGTCGGCGTCGGCGTATCCGTGCTGCCCGGCGCCGGGACGGCGCTGGTCAACAACAACATGATCTCGGAAACCCCGCGCGGCGCCGTGGTCGGGCTCGACCACGCCCGCACGATTACGACCGATCTGTCAGCCGAAGGCGCCCAGCGCTACGCGCAGGTGGTGGTCGGCGGCAACGCAGTCAGGCGGTAGCCGGCCCTCGCCCGCCTACAGTGCGTTCCGCAGCAGCGGATAGCGCTCCTTCATGGCGTCGAGATCGAGCGCCGGGAACGACATCTGGCCCAGCGCCAGCGGATCGGCCACAGATGGCGCGACTTCCACAACAGTGAGCTGGCTTTCCAGTGCGACCAGAACGTCGGCGGGAACATCGCGCGGCGGTGTGGGAGCAATCGGCGCAGGCTGCGGCTGAAGCTGCACCACGGGCTGCGGCTGAAGCTGCATCACCGGCTGCCGGTACCCTTCATCGCGCGGCAGCGGCGTCAGCGGCAGCGGCGACGTTCGACGCCGGCCAAGCCAGGCCATGTCGATATGTGTGTTGTCCAGCGAGGCTTCGCGGCTCAACAGCTCGCGCCAGGTTGCAACCGCAGCCTTGGCTTCCCGGATGTTTTCGAGAAATTCGCGTTCGGTGTGAAAGCGGCGCCAGCGCCCGGTTTCGAACAATTCAGTAAGGTATTCCAGCCGTTGCTCGGCAAGGTTGCACCAGCGCGCAACGATGTTGCGGCCACGTGCCACGTCTGCAGGATGTGCCATAAATCAGCCCGTAAGAGAGAGACCGACGCAGACGCAACCAGAGACGAATCAGTTTGGAGATGACAGGGATATTCTGTGGAAAACTTTTTGGTTGTCCAGTACGTGCAGCTACGGATTGCACCAGCAAGCAAAGAAACCCGCACAAGTACGGAGTCGTCACCTCAATCCACCGTCAAGCCGCACAGCAGCATGGACGCGTTGCGAAGCGCACGCCGGTAATTGCGCGTGAGAAGACGCACGGGAAAATTGCACATCGCGCCGACAAACGAGAAACTTGTACCCCGGGCAAGCAGGCGCGGCGGCGCATGCGACGCAACTTCTTCGAAAACTTGTGCTGAAAATGAAAGACCCGTCCGGGGGGACAACCGGACGGGTCAAGCCATATGGGCGCTTGGGGTGGATGGGCGCTCGCGCCGAATATAGCCATTGGGGAGGGATTACCGCTCCCACATCAGTTGGTCGCAACACCCTCGCCAGACGTTCAAAACGACGGATGATTTTTTTAACGTTCTCTTCAGGAGGCGATTGCCGAAAATCACCGTGTAGCGGGCTCATTTCGCGCCGTTTGCGGCCGATTTTTCCGATGCCATCGACGGCGGGGAGTCATTCAGCGCCCGGCTCACGGAAGCGTTATCGGCGGACGGGTCGAGCGCTGGCGCCTTTTCTCCCGTTGGCTTGCCCGAGGCCGAGGCAAGTGGAACCGCCGGCGCGGCGGCTGCGGCGGTAACCGCGGCAAGGGCGTCGGCTTCGCCGGCCCCGAACTGATCGTCGCGACCGGGGATGCCGAGATCGCGAGCGGTGCTCGTCAGAATCGCGCGAACATCGCCAGGCTTCAGTGCCGGGTTGCGCTCCATGATCAGCGCCGCAACGCCGCTGATATAGGCCGCGGAGAACGAGGTGCCCGACGTGATCTGATATTTGTCATCGGGCGCCGGCAGGAAGATATCCGCGCCAGGCGCGGCAACTGCGATGTGGTTGCCGCGGTTCGACGCCGCAAACAGTTTTTCCTGCGCGTCGGTGCCGCTCACCGCGATGACGTTGGGATTGGCCGCCGGATAGAGCGGCGGCGATTTCGCACCGGCATTGCCGGCCGCGGCGACCATCAGGATGCCGCGGGCCGCCGTCGCCGCGATGCCGCGCTCGATCAGTGGATCCTTTGGGCCGGCAAAGCTCATGTTGATGATCTGCGCGCCGTGCTCGGCCGCATAGTTCAGTCCCCGGAGGATCACATAGGACGTGCTCTCCGCGCCCTTCGATCCCGCGCCGAATGCGCGGATCGCAATCAACCTCGCTTCCGGTGCGCTCCCCATCAGCCTGGCATGCGCGACGATCGCGCCGGCAATGCCGGTGCCGTGAGTGTGCGGGCCCTCCTTGCTGCCGAGTGCGTCAAAACTGTCGGCGACCGAATTGGCGAGTTCAGGATGCCTGGCGTCGACGCCTGAATCGATCACCGCGATGGTGACGTTCATGCCGCGGACAAACTTGTGCGCCTGCGGCAGCCGAAGCTGGGCAACGGCGTATTGCGCGGCGTCGCCTTCGGTCGAAGCCTTCTTCTGATCCTGCAGGAAGTAGCGGAAATTGAGCTGCACCGAACGCACGCTGCCGTCGGCTGCGAGTTCGCGGCGCACGGTGTCCACCGGGCGGTTATCGACGATGCGGAACAGGCCGATGGTGCCGCCGAGCAGCGGGAAGTTCTGCGACGCGATGCGCTCCAGGCCGTGACGCCGCGCCAGTTCGTCGGCGTCTGCGTTGGATAACGCGCCATCGATTTCGGCGACGAGCTCGTTCTTGACCGCGCGCAGATTGACCGCCGCCTGAGCATTGTTGTTGCCCGATCCGCCCTTGCCCTTCTTGGCCGAAGCGCCGTTGCCGCCGCCGGCCGACATAACCGGACGATCGAAGCACTCGCCGTCGGGACCGCGCATTGCATACTGGCAAGCCGGATAGAGGTTGGGCGAAAACCGCGCATAAGGCAGCGTCGACCGCACGCCGGCGCCCGGACGGACACGCAGGGTCGAACTCATGGTGCCAATACGGGACGGCAGCGTCCGCGCGGCGGTATCGACGCTCGGGCGGGCAGCGATGGTCGGGCGCGCAGCGATGGTGGGGTTGATGCGCGGCGTTATCGTCGGATTGATGGTGGGTGTCCGCGCCCCGACATTGAGGTTGGGCGTGCGCATGATGCTTTGCGCATGAACTGGCGAAGCTGCAGCCGTGATCAAAGGCAAAAGCGCCGCCGGCAAAATCAATGCCGCGCGGCGCGCCTTCATCAGCCAATTCGGGCCATCGTGAACCATGGGACCTCGGCTTTCCCGGGGCGCGTCGGAGACTCTACGGCGTTGCGACCGCCAGGCTGACGATCTTCTCGCGCTGGAGCCTGCTCAACAGGCTTGCGGCCTCGTCCTTGCTCATCGTCTTGTTGCCGAACTGTACGCGGAACATGCCGCCCTTGGCGCCGTCGACAATCGAGGCCTGGTAATTGTCGAGCAAAGCGGTGATGTCGGCGATACGGGCTTCCGGCGCAAACCGCACCAGCGCGCGCGGCGGCGTCGCCGCAACGCCGAGATCGCGGGTGATGGGCGCCGAAGACGACCGCTCGTTCACGCTCAGCGACGCGGTCTGGAACGAAGCGGTCTGATTCTTCATCAGCACCGCGCCGATGACGCCGGCCTGCAACAGTAGCAATACGGCGCCGAGGCTCGCCGACCAGGCCAGCGTGCGGGGCGACAGTCGTGCGAAAAATTCCGATACCCGGGCCGACAGGCTGACCGAACGAGCCGGCTCGCGCGCCGGCTCCGCGTCGATCGCCGCGAACAGCTTTTGCATGGCGCGCGCTGACGGCGCACCCAGGCTCTCGTTGAGGCTGATCGTCTCGGCGTATTCCTCGCGGATGACGGCGTATTGCCGGGCCAGTTCGGGATCGCTGGCGAGCGCTTCCTCGACGCGGCGCGCATCGTGCGCGTTCAGGGTGCCGGCCGCGTGGAAGGGCAACAGCGTCTCGACTTCGCTGGGCTCGTGATCCAGCATTCTTTTGCTCGCTGCCATCATGGCCAACCTCGCTCTATGCCTGCTGCCTTGAGCAACTCGGCCAATTTCTTGCGCGCATAAAACAGGCGCGTCTTGACGGTGTTCTCCGGAATACCGACGATTTCGGCCACCTCTTCCACGGACTTCTCGTGGTAGTAGACGAGATCGACGATCTCCCGATGCTCTGGCGAAAGGGCCGTCAGGCACTTGCGCAACGCTTCACCCGTATCCTTCTTCTGCACCACCACTTCCGGATCGTCGGACGTGTCCTCGATCGCGTTCGCGGTTTCGTCGTCCAGTCCAACGTCCTTGCGGCGCCGAAGTGCCGAAAGTGCCTTGAACCGCGTAATCGCCAGGAGCCAGGTGGTAACGGCGGATCGGCCTTCGAACTTGCCAGCCTGACGCCACACATCGAGAAAAACCTCGCTGATGAGGTCTTCCGCAATCTGTTCGTCCCTTACGAGCCGAAGCCCGAAACGGAACACCCTGACATGGTGCCTTCCGTAAAGCACCTGCATGGCGAGCCGGTCGCCTTGAGCGATCCGAGCGATCAGAACTTCATCTGAAGCCGCCTGTGTCGCGCTCAATGGCCGTCTCGCAAAGTTGGTCGGACGGGAGTGGCCGGCGGTTCGATGGGAAGAGTGAGATTCTTCACATTACGGCAATGCCGGAATTGCATGTGTGACCTACCCCACAGACGGACATGGTCCGGCCATTTTCCCGGCGGAAACGAGCTGAGCCCCATTATTGGTACCATAATACGGAAACACTTTCCTAAAGACGTGCCACCCGACATTATCAAGGCTTCGCCAGCAGGACAGCCTCTGTGCGACGGTCACGGGTTTCCGCAATGTCCGGTTCCATACTATCGGAATTCGGCAGATTCTATTGCGAAAACAGTGCAATGGCAGGGTTTTAACGGACCCGATTCGACCTCAAAAGATACCAAACCTAAAGGCTTTATTCCCTAAAGTTTCGTCGGGCATACACCAACAGCGACGGGACATGAGCAGCGCGGCTTCATTGCTTCAGGGGCAAGCCTCCCACGGTGCGACCGCATGCCCGGTCCGCCTGCCGTCGGAAGTATTGAAGCGCCGGGTCGGCCAGCGCCGCCACATGCTCGCAGTCCAGGGCGTCAGCTATTCGCTCATCACCTCGGTTCTGCTGGTCTACTGCTACGCCGGCACCGTCCCGATCATCATCCCGTCGGCCTATTTCCTTTCCAGTATCGGATTGGTCTCGATCTTCGTCGTGTTGTCGGAAGCTCACTTCAACGACCGGTTCGAGGACCACTATCTCACGATCTTCCAGGTCGCCGGCCACGTCGCGCTCCAGCTCGGCTTTCTGCTGGCGGCGCCCGAAATCGGATTTGCCTTCCTGAGCGTCGTATTCCTGATCTTCGGGTTCGGCGCGCTGCGAATGACGTCCCGGCAGGCAATCATCACCTGGACGCTGACCATGATCGGCCTGGCGCCGATCTTCCTCTTTGCCAACACCCCGATCGGCCTGCCGATCACCACCCAGATCGAACGCGTCGCGGCCATGCTTTCCTTTGTCTTCACGATCGGGCAATGCGCCTTCGTGGGACTGTATGGCTCTACCATGCGCAAGATGCTTTATGACCGGAGCTTCGAACTGAAGGCGGCGTACAAGCGGATCGAGGAGCTTGCGGAGCTCGACGAGCTGACCGGGTCGTCCAACCGCCGCAGCATCATGCGGATGCTGGAGGAGGAGATTGATCGCGCAGCCCGCGGCGGATCGCCCTGCTCCATCGCGCTGATCGACCTCGACTGGTTCAAACGCATCAACGACGCCTACGGCCATCCGACGGGCGACGAGGTGCTGCGGACATTCTCGATCACCACGTTCGCCAACATCCGCAGCGTCGACCGGTTCGGCCGATATGGCGGCGAGGAATTTTTGCTGGTGCTGCCCGGCATGGACACCGGCCAGGCCATGCGGGCGCTCGACCGCCTGCGGGTTATTATCGCCGAGCTCGATTGGAGCGCATTCTCGCCGGGCATGAAGGTGACGATGTCGGCAGGCGTTGCAATGCTGAATCCGAACGAAACTTCAGACACATTACTCGCGCGCGCCGACAGCGCGCTTTATGCAGCCAAGGCGCAGGGACGCAACCGTATTACCAGCGCCTGATCCAACATTTTCAGCTCCGACAGCGAAGAATCCGCTGCCGGCTTTTGCTCCAGGATAGAGTCATGATTTCGAAGACCGCCATTTCTCCCTCGCCCGGAAGTCTGCTCGACGAGTTGCAGTCCACGCTCGCGCACGGAACCGTCGCTCGCCGGGTGGAAACCCTGCGCCGGGTGACCGACCTCTTCATCAACGGCGCGGTGGATTATTCGGACGAGCAGATCGGGCTGTTCGACGACGTCTTCCAGTGCCTGATCGATCACATCGAAACCTCGGCCAAGATGCTGTTGGCCAACCGCCTGGCTCCGATCGACACTGCGCCACCGCTCACCATCCGCGCACTCGCATTCGATGACGTCATCGAAGTGGCGGGTCCGGTGCTGTCGCAATCGGCGCGCCTCGACGACAAGACCCTGATCGAGAACGCGCGCAGCAAGAGCCAGGCGCATTTGATGGCGATCTCGACCCGCAAGACCCTGAGTGGCGCGGTCACCGACGTGCTGGTCCAGCGCGGCAATGACGAAGTGGTCGCGTCGACCGTGAACAACCCCGGCGCGGAATTCACCGAGCGCGGTTTTACTCGCCTCGTCAACCGCGCCGAAGGCGACGACGATCTCACGGCCTGCATCGGCTTGCGTCCGTCGGTACCGCGGCATGTCTATCTGAAACTGCTCGCCAAGGCCTCCGACACGGTGCGGCAGCGGCTGGAGGCCGCCAATCCCCAGCAGGCGGCCGAGGTGCCGACCGTGGTCAAGGAGGCGACGCGGCGCGCGCGCTCGGCGACCTCAACGATCACCAGGGACACTGCGATTGCGCACGCGCTGGTCAAGTCGCTGTACGAGGACGGTCGGCTCGACGAATCGGAGGTGGCATCGTTTGCCAAGGCCGGGAAATTCGACGAAGCCAACGCCTCGATCGCGGCGCTCGCCAACGTATCGGTTGCGATCGCCGAGAACATGATGATCGAAAGCCGGGCCGAAGGCGTGATGATCCTGGCGAAGGTCGCCGGGCTGTCATGGTCGACAGTCAGGACCATCATCAGGATGCGCGACGAACTGTCCGGCGCGGAGCCGACCGATCTTGTCGCCAGCCAGGACACCTATGAGCGGTTGCGGCCTTCGACGGCGCAGCAGGTGCTGCGCTTCCACCGCATGCAGCAGAACGTGCCGGCGTAGGCTCGCAGTTTCAATATTTCAGCAGCTTCGCCCCGGCGAGCGCGCCGATCGCCGTCACCAGCGCGGTCGCGATCGTGTACCAGGCCGCCACGAACAGCGGGGAGTCATCCGTGCAGTGTGATGCGTAGAGCGTTGCGGCCAATCCCGCCGACAACAGTCCGGCGATAGCGCCGGCAACCGCTGGCCGCGACGGCGCTCCGTGACGCAATCCGAGCAGCGCACCGGCAAGGAGCGGCAGCGACATCAGCGGGATCGCCACCATGCAGGTCGATGAATTCTTGCCGACCAGCCGCGTCATCATCGGCAATCGCTGCGGCATCATCATCTCGCCGCCGATCGCCGCGGCCAGGATCCCGACCGGCGCCAGCAGCAGCCAGCCAAATCCCCGCAGCGAGGCCTCGGGCCGCGACAGGTGCAGGCTGACGGCAATCGCCGCGATCGCCAGCGCCAGCGTCACTGCGAATTTGAGGTCGAAGAACGGATTGCGCATCGCAACCATCACGTCGGGCCTGACGCCGAGTTCCGTGAAGAACATCAATAGCGAGACCGGTGCAGCGGCCAATAGCGCCAGCATCAGTGCGAAGCCAACGGGGCGCGCCCGGTGCGCATTGTCGGCAGCCAACGTTCGAATGAGCTGATCGGTATCCATTCTCGCTATTCCCGTAGCTTCGCCGTCAGGCTGGCGAGCCCCCGATGCAGCGCCACCCGCACCGCGCCCTCGCTCATCGAAAATTTCGCCGCCGTATCCTTGATCGAGGCGGCATCGACCGCGATCGCCTGCAGCACGTCGCGCTGCCGCGCCGGCAGCGTCTGAAGTTGGGCCGCGACCTCGCTTGGCGACGCGGTCTCGGCCGGCGTTTCGCCCGGCAGCGTCTCGGCGAAATCGTCGATATCGACGAAAATGCGCCGGCCGCGGCGGCGCAGTGCATCGATCAGCTTGTTCCGGGCGATCGCAA
Organism: Bradyrhizobium sp. CCBAU 051011; assembly: GCF_009930815.1. Lineage (NCBI taxonomy): Bacteria > Pseudomonadati > Pseudomonadota > Alphaproteobacteria > Hyphomicrobiales > Nitrobacteraceae > Bradyrhizobium > Bradyrhizobium sp. CCBAU 051011. Next base: position 4,905,933 of record NZ_CP022222.1, on the reverse strand, counting down.
ACAGCCATGGGGCAAACGGGGCGCTGACGTCCCAGGTGTGCCGCTTCAGATGAACCGCCAGCAAAATGTCCTGCACAATGTCCTCGGACTGATCGACCGGTTGCCCTGCCCGCGCCAGACCACGGCGCGCCGCGGCCCGGAGCACCGGCGTGACGGCCTTGAGCAGGCGGTGATACGCCGCACTGTCGCCTGCGATGGCCGACCGCATCAGGCCGGTCCATTCGTCATCCCGCTCGCGCACGCGCGCTCCTACCCTGCAATTCGGTCGATCTTTCAATTTGTTACGTCAGGACAATCCGATCACGGAGTCGTGATCAAAGGTCCCGGTCGGCGGCCTGTCCGGGAATCGGAACGGCCACCCGCACGATGGCAGGCTCATAACATCGATTGCGCGAGCCCGCATCCGGTCGGCAGCAACACGATTGCCCAGCTTTTGCCGGGTGTTGCCCGAAGATTCCCTTTTTCTGCCGTGCTGTGGACACCCGCAGGGTCTCATTTCGCCGCTGGGCGGCGGCCAATGGGGAGATTCCATAAATGACAATCAAAGCCAGCGCGCGGTCGGCCTTGATTATTACGGCAGGGTTCTTGGTAGGTTTCGCGGTACCGTTACCGGCGATGGCCGCGGGTGCAGATGACGCCGCCGCTGTCTCGAAATCGGAGAGTGCGACGCCCGCCAAGTCCGTCAAGCAATCCCTGAAGAAGCGCGACGCCCATCGCAAAACCACGCGCGGGGCCGCGAAATCCACCGAGACCAACGAGACCAAGAAGCCTGAGGAAAAGCAGGTCGCCGATGCCAGTGGCGGCACTCCGCCCGCGATTCCCGAATGGCTCGCCAACGCCAACGCCCAGATGACCGCGGCCGACGCGCCAGCCGATAGCGCCAAGGGGATGTCGGCGGCCATGTCCGAGAAGGCCAATACGGTCCTGCAGGCGGCGGCGGAAAAGCCTGTAGACGCCGAGGCGCCGCCGGCTGAAGCAGCCGTGGTTGCCTCCGACCAGCTCAATGACGTCGACCGCGCGCTGCAGGTGGGCCCGGCCGAGACCTCTTCCACGCAGACGGTCGCGATGGCTTCGGCCAAACCGGCGTCGGATGGCTCCGCTCAGGCCGCTGCCAACGACAGTTCCACCCTGGACAAGACCTCGCTGATCGGAAAGATCTTCATCGCCTTCGGCGCCCTGCTGACGATGGCCTCGGCCGCGCGCATGTTAATGGCGTAGCGGCGGCCCTCGCGGTCCGGACGCGGCAAGGCGCGTCCGGAACCGGCCTCGCCCACTTGAAGCCCACCCCGGCTGCGGGCACATTGCGCACCGCAAAAGCGGCACCCGGGGTGGATCATGGCGACGTTCGAACACATCATTGTCGAGAGCAAGGGCGCGGTTGGCATCATTACGCTCAACCGGCCGAAAATGCTCAATGCACTTTCGTTCGGCGTGTTTCGCGAGATTGCGGCGGCTGTCGATGACCTCGAGGCCGACGACAAGATCGGCTGCATCCTGCTCACCGGCAGCGAAAAGGCCTTCGCCGCCGGCGCCGACATCAAGGAGATGCAGCCGAAAAGCTTCATCGACATGTTCTCCAGCGATTTCACCGCCATCGGCGGCGACCGTGTCGCGACCTGCCGGAAGCCCACGATTGCAGCCGTCAGCGGCTATGCGCTGGGCGGCGGCTGCGAGCTCGCCATGATGTGCGACATCATCATCGCGTCCGACACTGCAAAATTCGGCCAGCCCGAAATCACGCTCGGCACCATCCCCGGCATCGGCGGCACCCAGCGGCTGACGCGTGCGATCGGCAAGTCGAAGGCGATGGATCTCTGCCTCACCGGCCGCATGATGGATGCCGCGGAGGCCGAGCGTTCCGGCCTCGTCAGCCGCGTCGTGCCGGCCGACAAGTTGATGGAAGAGGCGCTGGCGGCTGCCGAAAAGATCGCCTCGATGTCGCGCCCCGCGGCCGCGATGGCCAAGGAAGCCATCAACCGCGCGTTCGAGACGCCGCTGTCGGAGGGCATGAATGTCGAGCGCAACCTGTTCCACTCGACCTTTGCGCTGGAAGACCGCTCCGAAGGCATGGCGGCGTTCATCGAGAAGCGCAAGCCGGTGAACAAGAACAGGTAGCGCTTTGCTCGAATTGGAGGGTGGGCAAAGGCGCTTAGCGCCGTGCCCACTATTCTGGCGTCCAATGCAAGCAATGGTGGGCACGCTTCCGCCTTTGCTCGTTGAGCTACGGCGGACAAGTCGCTTTGCCTCCTACAGCTACTTTGCATGGGGTTGTTTTCGATATTTTCATTGTCTCGCTATTTCGTCCGCGCCAGCGCCGCATTGACCAAGGCGCGGTAACCGCGCTCGGCAAACGTCGTCGGGCGGTCGAGACCGAGCCGCTTCAGGCATTCGCGCTTGGCAGCATCCGGCGGCTGCGTCATTCCCTGCCACAGCAATCCCGGCAGAAGCAGCGGCGTTCGCTGCGCCTCGCGCAGCAACTGCAACGCCGGGATCAGCCGTTGCTCGACCTCGGTAAAATCGCTGCCGAACGGAAACGACGGCAGCAGCCCGGCCTCGCGCGCGGGCTTCAGGGCCTCCGCGATTCGTTCCGGAAAGTTCTCGCGATGGGCGCGCGGAATTTCATACGTCTTCGGCAGCTTGCCGGCGTCCTTGGCGATCCCAGCCAGCTCATCCTGGAAGCGGGAGTCCGTGACCGCCAGCATCGCCGCGATGGTTTCGGCATCCGATTTGCCCCTGACGTCGGCTGCGCCATATTCGGTGACGAACACGTCGCGCAGATGGCGCGGGATGGTCTGGTGACCGTAATTCCAGCGAATGTTGGAGAGCGTCTTGCGACCGGCCGGCCGTGTCGATTCCAGCGCGAGAAGTGATCGCGCGCCCTGCAGCGCGAACGCCTGCGCGACGAAATTGTACTGACCACCGACGCCGCTCACGACTTGGCCGTCCTCGAGGCCGTCAGAGACCGCAGCGCCCATCAGCGTCGCCATCATTGCGGTGTTGATGAAGCGCGCATCGATCCGCGCGCGGCGCTTGGCCTCCTCGTCACCATAGAGCTGGTTGGTGAAGGACACCGGCATCATCTGGATGCGCGCGAGTTGCTCGGCCGGCATCTCGCGCAACGCGCGATAGAACGATTTCGGCCCGAGAAAAAATGCCCCATGCAGCACCGCACCATCGATCTCGCGCTTGAGAATGCCCGCATCGATCAGGCCAAGGAACGCATCGATCAACATTTCGCTGACGCCATAGAGTCCTTTCTCGAACGGGCCCATCTGCGCAGGTTCGCTGCCCGACCCGAGCCGCTTCATGATGGCGCGAAACTGTGTATTGTCGCGGTGGCGGACAATCAGCCCTTGCGCCAATGCATCGCCGACCTGCCCTATGCCAATCTGCAGCGTGCCACCGTCAGGCACCAGGCCCGCCGCGTGAAGCCCGATCGCATATTTGGTGTCGCTGACCGGCTCGGCCGGCGGCGCGAACAGCGGAAAATCCGTCGCAGGGCTGTCGAGCACGGCGGAAAATTCATCGGCCGGCAGATCGCCAGCGCCCGGCATGAACGGCAGCTCCGAATTGACCTGCCCGATCAGCTTGAACGATGCCCGGCCTTCGTTGCGGGCGCGCAGGATGTCGAGCGTCGTATCGGTGTTGCAGCTCAGGCTGTAGCGCGTCATGCCCTCGACCACGCGTTTCGCCACCAGTTGGGTGACGACGTTCAGCCCGCGCGTCAGCAGATAGGACGAGGCATGGGTGTAGTTCGCGGAGATGTAATGCTGCTGCGCATACGGAACGCGCAGCCATTTGCCGGCCAGGAAGAAGAACTCGATCACTTGGATGTTGGGCGGCAATTCACCGGCATGCAGCGCATCGGCATACGCGAGGTCAGGATATCCGCCGAACAGGCGATCGATCACCGGGCCGATGAAGCGCCGTTCGAGCAGGCTTGAGGGCCGCGGCTTTTCCAGCGTCAGCGCCGAAAACAGGGTGAGCTTGATCGAGCGGTCAGCCACGGCGCGCGCGTAGAGCGCGTTGACGACATGGTTGGCCTTGCCAAGCCCGAGCGGCAAGCCGACTACGAGGTCGGTTCCGACATCGCGGATGATGTCCTCCGCGATTGATTCGGGATCGGAAAACAGCTTTGGCATCAGTTGCGGACCCGGGCACAGCTTGGAAGCCAACCGCCCTGAGTCGGACGCCAGCCACCGGACCATAGCGCATATGCCGCTGAACTTCGTCTGTGACGAACCGGCAACAGCCAAGCACGGATTTCACCGAATTAATGTACTGATGTCGCGCGGCAGTTTGCCTGTGGCCACGGTGCCCCCTAAACAGGTAGACGAGCCGGGGCTGTCGGCGGGGGCGGACAAGCAACGCATGATCCGGAATGACGGGGTAACCGCCATTTCTGAAGATCGTGCCCAAACAGGAAGACAGAGCGGGATGACTCGAAGCAGGGTTATCACGTTCTCGTGTTGGCTACGGGATCAAATGGCAAGGCGCGCCGCAGGAGTTGGCCAGGTTACACGACGGTTGCTTCGATCGGGCATTTGCCTTGCGGCGGGTTGCTTCGTGTTGGCGGCACCGGCCGCGCATGGCGAAAGCCTGCCCGACGCGCTGGCCAAGGCTTACCAGACCAATCCCGCGCTCAATGCCGAACGCGCCCGCCAGCGCGCCACGGACGAGAACGTACCGCAGGCGCTTTCGGGTTATCGGCCGCAGATCATCGCTACTCTCTCCGCCGGCTTTCAGGCAGTGCGCAACCTGCTGCCCGACAACACCGTCCAGTCGGCGAACCTGAAGCCCTGGACCATCGGGGTGACCGTGTCCCAGACGTTGTTCAACGGTTTCAAGACCGCCAACAGCGTCCGCGTGGCGGAGCTGCAGGTGCAATCCGGTCGCGAAGCCCTGCGCAATGTCGGCCAGGGCGTGCTGCTCGATGCGGTCACGGTCTATACCAACGTGCTCGCCAACCAGTCGCTGGTGGAAGCGCAGCGCGCCAACGTGGCGTTCCTGCAGGAGACGCTCGGTATCACCCAGAAGCGACTCAATGCCGGCGATGTCACGCCGACCGATACCGCGCAGGCCGAGGCTCGCCTGAGCCGGGGCCGCGCCGATCTGAACGCCGCCGAGGTCAACCTCGCCGTCAGCCAGGCGACCTATGCCCAGGTCATCGGCAACGCACCCAACCAACTCCGGCCCGCTGACACCGTGGATCGCCTGCTGCCGCGCAGCCGCGACGACGCCACCGGGCTTGCCTTCCGCGAACATCCGGCGGTGATGGCGGCAAGCTTCGATTTCGACGTCGCCTCTACCTCGATCCGCGTCGCCGAGAGCAGCTTGATGCCGACCATCACGCTGCAGGGCAGCGCCAGCCGCAGCAAGCAGTCGGATCCAACCCTCGGCACCTTCGGGACCGATCAGGCCTCCATAACCACCCAGCTCACCCAGCCGATCTATGATGGCGGCATGGCCGCCTCCCAGACCCGGCAGGCCAAGGAAATCGCTACTCAAAGCCGGCAGGTGCTGGATCAGGTCCGCAACCAGGCCCGCACCGCCGCGGTCGGCGCCTGGGTTGCCAACGAGGGCGCCAAGATTGCGGTCACCGCCTCCGAAGCCGAAGTCCGCGCCGCCACCGTCGCGCTGCAGGGCGTGCAGCGGGAGGCCGCCGGTGGCCAGCGCACCACGGTCGACGTGCTGAACGCGCAGCAGGACCTGATCCTGGCCAAGGCGCGGCTGATCGGCGCGCAGCGCGACCGCGTGATCGCCTCCTATACGCTGCTCAGCGCCGTTGGCCGGCTCGACGTCAAGAACCTCGGCCTCAACACGCCGGATTATCTGCCTGAAGTGCACTACCATCAGGTGCGCGACGCCTGGCACGGCTTGCGGACGCCATCCGGGCAGTAGGTTGTATTTTCTCCCTGTGTTAACCGGACGCTGATCATGTCGGGTATTTTCAGTCGCCAGTAACCGGCGTTGGCCTAAAACTCAGGGGTTCCCGCCCCCGTTTTATTTCGATGGATTTTGCGAGGCCTCGTGGTTTCAAACATCCTGCGCTGGTCGGCCAACGGCCTGTTGGTCCTCGTCCTGTCGATCATCCTTCTGATCACCTCGTTTCGCATGGCGGCGTCGATACGCGAGACCGGCATGCGCGCCCAACTGGCGCCAAGGACCGGCCATCTGGTGCCGACACGATCGGGCGGCGTCTTCGTGCAGGAGAAGGGCCCGGCGAACGGCATTCCCGTGGTGCTGTTTCACGGCACGGCGGCGTGGAGCGAGCTATGGCGGCAGACCAGCGACGCGCTGGCATCGGCCGGCTTTCATGTGATCGCCCTTGATCTCCCGCCGTTCGGGTTCTCGGATCGTCCCGGCAACTATACGCGGCAGAACCAGGCTGCCCGAATCAACGACGTGCTCGATACATTGGAGGCCCCGCCCGCCATCATCGTTGGACACTCCTTCGGCGCCGGGACTGCGACTGAGCTGGTGATGCGATATCCGGATCGGGCACGCGCATTGGTGCTGGTCGATGCGGCCCTCGGATTGACGGCCACCCCATCGGCCGCGCCCTGGGTAGTTCAGCCGCAATGGATTCGCGAAATCCTGGTGTCGCTGACCATCACCAATCCGATCGCGACGCAAATGCTGCTGCAATCGATGATCGCGAAGAAGGAGCGCGCGCTGCCGGAATATGTCGCGATCCTGCAAAGGCCGCTGGCCCAGCGCGACAGCACGAGCGACATCGCCGACTGGCTTTATTATTTCCTCGGCACCGACACGGGTGCAGCAAGTGCGGACCGCACTGCCTATGCGAAGCTGGAAGTCCCGGTCGCGATCCTGTGGGGCGACAAGGATACCATTACGCCGGTCGAGCAGGCGCGCGATCTCCAAACGCTGCTGCCGTCAGATACGGACCTGACCTTGCTGCCGGGGCTCGGCCACATTCCGCAGATCGAGGACCCCGGCATGTTCAACGACGCCCTGCTCAAGACGCTTGCAAAACTCTAGACTGGGCAGAGATTCGAACCGGCCGGAGATATCATGGACATCATCAGATTGTGCGCCTGGGGCTATGCCGCCCTGCTCGGCTTCGTGATTCTCACCGGCTACATCCCGGCTTTCATCGACGCCAACGACATGATCTTCGGCCTGTTCCGCCGCACCTGGTATGCCGATGGGCTGCATCTGGTTTCGGCGCTATGGGCGGCCGCAGCGGCGATGACCTCGCGTCGCGCCTCGGAACTGTTCTTTCAACTGTTCGGCGTGTTCTATTTCGCCGACGGCATGCTTGGCCTGCTCACCGGCAGCGGCTATCTCGACTTCGGCATCCTGATCAATGGCGTCCTCAACCTGCCGCTCTCGACGCGGTTCTTCGCCAATGCACCCCATCTCGGCCTCGGCGGCGTGGCGATCCTGATCGGCTACCTGCTGGCGCCGCGGACGCGGACCGCCGTTCATGCTTAGGTGGCTGCGGCGCATCCTCGCTGTCGTCGCAATCCTGATTGCACTGACGGTGCTTTTGCCGCTGGCCTATGTCGAGGGCACGTGCCGTCCGTCGTCCGGCGCAACAGCGCCGAGCGCACCGGCCGTCACCCTGCCCGCGATCGACGAGTCGGGCTACCGGCGCAAGCTGAACAACACGTTCTTCACCTTCCCCGAATGGTACATCGTCTATTCCTTCGAGGATCTCGGACGTTTCCTCGACCGCTCCAGCGAAAGCCATTTTGGCTATCTCGGTCACATCTTCGGGTTCTGGCGCAGCTTCTGCACCATCAATCGCGCCGTGCCCCCGACGGGAGAATCGCTGACCGAAGTGAAGACGATGATTTACGTCATCGGCATCAGCTATTCCGTCGAATACGCCATCAAGGGATTCTACGAGAATACCATCGGCCGCGTATTCGAATGGATCAGGGGCGAGAAGCGCACGCCGCAAGACGAATTCGGCCGCGCCGTGCTGCAGGATTATGCCGCCTTCCTCTATACCATCCCCTGGTACAAATATCCGTTCCGCGACAAGCTCGACGGCCTGTTCGCGATCTCTGCCCCGACGCCGAGCAACATGCGCAGCTGGGAGCGCGACTTCGCGCTCGGCGCGGAGTATTTCGTCAAGATCGGCTATGCCTCGCTGATTCAGAAGGCGCTCGACGCCGGAGGCGACAACGAACCGCGCGAAATCATGTTTGCGGTCGCGACGTTGCCGCCGGCGGTGCTGGCGAAGGAGCCGCGCATCAAACCGATCCGCGCGCTGACCCCGCAATGGCAATTGGTGCAGACGCCGCGCTACAAGGATTTTACCGACATCCTCAAGGGCCTGCTGGATCAGGGTTATGGGGTTGCGGAGATCGCAGGTAATCACGACATCCTCATCACGGTGATTGCCCCCGATGCCGCTCAACTCGACATCAAGGGCACGATGGAGCTGTTTTCATTAGAACTGGATGCGCGGCCCGGCTTTCGCCGGGCAGGCCTGAAGGCTAGGATCGACAAACTTGTCGACATCAACCGCGAGCTCAAGGCCATGGGTGCAAGCATTGAGCACTTCTATGATTACTGACGGGCGCCTGCGTGAAGGTTTGCGATGGGGCCGGATTGCCGGTGCGATCGCCCTCGTCATCGTCGGCTGGCTCGCCGTGGTCGTTACGCTGACGTTCGGTTCGGCGCCCGGCAAGTCGATGGCTGTGATTGGCCCGCCGTCCCAGGCGCTGGCTGCGATCGCCAAAGCCAACGGCCGCATTCTTGCGTCGAACAGCTACTTCACCATCGCGCGTTCCGACGACGCCGATTTCGTCGGCCGTCTGTACGCGGCAGGTGCGCTGTTTGTGCTGGACGCGGAACAGGCAGGCGGCTGCAGCGGCCTGCCACGGAGGCGGTTCACCGCACTGTAACTGCGATCGCGATGCCCAACCTTATGGAGTTTCCTCAAACGGATTTCTACGCGCCCGCTGTTCTGAAAAAATGGCCGTCGAAGAACAACGAGCGTGCCAAAGACGTTGTGTGGCCCATCCCATACTCGGTCTTTGACGGCACCTTGGACGAATGCCTAACGAAGTTATTGACGCAGCCGCTGGGCCAACGTCATCTCTACCAGATTCATACTGCCCCTCAGGGCGAACTGATCCCTGAAGTAATCTCCGCCGAACTCGCCGTTGAACTTGCCAGGCTGCGAGATTTTCTGTGATGGACGCAATGCCAATCCCATTCTGCCGGGCAGTGTCACGACGCGTACTTCTGGTAAAACGTATTGGTGAATAGCTCGCTCGGATCGTATTTGCGCTTCGCCGCGAAGAAGTCGTTGATCTGCGGATACGAGCGCTGCAACTGATCCTTCGAATAATAGAGCTGATAAGGCAGGAAGAACCGGCCCTTGTGCGCGATGGTGAGGTCGATCAGTTCCTCCGTCGCCTTCTTCATTCGCCGGTTGCCCTCGTCATCCGTCGTCTGGTTGATGTAGAGCACTAGCGAGAATGCCGGTTCCGGCGAATAGGTCAGGAAATTGTTCTCCTGATGCACGACGCGCACCGATGCGTTGAGAAGATTGGTCTTGTTGTCGGTCAGCACCTTGCGCATGCCGTCGACAAACGAGACGAACTGGCTGCGCGGAATGAAGTATTCGTGCAGGATGTCGGTATCGTCGGGCAGTGAGTTGCGCAAATAAGGCACAGAATCGTGCATTGGGTCGTTGCGGTTGACGAGGCAGGCCTCCGCCGAACCGATCGCCTGCGCGCGCGTCACCGTGCAACTTTCCATCCGATGCTCGATGTGCTTTTCCGACAGCCATTTCATTTCCTGAAACAGCGGGCCCTGCTTGGACAGGTTGATCGTGAGCCGTCGCAATTTGGTGCCGCTGACCTCGCCGAGCGGTTCGCGCTTGAAATCGGTGCCCTCCACCTTGGTGTAGGTGTAGAGCAGCAATTCCTTCAGGAATGAGCTGGGCGCGGTCGAGAGGTGGCCATACATCAGGCCGATATTGCCGTCCTTCTCGATCTCATTGGCGAACAGCGCCGGGAATTCCTTGTAGTCCATCATGCGACGGCCGGTCTGGTAGACCAGGTTGTCGGCAATATCGAGTTCAGCCTCGACGATGACGCCGAACAGGCCGTAACCGCCAACTACGAGGTTGAACAAATCCGGGTTCTCCGTCGCCGATACCGTGCGCAGCGACCCGTCCGCCAGCATCACCTTCATCGACTTGATCGATTTCGCGAGCGCGCCGGCCTGATGGTCCATGCCGTGGGCATTGACCGAGATCGAGCCGCCGACGGTGAAGATGTCGGTCGACTGCATGGCGCGAACCGCGAAGCGCGGGTGCAGCACGTTCTGGATGTCGTGCCAGGTCGCGCCCGGCTGCACGGTGACCGATCGCGAACTCTCGTTGAGCACGATCTTGTTGAAGCCGCGCATGTCAAGCACGATACCTCCCTTGCGGAAGGCGTGCCCGCCCATGCTGTGGCGCACGCCGGCGGTGGTGACGGAGAGCTTGTTGTCACGTGCAAAGGCCAGCGTCTTGGCAATATCGTCGACGCTGCGGACGTCGACCACGCCGTAGACCTCGGTTTTGCTGAGACAGCTTGCATCATTGATGCTGCCGCCGAGCTGTGACCACTTCACATCCTTGAGCGGCGCAATCGCCTTGATCCGCTCCAGATCAATTTTCGCCTGCTCGCCGCCGCCGATCGCCGGACCGCAATCCTTTTCCCCGGTGGGATCGGCCGCCAGCGCCGCAAGCTTGCGATAGCTGTAAACGCCGAGCAGCACGACGACCACGGCAACGACCGACGCGCCGGTTTTGAACTTTTGTGAAAATTTTCGCATGAAGTGATTCCAGAGGAGTACGAGATATTCTGGGCGGGCGGAGGATTAGTCAAATCGAAGCGTCTTCCGGTTCGATAGACCGGCTGCGTTACTGAACCGATAACTCGAAGCACGGCTGCCCTTCCCGCGCCTCACTTCTCCCGATAAGCTTCCGGCCGCTCAGCGGACGAAACACGCCCGGTGCCGGGGGATGGGAGAACACCGGAGCTGACGGGTCCGAGGCCCTGCCAGACGCCAACAATCAACAACAATATCCAGGGAGAACACCAATGCTGACGCGACGCAGTATGATGCTTGCCTCCATCGCAGCCGGAGTGATGATGAACGACAGAACCGCGTCGGCCAAAGCGGCGCAGCCCGCGACGCCGGTGAATTTCGACGTGCCCGCGGGCGCCTGCGACTGCCACACCCATATTCACCCGGACCCTGAGAAATTCCCGTTCTTCTCCGGCCGCGTCTACACGCCCGAACTGGCTTCGCCCGAGGAAATGAGCGCGCTGCACAAGGCGCTGCACATGGAGCGCGTCGTGATCGTCACGCCCTCGATCTACGGTACCGACAATTCGGCGACGCTGTTCGGCATGGCGGCGCGGGGGCCGACCGCGCGCGGGGTCGCCGTCATCGACGACAAGACGTCCGAAAGCGATCTCGATCTCATGGGCAAGGCCGGCATTCGCGGCGTCCGCCTCAACCTCGCAACCGGCGGCGTCAACGATCCGAACGTCGCGCGGCCGCGATTTACGACCGCCGTCGAGCGCATGAAGGCACGCGGCTGGCACGTGCAGATCTACACCAACCCAGCGATGATCACCGCGGTCAAGGATCTGGTCATGGCCTCACCGGTGCCGGTCGTGTTCGATCATTTCGGCGGCGCCCAGGCAGCCCGGGGCGTGGAGCAGCCGGGCTTCGCCGATCTCGTGGAGCTCGTCAAATCGGGCAAGGCCTATGTGAAGATTTCCGGCGCGTATCGCTCCTCGAAACTCGGCCCCGACTACACCGACTGCATCCCGCTCGCCAAGGCGCTGATATCAGCCAATCCCGATCGCATCGTCTGGGGCACCGACTGGCCGCATCCGGATTCGGTTACACCGGCCGGCAAGCAGGTCACCGACGTGACGCCGCTGTTCCAGATCGATGACGGGAAGCTGTTGAACCAGCTTCCGGTGTGGGCGCCGGATGCGTCGATCCGCAAGAAGATTCTGGTCGACAATCCGGCCCAGCTTTACGGATTCTGAAGCCCGAGGTGTGAGATCGCGGCCCGCTCCACGTGCTGGAGCGGGCCGTGTTCGTAGTCGCGTAACCACACGCCGGCCTTGCGCAGCCCGCCGAACGGAAACAGGTGGAATCCCGCGATCGATGCGGTCGCCGCCGCCGGCACCGACCGCAAGCCCCTGACGACGTCATCTGGCCCTGTGTCGGTCAGCAGGCGGCCGAACCGGCCGACCTGAGCCCGCAGCGCGCGCATGGAATTGCCGATGCCACAGCGGAGCGCGAATTTTGTCAGTGTCGCCGGCGTTGCCGGACCGGCAAGGCCGACGATGACAGGCAGATCGATGCCGGCTCGATCGAGTTCAGCAATCCACTGAAGGATCGGCGTGCTCTCGAAGCAGAACTGGGTGACGATATCGACCCGCGCTCCCGTCCGCCGCCCCCATTCCCGCCACCCCTTCAGGCCATTCAGCGCATCCGGCAGTTCGAGATAGGGATGGCCCTCGGGATGACCGGCGAGGCTGACGGACGTAATCCCATTTGCCTCGATCAAGCCGCTGTTGCGGATGTCGCCCGTCGATTTGAACGGGCCCTTGCCTGCCACGACATCGCCCGCAATCAGGAGGACCCGCGACACGGCAGCCTCGCCCCGCGCCCGCGCCAGGAAATCGTCGAGCGCCTCCCGTGAGGCCATTTCGCGCGCGGCGATATGGGGCACCGGATTGTAGCCGGCGCTGCGCAGCGCGGCCGCCGTCTCGACGTTGTGATGATAATTGTCGCCGGGCAGGAACGTGACCGTGACGTCGGTACCTGCAGCGAAATAGTCGCGCAGTTCTGCAAGCTGATGCCCGCGCGAGGAGATTTCGACGGAGGCCGACGGCAGTAGCGCGGCCAGTCTGGGAGATGACTGATCGGGGACGGTCACGGACGCCTCCCAAACTCAGGCCGGCGCGCGGCGGCGCGAGATCACATAGGTTTCGTCGTTGAACCACAGGCCGCCATGCTTCTTCAGGACACGGTCGGTGGCTTCGAGATAGCGGCCATCGCGAACGACTTCCGACAGCCTGTTATCCTCGATCTGCGCCACGTAGATCGCAGCGTTCCAGGCCGCGAACAGCGTCGAAGTGCCGATCGGTCCGCTGACCTCGTCCGGCAGCGTGTGCATCTGATAACGGAAGATCGAGCGCGCATCCGATGACGCATTGAAATTGTAATGCCGCGCCGCCGCGCCAAGTTCGTGCTTGACCTGGCGCAGGATGGCGTAGCGGTCGGTCTTGAAGGGGTCGTCGCCCGGCCAGACCTGGTCGATGATCTCGATGCCGGGATCCCGCCCGTGCGAATGGATGCCGATCAGCCGCCCGCCCGGTCGCAACGATTTGACGAGCGGCGTCACGACTTTTGAAGCCTTGAACTCGACGCTTGCCCGCGCACGATAGGGTTGCGAAGCGATCACGAGATCGTAGTCGGCCATCACGCGGCCGGGCCGCGGCATGATCGGATCGAGCAGGAACGAATGATCCTCGCGCCGCAGCGTCAGGATCACCGGGCGCTGATAGACCGGATTGCCCGAGGTCGGACTGATGCCTGCGCGCCAGTTCTCGGCGAGGAAGCTCTCGAGCTCGCTGATCTGTTCGGCGAAGCCGTGCGCGGTATTGCCAGTCAGCGTGACATCCTTCCAGATCAGGCCTTGCGCCGAGGTCACCGAGCGCGGCGTCAGCCACGGCGCCTCCGCGTAATAGAGGTTGGTCACGACCAGCACGGTCGCGGGATGCTCGAACAGGCGATCCGCCATCTTCTCCAGCATCAGGCGGACGTCTTCGTAGCTGATCTCCTTTGCGACGACGTAGAGCGGCATCGTGGGAAATCGCGCGTGCACCGCGCGCATCACCCGTGACAGCACGGTGCCGTCGCCGACACCGGCGTCGAAGATGCGCAGCGCCGGCGGCGCGGGCTGCAGATTGCCGAGCTCAAGTGAGATGCGGTTGCCGACCTCGGTCTTCTCGCTGCAGGTCGAGACGAACAGCAGATACTTTTGCCGGTTGTCGAAGAATCGGAAGCCCGGCGGCGCAACCGTGTTGGCGGTGGCTTCGCCATTCAGCGGCTTGGCCGATAGTGAATTGGTCGGCGCGCCGGCCGATGCAGGCCGGTGCTCGGCGAGGTACGCTCGCACCTTGTCGAGCGTGCCGGTCGTGATCCTGGCGCCGTCGCGCAAGCGCGACACCAGCTTGCCGTCGTTGACGACCAGCCGCCCGAAGGTCGATTCGGCCGTGCGCGTCTGGCGGCAGTAGTCACGGATTTCGCCGAGAATCTGCTCAGCCGTCGGCGCGGTCGTCGCAGGTGGTGCGTGGCCGTTCGTTGGGCCTGCAGATACCTGACTGGTGCCCTGGCTTTCCTCGATCCGCATGGCTTGCTCCTGCGGTTGTCCCTGCTGCTATCAAGGGACGCCCGCCGGATTGCGTCAACCACAAACCGAGTGGGCAGGAAACATGGGCATGTGCCCACACGGATTCTAGCGCGCCCGGCGCGAGAACACCAAGATCAGTACCGGCAGCGTCACCAGGATCACGATCGGCGCCAGCATCATGCCGGTGACGACCACGACCGCCAGCGGCTTTTGCACCTGCGAACCAATCCCCTCCGAGAGTGCCGCCGGTAGCAGTCCGACGCCCGCCACCACGCAGGTCATCAGCACCGGACGCAGTTGCAGTTCGCCGGTACGGATCACCGCGCGCATCCGCTCATAGCCTTCGTCGATGAGCTGGTTGTACTGCGACAGGATGATGATGCCGTCCATCACAGCGATGCCCAACAGCGCGATGAAGCCGATCGCCGCCGACACGCTGAACGGAATCCCCGAGATCAGCAATCCGAGCACGCCGCCGAAGATCGCCATCGGGATCACGCTCATCGCGAGCAAGGTGTCGACCATCGAACCGAAATTGAAGAACAGCAGCACGCCGATCAGCGCGAGGCTGATCGGCACCACGATCGACAGCCGGCGGATGGCGTCCTTCAGGTTGCCGAATTCGCCGACCCATTCGATGCGCGATCCCGACGGAAGCTGGACCTGCTCGGCGACCTTATCCTGTGCTTCGTGGATCGCGCTGCCGAGGTCGCGGTTGCGCACCGAGAACTTGATCGGCAGATAGCGTTCCTGCCCTTCGCGGTAGATGTAGGCCGCGCCCGAGATCAGGTTGATCGAGGCGACCTCGCTGAGCGGGATCTGCGTAATGCCGCCCTGCCCGGCTACGCCGATCCGTAAATTGTGGATCGCCCCCGCGCTCTTGCGATACTCAGGCGCAAGGCGAACGATGATCGGGAAGTGGCGGTCGCTGCCGGGCTCGTAGATGTCGCCGGCGCTGTCGCCGCCGACCGCGACCTTGATGGTGGCGTTGATATCGCCGGGCGACAGGCCATAGCGAGCCGCGCGAGCGCGGTCGATGTCGATCTGAATGGTCGGCTGGCCGAGCGAGGTGAACACGGCAAGGTCGGTGACGCCCTGCACCGTGCCGAGCACGGATTTGATCTTGTTGGCGGTATCGGTCAGCGCCTGCAGATCGTTGCCGTAGAGCTTGATCGAGTTCTCGCCCTTGACGCCCGAGACGGCCTCCGAGACGTTGTCCTGCAGATATTGCGAGAAGTTGAATTCGACGCCCGGGAATTTGTCCTGCAACTGCCCCAGCAACTGCGCGGTCAGTTCGTCCTTGTCGCGGGTGCCGGGCCATTCGCTGTTGGGTTTGAGCGGCGCGAAGAATTCGGCATTGAACAGGCCGGCGGCGTCGGTGCCGTCGTCCGGACGTCCATGCTGCGACACCACCGATTCCACTTCGGGGCGCGCGCGGATCATCCTGCGCATCTCGTTGACGTAGGCATTGCCCTCCTGCAACGAGATGGTCGGCGGCAGCGTCGCGCGAATCCACAAATTGCCTTCTTCCAGCTTGGGCAGGAATTCCAGCCCGAGCAGCCGCGCGAACGCAATGGTCATCAGCACGAGGACGGCGGCGCCGGCGAGCACGATCCTGCGGTTCGCGATCGCCCATTCCAGCACCGGCACATAGAGCCGGTCGAGCTGCTTCACGACCCAGGTCTCGGTCTCGTCCAGATGCGAGGGCAGGATGATCGCGCTCAGCGCCGGCGTCACCGTAAAGGTCGCGATCAATCCGCCCGCCAGCGCATAGGCATAGGTCCGCGCCATCGGCCCGAAGATATTGCCCTCGACGCCGCTCAGCGTGAACAGCGGCAGGAAGGCGGCGATGATGATGGCGGCGGCGAAGAAGATCGAGCGCGACACGTCAGCAGACGCCGACAGGATGGCGTGGCTCTTCATGCCCATCGTGGTCTCGAAGGAGATGTGGCTCTGCTCAGCCTCAGACAGCGCGGTCGTCTGGGTCAGCCGCCGGAAGATCGCCTCCACCATGATCACGGTGCCGTCCACGATCAGGCCGAAATCGATCGCGCCGACCGACAGCAGATTGGCGGATTCGCCGCGCAGCACCAGGATGATGACGGCGAAAAACAGCGCGAACGGAATCGTCGCGCCGACGATCAGCGCGCTGCGGAGATCGCCAAGGAACATCCACTGCAGCAGCACGATCAGGATGATGCCGACCACCATATTGTGCAGCACCGTATGCGTGGTGATGTCGATCAGGTCCTTGCGGTCGTAGATCCGCTCGATTCTCACGCCGGGCGGCAGGACGCTGGAGTTGTTGATGTCGCGAACGAGCTGTTCGACCCGGGCGATGGTCGGCGAGCTCTGCTCGCCGCGCCGCATCAGGACGATGCCCTGCACGATGTCGTCGTCCTGATCGAGGCCGGCGATGCCGAGCCGCGGCTTCTCGCCGATCGTGACATGGGCGATGTCGCGGACCAGCACCGGATTGCCGCCGGACTGCGACACCATGGTGTTGTTGAGGTCGTCGACCGAGCGGATCAGGCCGACGCCGCGCACCACGGCGGATTGCGCGCCGATGTTGACGGTGTTGCCGCCGACATTGATGTTGGCGTTGCTGACGGCCTGCAGCACCTGCGGCAGCGTCAGCCCGTTGGCGACCAGCTTGTTGAAATCGACCTGCAGCTCGTAGGTCTTGGTCTTGCCGCCCCACCCCGTGACGTCGATGACACCGGGCACGGCGCGGAAGCGGCGCTGCAACACCCAGTCCTGCAGCGTCTTGAGGTCCAGCACGCTGTAGTTTGGCGGGCCCTTCAGGCGGTAACGAAAAATCTCGCCGATCGGGCTGAGCGGCGAGATGGTCGGCTGCACATTGCCTGGCAGCGGCGGCAATTGCGCCAGGCGATTCAACACCTGCTGCAGCGCCTCTTCATAGGTGTAGTCGAAGGAGAATTGCAGTTTGACGTCGGACAAGCCGTACAGCGAGATGGTTCTGATAGTGCGCAGGTTCTTGATGCCGGCGACCTGGGTCTCGATCGGGATCGTGATGTAGCGCTCGATCTCCTCCGACGACAGGCCCGGGCTTTGCGTCACGATATCGACCATCGGCGGGGTCGGATCGGGATAGGCCTCGATGTTGAGCTGCCTGAACGCGATCAGGCCGCCGACCAGCACGGCGACGAACATGCCCACCATCAAATAGCGGCGGCTGACTGCTAGGGCGACCAGGCGATCCATTCAGATCGAAGCTTTCAATGAGGGGTCAGCTGCCGGACGCGGCGCGATCGATGAAGAGTGCGCCCTTGGTGACGATCTGCTCGCCGGGCCTCAAATTGCCGACCACCTCGACGAGATCGCCATTGGTGAGGCCGGGCTTGATCTGACGCAGTTCAATGGTCTTGTCCGGATGCGCGACCCAGATCCGGACCTGGTCGCCTTCGTAGATCAGCGCCTGTTTCGGCACGCCGACTGCCGGGCGGTCGCCCGCGGAATAGATCGTGACGTTGGCGAACATCTCCGGCTTCAGCGTGCCGTTCTTGTTGTCGATGGTGGCGCGCACGAGCAGCCGCCGCGTCGCCGGGTCGATCGCGGTGGCGACGTAGTTGATCCGCGCCGACAGCGAACGGCCCGGCAGCGCCAGCACGCTGAAACTCACCTCCTGCCCGATCGCGACGTTGGCGCAATCGCTTTCGCGCACGAACGCCGTCATCCAGACGGTGGAGAGATCGCCGATCACATAGACGGGGTCGCTGGCGCCGGCGTTGACATATTGGCCGGGACCGATCCTGCGCTGGACCACGGTGCCGCCGAGCGGCGCGAAGATGGTGATTTCGGGATTGATGCGGCCCTTCTCCTGGAAGATCGCGATGTCGTCGTCGGTGAGGCCGAGGAGGCGCAGCTTGTTGCGCGCCGCCTGGACCGCCGTTTCCGACGAGCGCATGTCGTTCTGCGCCTGAATCAGTGTCGCCTGGCTCTGCTGATAATCCTTCAGCGGGACCGCCTTGCCCTCGAACAGGTCCTTGGCGCGCGCTCCCTGCAACTGCGCCAGATCGAGCGCGGACTTCGCCTTGTTCATGGCGGTCATCGCCGCGATGAAATCGTTTTGCGCCTGAACGTTGTCGGCCGCCTCGATCACGAACAACGGCTGGCCCTTGACGACGCTGTCGCCCGGTCTGGCCAGCAGCCTGGTGACGCGGCCCGCATACGGCGAGAACACCGGCGTCGAGCGATCTTCATCGATCGCGATCTTGCCTTCGGTGACGTTCTCGGCGCGGAAGCCGCGTTCGGTGACGGGCTGAATGGTCAGGCTGGCCCATTCGGCGGCGCTCGGCGTGTAGCGCTGCAATCCCTTGCGCGACTGGCTCGAGATTTCCGAATGCCCGCGCTTTGGACCGCCGATCTGGGCGTAGCCATAGGCGCCCGCACCGACCAGGGCCAACAGACCGATGGCCACGGTCAGCCGCTGCCGGGTAACGATCTGCAATCGCTTCGCAAACACCTTGAGCATCCGACCCGGAACCATTCAGCGACGATTTGTCTCACCCCTGCGCTAATAGTGCCCATTTGGCGCTTTAGACAACCTAAAAATCGAAAACCGGCCTGGCGGAGGAGGTTAAAGTTTGGAGAACTGAGGCTGACCGCCCGATGGTTGCCTCATTTCGCGTGCCGGCCATAACGGTGGATGGGTACCGAGCGGCATCGCCGGACGAGCCCAAAACGCCGGGGTTTTCGACAAAACCGCGGAATGCCGGACCGACCGCAGCGCGCCAAAGCCTGAATCGACCTCCTGGATAAACGGCGTCACCGCTTCCCCTGTAAGATCCCGGGTATCCAGCCCGCCGGCGACCCGCCCGAGATTCCACAGCCACCGCCCGGTCTGCGCCAGCGACACCTGAACGTGCCAACTGCCACCCTCACGCGCCTGGCGCGCTTTCGCCATCATGGCGCCGAACGCCATGAAGTAACCGGTGGCGTGGTCGAGCATCTGCGCCGGCAATTCTTTAGGTCCATCGACACCGGCCGCCTGCCCCTCGGCATGGTTGAATCCGGTCGCGGTCTGCACCAGCGAGTCGAAGCCGCGCCGCTCCGCCCACGGCCCGGCGGCACCATAGGCCGACAACGTGACATAAATGATACCGGGATTGATGCGCGCCGCTTCTTCCGGCGAGAAGCCGAGGCCGGCGATCGCGCGCGGCCGATAGCCTTGCGAGAAGATATCGGCCGCAGTCAGCAACTCCCGCAACACCGCCCGGCCCGGCTCCGTCTTGAGTTCGACGAAACTCGTCAGCTTGCCGCGGCCGGTATCGATCGTGAGCCACGGGATCGCCGGCAGATCCGGCCCCGAGATCAGCAGCACATCAGCGCCATGGGCTGCGAGCGTTCGCCCCGCCACGGGACCTGCAATCACGCGCGACAGATCGAGCACGCGAAGACCGGCGAGCGGCCGCTCGCCCTCGGGCCACGGTTTTGGTGCGGCTTCGCCGATTTTCGTGATCGAGATCAGCGGCAATCCGGCGAGCGCTTTGGCATGCGGCGTCGCCGACCATTCGTCGTGCGAGCGCATGAAGGCGACGACGCCGCCCTCCGCATAGGCTGCGGTCTCGAACGCTTCGCCCTCCCATTGCATCAAGGCGCCCTGCACCGCGTCACGCTCGGGCTTGCAGTTCAATACCTTGCATACGGCGTCGCGGTGGTGCGGAAAGTTGGTGTGCAGCCGCACGAAGCCATCGCGGGTCTTGTAGACACCGGCGATCGCGTCCCAGGCCGGCGGCGGCGGCTTGCCGTCGACGCGCAGATAACGTTCGCTCCGGCATTCGACCACAGCGTGGCGCATATCGACCGAGACGTGCTGGGCCTCTCCGCTGCGCATTTTCCAGATCTCGGCCGCGGCGAGCGCGCTCGCGGCGACGCTGACCTGCGCCGCTGCGGCGACGCGAAACGAGGATGGCAATTGCGGCTCGTCGCCGGTTAATGTGAGCGCGTTAAGTGCGGACGGATCGCCGCCGGCCGACGTCCAGATATCGCGAAGGATTCCCAGGGGGCTTTGCATCAATGCCTCTCTTCCCTAGCCTTTGGAAGATCTGCCC